>JAEZJK010000115.1 GCA_023415835.1 Bacillota bacterium
TTTTCGTTTCTTTAGAACGGTTTTAGTTTTATGCATTTTATTAACCTCCGAACAAATGTTCTCATCAAGATATTACCATGAACATATGTTCTTGAATAGAGGTTACTTAATTAAATTTATAACCATGTAAAATAATAAAGCAAATAAAGATAAGGAGCAATTACAATGGAGTATCCAATAAGCCAAAAGTACAATACCCCCGAATTACTGGCTACGGCCATGGGGCCTAACCCATTCAAATTGCAGGAAGAAATGCTGCTAAATCATAAAATCCCTGCCGGAAGTCTCGTCTGCGACCTCGGAAGTGGGCAAGGGCATACAAGTGTTATGCTCGTAAAAGATTATGGCTTCAAGGTTTACGCCGCCGATTTGTGGAGTGAGCCGCAGGAAAACCGTAGTTTTTTTTATAAAATGGGATTAACCCTTGAACAGATTACACCCGTTAAGGCTGACGCCACCGCCTTGCCCTTTGAAAAAGAATTTTTCGATGCGGTAGTCAGCACAGATTCCTATAACTTTTGGGGACGTGACCCAAAATACTTGGACGAAAAACTACTGCCCTTTGTCAAACACGGTGGATATATTTACTGCTGCGTACCCGGCCTGAAAAAAGATTGCCATGATAACCTGCCGAAAGAATTGCTTCTCTCGTGGACACCGGAGCAGCTTGCCTATCTGCGTGATATTGCTTATTGGACGGAAATAGTGAATAGCAGCCGTGATGCAGAGGTAATTTCCATATACGAGATGGAAAGCAACGAGAACGTTTGGGTGGATTGGCTGAACCAAGAAGAAAATGAGATTGCGGTTCATTGCCGCAAAACAATGGATGCAGGCGGCGGGAAATATCTGAATTTTATTGCTTTCGTACTACGGAAAAAATAATAGCGCCGGACGCTACCGCCTATGCAAAAGAGAGATAAAGCAGTGAAAAGAACCCTAAAAATAGTTTCCACCCCAAAATGCCGCCAGACAACGGAAATAAAAAAACCGTTGTCATGGTGGCTGAATAGTTGTGCAAAAAAACAATTATAAAATAGACGGCGGTTTTGAAAGCAAAAATCAAAACCGCCGTGTTTCTTAAAAAGGAGATTCCCGAGGACGTGATAAGTGCGTCCTTTTTTACCTCATGCTTATTAGCGGCGGCTTTGAGATAGGAGGCTTTCATGTATCCAAAACCGCTGTTTTCTGTTCGTGAGGGGCCGCTACCTGACCGTAGCGGCCAAATATAGCAGAAGTTCTAATCCTACATAATTTCAAAAAATCGCAAAGATTAACAAGAGGCTATTCTACACATTTTTTGTTCGACATCTTTCGGGGATATTCCCGTAAGATGTTTTTTTATGCCCTTTTATGACCGTTCGTAAACCTTATCAAGCGGTTTTATGGGACATGCCTCTCTGCATCTTCGGGCCGACTTGGCTCGAAGTGCGATATTGCCCCGGATGCCGATCCCCGCGCCTCCGTTTCGATTTTCCCATTTCAAAAATCGAAACGGAGGATTGACTATGAGAACCATCAATCTGCGGGATTATTACCCAGCATATACATCGGACACCTTTCTTGAAGTACAAGACGAGATTATAGAAACGCTTACACAATTCAAACGCGATGACCATGCGTATTATGAACGTAAGCGCGTTCATAAGGCTTACTACTCCCTTGACCTGGGCGACGGAATTGAGAACGCCGCTTAAGTGAGGATTCGTAAAACTCACATCTATTTAGCTTTTTTAAAAAATCTCCCCGCAAATGAATGTTTGTCTGAAGCCGGAGTATGATCCCTTTTAAATAAAGCTGCTCCACACCGTTTACAATACTCCTGCCACGAATGGATTTTTTCGCCGCAATCTTTACAAAACATCCAAATACCTCCGCCTATTTTTACTCTTTATCTTGCTAATTATATGCAATCAATTTCCCGATGCGACCATTTTGATGGCATTTCTTTACGATACGGGTTTAGTCTCTTATATCAAAGAATCTAACAATTGTTTCCTTGGTTCGCTAAAAAGTACCAACTTTGTTTCAATGTTTTTCATTTCCTGGCACCGGTTCTAAATTCCTGAAATTAATGCATAAAAATATAAAGCTAAAGAAAGGTGAAACCAATGGCGGAAGCCCCCCAAAAAAACGATCAAAACGATATTCCTTTTTGGTTTACTTACGGCGCTTTAGGCGTTCTATTAATGTTTTTAGGTGTATTGGCAGTTATGATCATGGGCTCGGTGAGTCAAAATATAACTAGAGCTAATACAATTGCCAGGGTTAGCAATCGCCTCTTTCAACTTGATACCCAAACCAGCCGTTTTATATTGCGTAATGGGATCCCGGTTTTAGATCGTTCCGCCGGCGAAGAAGATCCGTTTACTTTATTTCATTTTAATTGGGTGGAGTTCTATTGGCAATTGGCGGCTAACGTTAATCGGGCTACCCCCCAAGAAATTATAAAAGCGCAACTGCCTTTACTTGCGCTCTCCCGAGTTAAACCAGGACCGGTTAATTATCCGCCTATCGTAAAAGAACCATTATATCCTCCCTCTCCGGAAGCAGTCCCGGAGATTAAAACTTTGCGTTTTGCTCAACCATATGTATTGATTTATCATACTCATACCTCGGAGTCGTATATCCCGTTTAGCGGAAGGGACCATTCGTTAAATAAAAAAGGTGATATTGTTAAGGTAGGGGATTACTTGCAAAAGGTGTTGGAGGATAAATACGGCATTAAAACGCTTCATTGCGACCAAATTCACGACCAATACCCCTTCCGTGAATCCTATCAACGGTCACAACTGACACTAATCAAACATCTTAAAGAATATCCTTCCCTCAAGATATTACTCGATGTTCACCGCGACGCCACTCCGGGGTTGAAATCGACCTGCAATGTTAAGGGTGCTGATGTCGCCACGGTAATGATGGTGGTAGGGAGCGATAAAATGGGCCTAGCCCACCCCAATTGGAAGAAGAACCACGAGTTCGCTACTAAACTAAACGAATCCCTTAATCTTTATTATCCAAATCTTAGCAACGGCATTCTGGTTTCGGACGCCCGTTATAATCAACATCTATCGGATCATGCCGTTATTATTGAGTTCGGCAATCAAAACTCGGAACTTGATCAAGTTTACCGGTCAGTTGAAATTTTTGCCGAAATCTTAGCCATCGCCATTCAGCAAGAACTATCTTCAGCGCCAACCACCGCCACTAATTGAGGTTGCAACTTCGAACCTAAACCTGGCAACCGATCGAGCCATCTCAAGGTAAAGAAAGCAAAGCCCAAAAAGAGAAAGCCTGTCCCAATACCGGTCAATTCCACTTGATTAGGTTTTATTCCCCAGGATATGCCAATTGATTGCCCTAAAAGGAACCCAATGATCAGGGCTGCCAAGGGAATGGTATAGACCAGGAAAGCAGCTTTGAACAAAGCCTTGGAACGCATTTCGATTACTACCCGATCCCCGACTTTGGCCCCGATATCGTTGTTTAGTAAAAAGCTCATCTCCGGCCTGGCCCCCATACCGCAGGCGCCGCAGTTCTCACAAGAACTTCTCCTTCGGACAACTATCTTCGCCATAGGCCCAGAAAGCTCAGTAACTTGGCCGACTTCACGCATTATATTCCCCAATTTGACCACCTCCCTTCTATTATATACTATTTTGAAAGAATTTTAAAAATTTGAATTCAACAAGCAGCCATTTTAAAATTATTATTATTCAGGGCAGCCCTCTCGATCATCGTCTATTATTATTATTGTTAGCTATTAGCTTTAAAAACAAAAGCTAAAGGCCAAAACCAATAGCGCAATACTCAACATTAGTTGTATCTGAGGTATCTGCGGTATCTGGGTAATCCGGGTAAAAAAATGCGGGTTAATTTGTTAATTAATCCCGCATTCTAAAGCATATAGGATAGTCCAGTTTAGTTTGGTTGAGTTTAATCGGTTCTCACTCCTAGTTTTATCAAAGCCGGGGTAGTCGTTCTTCGTTGAAAGCTCCTTTTGAAAACTACGGTTTTTCATTTAAAATCACTCCTTAAATTTTTAGCTGATATTCAATTACCGGGCAAAAGCTTCAACCATCTTCTTGTTGACAACCGCCAGTTCTCCGCTGCAGTGCGGGCAGTAAATCCGGTTGTACTTAACATCCTTTTTGCAATCAGGGCATACCATTGATTTTCACCTCCTTTTCTTTGCGGGACATTTTCCGTCCATCCATTTTATTTTTTGTCCCACTCTAGTTTTATTATACTCACTCATTTTCCAAAATTCAACTGATTTACATAATGGTAACCAAACGTAAACATCGTTAACCAGTTCTTAGCAGCTTGTTAAAGAAAAAACTTTGACATATAACGGAATCCCCTACCTTGTCAAAGTTTACATCTTTACTAGCTATTCTTGTTTTATCCTTTAAAAAATGGGCTCTGATAACTGGCAACTGTATGCTGGAAACTGATTACTCGTCAATTGGCTGCGCCTACTAGCCCTAAGATTATCGCCGCAATTAAGTATCGATTTTGTTTGGTTTTGGTATCCTCGTATTCAGCCCTTAGCCTCGCCATATCATCTTTTAGCCTGGTATTCTCATCTTCCAATTGTTTCACTCTCGTGCTAAGAGTTTGGATTTCTGACAGCATTTGCTGGACTTCTTTTTGGAGCAAAATCTGTTCAGCGGTTAATTTTTGCGCCATTATCATAGTTTGAGTTAAATCTTCCTTTAAAATCTGATCCTGTTTCGATAAGCTCTCCATTTTTTTGTTGGACTGGTTTCCTTTGATGTTCATCTCCACCAGTTCGCTCCAATACTCATTGGTGAGTTTGCGCAATAGTTCCACGTCTTCTTGGGTGCTTCCCACCCTTCCGGTGGCAATTTCATTCAAAATTTTGGAAATTACTACTGCCAAAGTATAACGATCAACCGGTTTATCCCCTTGAAAACTTTGGTCTTGGTACAATTGAAGATATCCCTTGTCAACCATTAACTTTACAGCCTGATAAGCCCAGTGTGAAGTTGGTACATCCGAAGGGCTGCCGGCCGCCGAGGTTATGGAGGAAAATACAGCCAGTAATGATACTAACATTAATCCAACCATCACCAATTTAAACCCTTTCATTTACCATCCCCCTCTATTTTATATTCAATACTATCTAGCTCAAATTGAATTTGCCCTTCCCCGGAGTCGATAATCACTAAATTTTCAGCCTCAATTTGCCCGGTCCCACCGCCAATTACCACAAAATTCAGCCTTGCCAAGACCGTTTCATCCCCGTTAAAAGCAGTGTCCCGAATTCCATAGATCAGCTTTGCCTGGCCCGAACCGTGATCAATTTGACCGTTAGACCAATATGCCAAATCCTGGCCCTCTACTAAAAATGTCCCCCGCGATATATAGACCAATCTTAACTGCTCCGGATTATACTTAACATCCAAAGTAAATTTCTTAGCCCCCATCAAGTTTAAGGCATATAAATCACAATTGAACACTTGGCCGGGACGGAGCGTTCCGGGATTGGTAAAACCAATTTTCACCGCAAGCGCCGGGACTAAAAATTCCCCTGAAAATGTTAACTGTTTAATATTAGACCCGGATATGGCAACTTGAAAATCGCCTTTAGTTGCGCCTTCTAAAGGTGAGATTTGCCAATTGACAGTTGCTTCACTATTAGGGGCCAACTCCGCAAGATATTTTTCAATCCGTTCGCCACTGGCCAATTGGATCCCAGCCCCTGGATTAAAGAGGGCCTTTATCCCGTAAGCTTTTGCTTGGCCGACATTTTTAATTTTAACCGGCAAAACAAATGGGTTTGGCTCCAATCGATGATTGACTATTTTGAGTTCCGGATAAATAGTGGTAACCTCCAAAAGGGGTGGACCGATAATTTTAATATCCCGTTTTACCTGGTTTGACTCCAGGCCATCGCCAATTACCTTAATTTCAAAAGCGGTATTGCCTTGAAAGGAACCATTAGGCTTAATCTCCCAGACGAACTGTTTGGTGATTCCGGGCGTCAGTTCGTTAAGGTGAATTTCGGGTTTACCGGTTGTGGTCTCTAAACCCTTTGGAAGGGATAACTTCACTTTGACATTTTTAGCCTTGGCTTCGCCACGGTGTTCCAAGTATAAAATTACCGAATAATTACGGGAACTACCGATGTTATACTGGACTTCAGCCGGGGCTGAAATTCCCAAAAAAGTGTTCCCAGGGGCAAAGGAAATCCCGCCCAAGCCGTAATAAATTACAACCTCATATTCTTCTCCGGGGTTGAGTTTTCTGGGGTTCCAATACATTGCCACCGCGCTGTCCAGTTCATCCTCGCCCAACCTGGTGAAATCCCGGCCGGGTTCCAGTTGAAAATCCCATGGTTTGGCGGCCGGTTTACCCCAGTTGGTGAAGATAACTTTGTCCGGTTGGGTTATCCCTTCGCCTTTTAAACTACCCTGCGCAATTACCGACGGCTTTGATAAAGAGTCAAAAGCCTGCCAAAAATCGGGGTACTGATCCTTATTCAGGCTTAGATCGCTGATAATCTCGGTCTCTCCAATCCGGAACGGAGCCCCATCATTAGTGCCGAGCATGGTGTCGAGCAGAGTCCTGACCCCAATTTCCACCGGCTCCGAGCCTTGATTGGTAAACCGGTAAATGATCCGCGCCGTATCCGGCGCTCCGGTACTCGGGCTCCTGGCGATATCCAAAATCTGATCCGCCATTATCTGGCCATATTGGCATTGGGTGAGCAATTGATTGCCATTTAATGCCGGGCCAAATATTATTTCTCCTCCGGGTATTCCGGCGCCGGAACTTTTTTTAGTTGCCCTCCCAAAAACATAATTCTGACCGTTAATCCGGATGGTGGTATAGGAAGTCCATGGTTTGGGATGCCCATAAATCAACGGTTTCCGATCATCATCAGCCCGCAAAGGGTCACCTTCGGCGACATCCACCGCAAAACGCCCGGTCTCCTCAGGCCCAGAATTAATAAAGACCTTTATGTATTTATTCTCTAACATAAGTAGATCCGTAACTTCATTACCCGCCGCAACATGATAACAAAAATACAATAGCAATGATAAAATAATAATTATTGCCTTAAAATTCGTTTTCATATCTTGACCTCCCTTAAGGCCTGGTTGCGGAATTTACCAGCTTATAATCGGGCCTGGAATTTTTGGAGAAAGAAAACATGATATCAAGGTAATAATCTTCGGTATTGGGTTTAAAAACCCACTCTCGTTTTACTGAGTTAACGGCGGCATTATCCAAACGGGAGTCACCGGAAGAGTTTATTAATTTAGCAAATTCAAAAGCTCCGTCCTTCTTAACGAAGACACGAACCAGCGCCTCGCCCTCCACCCCTTCATTTTCAGCATTTTTGGGATATCCAGGAGGCTGGCCGAAACCAATCACCATTCCGGAGCCGTCCCCAAGGCTGGTTGACGCTTTGGGAAGATTTTCAACCGGTTTTACGTTTTGATTCGGTTGTCCGTTCTTTGGCTGCTGGCCGTTTTGAACTGCCGGTTTAGGCTGGCTTGAAATAGGTTTAGGCCGTGGTTTTACCGGTTCAATAGCCACCTCCGTCTCAGGGGCTGTAGTTACAAGCTCCGGTTCGGAACCGGTAAATTCATAAATCCCCACCGCTACCTCTTCAACCCCGGGCGGAACCGAGAGCAGTTGCATTGGAAAAACAATCAGCACCAGTGAAAGATGCAGAATAATTGAGAATAATACAGCCACTTGATAATTACGGCGTTCAGAAACTGTCATCGCCAATACGCTCCGTTTGAGTATCAAGATTGGATTTTGGGATTTGGCGCCGGTCTACCCCTAGTAAAGGCTGTTTTACACCGACCCCGGCCAAGGCGTCCATTACTTTAATCAACTCATCATATTGAACCGCAGCATCCGGTTTAACTACAAAACGGCTTCCCGGATCCCGCTGCAGTTCAACTGAGGCTTTCCGTACCAATTCTTCGAGCCCCACCGAATCTTTACCGAAATAAATCCGTTCTTCTTTAGTAATGCTGATCACAATGGTATTTTCTTTGGCCTCACCCATATTGACCGTTTTCGGAAGTTCAACGTCAACTCCGCTTTGGGCAGTCTTTAAAGTTGAAAAAAGAAAGAAAAAAACCAGCATGAAAAAGATGACATCGATCATCGGCACAATTTCAATCCTTGGTTTTCTCCGCTTGACCCGCAATATCATTTGAACCACCTAACCTTTGTTGAGTATTGTCAAAATCTCTTGGCAGGCGCAGGTCAGTTTTTCAGCCCGGCGTTCGGCAATTCCATAAAAGAGGTTTAGAAAAAACAATGAAGGAATCGCTATCGCTAAACCAAAGGCAGTAGTATAAAGAGCTTCGGCAATTCCCAAACTGAGTTGAGTAGCTTGCACTCCCCCTCCAACCGACAGCGCGGTAAACGCACGGATGATCCCGGTTACCGTACCAAGTAACCCCAATAAAGGGCTGGCGGTTACAATTGTATCCAATATCCCAAGCCCGCGTTGGAGCCTTTTTACTTCATAATCGCCTGCTGCTTGGATGACGGTTTCTAATAGGTTTCGATCTTTCGCGGTTTGTTCAATTGCCGCGGAAGTAATCCGCGCCGTTGCCGAATTTAACTTGAGAATAATACCTTTTACTTCATCAAGTTTTCCCTGGCTCAAAAAATGAATTATCCCTTCTTTACTTTCAGTTTCATCCCTATCAGTAAAGTAAAAAAATAAAACCCTCTCAATAATAATAACAGCTGCCGCAAATGAGCAGAGCCCCAGCGGAACCATTAATAAACCGCCTTTAACAAAAAAATCCCACATCTTTCTGCCTCCCAAAAAAATGATCTTTTTGTAATCTTCGCTAACCACTATGAAATTCCTTTGCCCAAAATGAACCAAGCGCAAAAATTATAACAGTAACGACGCTTTTTTCGACAATCATTCACCATTCTCCGTATAAAAAAAAGTCGCTGGGAATATATATATGTCGCAACATGTTATGTGGACGCGCCCATTTTATCACAGCATATTTCACTTGATTCGGAAATTGAATAAAAAAGTAATTTGCCCTTTGCCTTTCTGGTTTAAGGATGGAATAGTATATTCAAATTTATATCAATTCCGATTGAATATTACATGTATTTAATGAATTACATTTTACCGATTAATAAAGAGGAATTAAAATATTTTACCAGTCAATACTATTTATAGTAATGACTGCTTTAGTTGAAAGGTTATATTTAGGAAAGGAGGAATTTTCCAACCAAATATCGAATCTAAGTTTAAATAATATTTTTCAGGAGGTGGAGTTATGCGCTTAAAACTATTTACTGCATTAAGCTTAGTCTTAATTTTACTGATTAGTTTTTCTTTAATAGCCTCAGCCTGCCCGATCCCGGTATTTAATTCGGTCAGTCCCGACCAAGGAGGGAATAATGGGAGCGTCAATATCACTATTAACGGTGAAAAATTTCATAAGTCGGTTATTGTGAAGTTAACTAAAACCGGCGAATCCGATATTATCGCTACCGATGTCAAACTAGTTTCCAAAAACCAAGTCACCTGCACCCTGGACTTAAAAGGTAAAACTGTCGGCAAGTGGGATCTGGTAGTCTATAATGTCGGTTCCATCAGCAAAAAGGAAAAAGTGGCCTCCCCTCCGGGAACATTTACGGTTGTAGCAACCGCTCCCATCGTTTCAGCGATCATTCCCAAAATGGGGCTCAAAGGCACCGTGGTATCGGTTTCCATAAATGGAGCCAACTTTAAGAACGGCGCAAAGATCGCCTTAAGCTCCCCTGGGTTAACGGAGATTAACGGCAGTAAAGTTAACGTAATTTCCGAATCTCAAATTACCTGCGATCTGAACCTTAGTGGTGCAACCCCTGGGGTCTACGACGTAAAAGTAGTTAATACCGATGGCCAATCCGGTATTTTAAGCAAAGCTTTCGCAGTTGACAGCCAGTCTCCGTCGATTAAGATGGTCATTCCCAACCGTGGGACCAATGATGGACCGGTTACCGTAATTTTAACCGGAGATAATTTCGATACCAAAGCATCCGCGAAACTTACCAAGTCCGGTAAGGAAATAACCGGCGCCGATACCAAAGTGGTTTCCAACAACAACATGTCCGCTACTTTCGACCTAAAAAACAAAGAAGTCGGTGCTTATGACGTAGTCGTCTCCAATCCCGATGGCAAATCCGGCGTTTTAATCGGTGCTTTTACCATTGAAAAAATTATGGAAGAAAAATTGTTGAAATCAATCTTTTTCGATTTTGACAAATCTAATATCCGTCAAGATCAAGACTCCCGGCTGAACTATAACTTGGGTTTGCTAAAGGAATTTAAAAACTACTATCTAGTGTTGGACGGCCATGCCGATGAACGGGGCACCAGGGAATATAATTTAGCTTTAGCCGGACGCCGTGCTGAAACCGTTAAAAAATATTTAGTCCAAAATGGTTTTGACCCTGAGAAAATTACTATCAATGCTTACGGTGAAGATTATCCGGTTAAAAAAGGACATAACGAGTCTTCCTGGTGGTATAACCGGCGGGTTGATATCTCTATTTGGGAAACCAACCCCGCTAACTGGGCCAATCGCAGCCAATCAATCTACTTCGACAACAAATCGTCGAACCTGAGCAATACTCAACTCGCTAGGATTGATCAAAGCGTTTCGATGTTGCAGGAAAGTACCGACAGCTTTATTATCCTGGTCGCCAATACTAAAGACTATAGTTCCAATCAAGAAAATTTGGACTTGGCCAAAAAACGCCTTGATGCAATTAAAGATTACCTTGTGAAGAAAGGAATCAGCGAAGATCACATCAGCGCCATTGATAATGGTAAAGTATATCCCTTCATCTCCGGTTCTGCCGATAGCAAAGTCTCCGTTGACAGCCGGGTCGATTTATTAGTGATTCAATTCTAAAGCACTTTCCGTCCCTTATTTAAAGCCTAAAACCCGAACCGATACCGATTCGGGTTTTTATTTAAATAATAAAAAGGCCCCGATTTTTCTCGAGGCCTTAATCTTATTATTACTTACCGGACTTAGCCATACCAACCAGTTCTTTAAAGGCCTGGTCGTCATAGACCGCCAAATCGGCCAATACTTTACGGTTTACCTGAACCCCCGCTTTTTTTAGGCCGCTGATAAATGTACTGTAAGACATACCGTTCATCCGCGCTGCGGCATTGATTCTAGTAATCCACAACTTTCGAAAATCGCGTTTTTTAGCGCGACGATCCCTAAAAGCGCTAGCTAAGGCTTTAAGAACCTGGGCATTTGCCGGCCTAAAAAGCCTACTTTTAGAACCACGAAACCCTTTTGCTAATTTTAAAACTTTTTTATGACGATGACGGCTGGTGAAACCGCCTTTTGCCCTTGCCATAAAAATCCTCCTCCTGTCATCTTTCTAAGGATTATTACATTTTTATCAGATGCTTTTATAAACCAAGCATCCGTTTTACTCTTCTTTCATCACCTGAACTAATAATCTCGGCTTTACGCAACCCACGTTTCCGTTTCGAAGTTTTCGACTCCAGCATATGTCTTTTAAAGGCATTACTCTTTTTGATCTTGCCGCTGCCGGTAACTTTAAATCTCTTGGCAGCGCCTCGATGAGTTTTCATTTTTGGCATGTTACCATGCTCCTTTCTAATCTATTCTGTTTTCCCAGCCAAAATCATAATCATGTTTTTTCCTTCGATCTTTGGTTCCCGTTCCATTACCGCTTGATCCCGTACATCCTCAAAGAGTTGCATCAGAAGAATCTTGCCCAGTTCAGCATGGACAATCTCCCGGCCACGGAAACGAATCATCGCTTTGACCTTATCCCCATCCTTCAGGAATTTTTGGGCAGCTTTTACCTTAACCTGAAAATCATGAGCCTCGATCTTCGGAGTCATCCTAATTTCCTTGATCTCAATCACTTTTTGCTTTTTACGGGCTTCCCGTTCTCGCTTACTCTGTTCATAACGGTATTTACCAAAATCCATAATCCGGCAAACAGGTGGTTTGGCGGTGGGAGCCACTTCAACTAGATCAAGTTCCTTTTCCTGAGCTATTTTTAAAGCATCTTTTACCGACATTATGCCCAGCTGTTCTCCATCAGCGCTAACAACCCGGATTTCTCTGGCCCGGATCTCCTCGTTAATTCGCAACTCGTTACTAATTAGCGAACACCTCCTAATACAAATAAAAAAAGCGGGTTTAAACCACCCGCAATCAAATCAATGTTAAAAACATTGCTTATTAACCCGTCACTTCAGTGTTCAGGTGAGAAGCGGATGGCTTCTACTTGATTATTTAAAAAAAGTATATCATTTGTTTCCTGATTCGTCAACAAAATAAAATGCCTTTAACTAAAAAACAACTTCTGACCTTCTTCGGAAAAAATTAAAAATCTCACCAAATTAATTTTTAAAATTTGGCATCTGGTTTATCGTTCAATCCGGGGATGCTAATCAGGGAGGTGTTAACTTGAAAGCAACTACTACTAGTTGGGTGGTTACCGGAGTCGGGGCTGCAGTTTCCGGCGTCGGAGCATTGACGCTTAAAAAGAAATTTGGAGCTGGAATCCTTGGTTTTGGCCTGGCTCATGTCGCCTTGGGCTTACTTGATTTATTCCGGCCTACCGTACGTGGATGAGTTTTCCTCCCGGAGGGGAGACTGAAAAACTCAGCCTCCCTTCTTCATCTTGGATGCCTTTGCCTCCGGCACCAATCGATCGCTTTTTCCATTTCATCGGGGATGGTTTTCGAAAACTCTAGGTATTCAGAGGTCCTGGGATGGATAAAGCCAAGAGTTGCCGCATGCAAAGCTTGCCCCCTGATAGGGACGGCTTCTTTTTTACGGCCGTAAACCGGATCTCCCACCACCGGGTATCCAAGATAGCTGAAATGAACCCTAATTTGGTGAGTGCGGCCGGATTCCAAACGGGCCTCCAGTAAAGCGTAACCGGAAAAAGATTCAATTGTTTGATAATTGGTGGCTGCCGGTTTGCCATTAGCCACTACCGCCATTTTTTTTCGTTCAACCGGATGTCGGCCAATGGGTGCTTCGATCCGTCCGCTTTCCGGGGGGATCCCATGGACTAAAACCTGATAGATCCGTTTCATCGACCTCGATTTAATCTGGGCGGCCAGGTTTAGGTGAGTAAAATCATTCTTAGCTACCACCAGTACTCCAGAAGTATCCTTATCCAACCGATGCACGATTCCAGGCCGGATAATCCCGCCAATACCGGATAAATCATGGCAATGTTCAAGTAAAGCATTGACCAGGGTCCCCCGATAATTTCCCGCAGCTGGGTGGACCACCATCCCTCTCGGTTTTGCTACTACCACCAGGTCTGAATCCTCATATAATATATCTAACGGAATCGCTTCCGGCTCAGCCACCAAAGGTTTGGGGCCTTCCCAGGTTACAATAAGCCGATCCCCTTCTTCCAAATGGTAGCTGGCTTTTAGAATTTTATCATTAATGGCTACGCCACCGTTATTGATGATTTTTTGAACAAAAGAACGTGACGGCCAAATTCCCGTTTGGGTTAGAAAAAGGTCAAGCCGTTTCCCAACCACTTCCTGATTAGCGGTTAAGATCCGCTGTGGCATCAGGATTTCTCCTTCCTTGATTAAAACGCCGGTCAATCCAAAAAATTAAACCGAAAGCTATAACTGCTAAAATGATACAAACTAACTGTGCCAAACTTAACCAGGGAAAAACCATTGGGGCTACCCTGAAAAATTCAACTGTAAAACGCATAATGGAGTATAATCCGATATATAAAACAAAAAGAAATCCGGGAAACCGTTTATGATTACGAAACTTCCACAATACCAGAAAAATCAATAAGCTTCCAATCATCGAATAGATCTGCGTGGGATGGCGCAGTAAATGATCATTCCCCGAACAAGGAAGCGCCCAGGATACCGTAGCCTCTTTGCCATAACAACATCCTTTGAGGAAACAACCAATCCGCACCACCGCATAACCCAAAGCAATAAAGGGGGCTATGATATCAGCCAATTTCCAAGGATAAATCTTTTTTCGTTTCAAATACCAAAAACCGACCCCAAATCCGCCCAATAGCCCGCCATGGAAAGCCAAACCACCAGAATTGATTAAGATGATCTCCCAAGGGTATTTTAGGTAGTATTGATACTCAGTAACAACATAAGCCAATCTAGATCCGACAATTGCCCCAATGAGGATCCACATTCCTAAATCAATAATGGTATCAAAACTAACCCCAATTTTTTTAGCGGAACGACCCGCCCCGTAAATCCCAATTAAAAAGGCGATTGCTAACATTAACCCATAAGAATGAATCGGCCATCCTAGTACCTCAAATAAAACCGGTCTCATTAAACATCCTCCTTGCTAACAGTTCCATGGGAAATCTCTGGCGGTCCCTCGCTGGAATTTTTTCGGCTTTCCGTTTGATCAAAGTAGAGGCCGAGAATTACCAAGCCAACCCCAACGACAATGGCGACATCAGCCAAATTAAAAACCGGCCAAAACTGAAAATCCAAGAAATCGATAACATAGCCCAGGCGAATCCGATCTACCAGATTGCCTAATGCGCCCCCCAAGCCCAGCCCTAATCCAATCTGGAAAACTTTAGGATAACCTTTCAGTTTATCCCGTTGAAACCATGCAAAAATGATTACCGCTAAGGATAAAACTATGAGCAGTACGGTTTGGGACTGTAAAATGCCGAAGGCCGCCCCATAGTTTCGGACAAAGGTGACTGAAAAAATATTCTTTAGCACCCAGGCACTTTGAAAAGGCTCCAACTTCATTACTACAACTACCTTAGCCAGCTGGTCAATGACTAATACTAATAAGGTCAACAGGAAATATGGCAAGAAAGTAACCCCTTTTTCAAAAAAGTTCAAAGTTAAGAACGAATGAGTAAGTCTAAAGTCCTATTTTCTTTGACTTTCGACTTATTATTTGAACATTTATTCTACTCTTTGACTAAAAACCCTTTTACTCTTTAACTAAATCCGGATATTCACGGGGCCGGGGTGCAATCTCGTCCGGGCCGACATCAATAATACTGTCAATTTCTTCGACAATGCCCCGTTCCTCTTCGGATCCAAGATAGGCGTCTTCATAGTCGGCGACTCCCCCTAGATCGGAAGGGCTCTCCGAGGTGCCATACCTAGCGACATCTTGCCAAATATCTTCCCCATCGGTGGCTACCACATCAGTTTCATCCAAAAAAGTACGGCCGAAGGGTGGGCTGAGCACTTCCTCCTCAACCGGGCGTTCTCGCGACTGATGGTTGTCTTCTTCTTGATGTTGGCAATGAATACACAAAGTGGTATATGGAATCGCTTCCAACCGCTCGTAATCGATCTCCCGGCCGCAATCTTCACAGATTCCATAAATACCTTTATCCATATGGTCGAGGGCTTCATTGATTCTCTGTAAAATCTCGTGAGTGTTATTCCATAACGCTAAATCCTTCTCCCGTTCAAAAGTCTCCGAACCCAAATCGGCCGGATGATTGTCATAAGCCGATAATTCCTGGACTGAACCGGTGAGAGGTTCCTCAAGGTTAAACCGGTTTGAAGCTTGGATCTCCTCCTCAAGATGCCTCTTTTCCGATAATAAACGTTCCCGAAAGTGGTTTAGTTGCATATGATTCATTGTTTTACTCCCTTCATGAGTATAACCGTAATTGTTGATTAACGATCCTTACCAGGTCGGCGATATATTTCCCGATAACCGGCAAATTCAAACTCGCCAACCTGGTAAGGAGCACTAAGAATAAACTAGCTATAATAGTGAGTCCGATAGCGATCCCAAACCCTCTCGCCAAACCACTTAAAAAGTTAAGAAAGATTAAGCGGGTTGGATTTTGAATTAATTGCATGAAATCAGCCAGGTTAGCCCGTTCCAACTTATACTCGACCTCAATTAGTTTTCGAAATAAAGCTTGTGCAAGCTTTCGTTTTAAAATATAAACCACCCGGTATTTATGTTCCCACCTTAGCGGCGATTTTAACCAAGATTCAACAGATTAAACGGATCTTCCTTAAGGCAGGTTAAAAATGTAATGCCTAAATTTTAAGGTTCCGCCGCCCAAAGAGAGAAAAACGGTAAATCGCGAAACCGGAAAAGACGGAAATTTGTGGTCGATATGATTTCAATCCGTGTGTTTTCACACCTTTCACGATTGAAAAAGTCTAGCTAACCGAAAAAAACGCCACCCGCCGGTCTTCAACAGCTGGCCAGTCGTACTTTAAAACTATTGTTTCAAGAATTAGCCCCAAAGGAGTTAAAGGGATAGCTATCAGGTAACAGTTATTCGGTTGAAACCTTACCGCTTCGAATCAAACTAACTGCTTTCCACATAAAGTACCCGGCGATTCCATAATAGATCAGGCCGAACCAGGGAACCTCCACTGTTAATTAATCCTTGACGGTATCAGTGATAATTAGCAAGGTTAATCCATAAATGCTTATTTTATAAAGATTAGGAAAACTGTTCTTGCCTGAGCAAATAAATATGCAGGTTTAGAGATTTTCTCAACAACTCCACACTTTCAAACCTCAGGGTGTTTATACCATACCTTGCGGCTCCATCTAGGTTTTCCTGAGTATCATCTATAAATAGGCACTCGTTCGGCTCCAATCCCATTTCATCGAGGCAATGTTTGTAAATTGCAAGTTGAGGTTTGCACATCTGAAGGTCGCATGAAAAAAACCGGTGTTCAAAATAGTTTAACCAATTATGGTTTTGTTCGATATATCTTAATGCGTCACAAATCATATTGGAAAGGACAGCTAATTTTATTCTTTTTGTTTGTAAATCCTTAATATACTCGATCGTTTCCTGGTTAATCACCGTCCAACTTAAGACATCCAACTCAATTAAGCCTTGGATTTGTTCCCTAGTGAGACTTAATCCAAAATGTTCGATTAGCCTAGCCCAAAACTCGATGCCGCTAATTAAACCGGAGTCGTATTCAACCCTGAAAAACCGATAAGCATTTTGAAAGCTCTCCGGATCGTTAAGATTTAAGATCCTCATTATTTTCCCAATGTAAACTTCATTTTGAGGATAACTTATTACCCCGCCGTAATCAAAAATAATTCCCTTGATGTTTTGCTGCATTGATTCTCCTTTTAAAATGAAATTTAATGGGATTAACCTGAAGTGGGATTCCAAAATAATGTAATATATTTCAATAATTATCAGCCAATTCCTTTACAAATAACTAATCGTCATGAGTTTTTCATTATGAGAGCCGTAGGCGGCTTGTTGATGTTATTGGGGGTAAAGGGGATAATCCTCGGGGTTCCGGTGCTCGCCTCCGCTATGCCGGCTACAGCCTTGGTTGCGGTTTTTGCGGAAAAACACGGCGCCGATGCCCTGCTGGCTTCTAGCGCCGTGTTCCTCTCCACTATCCTGTCAATAGTCACCATTCCAGGGATGATCTTCCTACTCCAGCTTGCTGATTAAAGATTTACTTTTCCCGGGTTACCTTCAACTCCGCCGGGTGGCCGTTAATGTCCCACTTTTCGAATACAGCACCTGTTTCTAGCTTCCGTTCGATTGCCACCGCTAAAACTTCGGATTTAATATAGTCCTGGAAATCTTCCACCGCTGCAGCTACTTCGTCATCAGCCAGATACTCCAGTCTGATCCGATCAGTCAATTCAAATCCGGCGCTTTTCCGCATATTTTGAACCTTGGAGACTATCTCGCGAGCCAGGCCCTCACCAATCAACGCTTTATTCAAACGAATATCCAGGATTACATAACGGCCGCGATCCATTTCGACTGCGAAACCCTCTTTATCTTCCACCCGAACCTCAAGATCATCACCGGTTAAGTTCACTGGAACGCCGTTTACCTCCAAAACGATAGTCCCTTTTTCCCGTAAAGTTCTCACTAATGCTGCGGCGTCACTCTGAGCTAAAGTGGCCGCTATTCCTTGTAACAACTTCCCGTATTTGGGACCAAGTACTGGGAAATTAGGTTTCACCGTATAAGAAACATATTCGTCCGGATTATCGATATATTCCAACTGCTTAATATTTAGCTCTTCTTTTACCAGTTCGGACATGGGATCCAGCATCGGTTGGCTGCTACGGGAGACTTTGATTGCCGCCAATGGTTGCCTCACCTTAATCTGGACTTTATTCCGGGCCGCCCGGCCCAGGGAAACCAGAGCGATCACCAATCCCATATGTTCTTCGAGACTGTGATCGACCATACTTTGATCCGCCTCGGGATATAGCTCCAGGTGAACCGAGTCTTTGGCGCCTCGTGCCCCTTGGCATAAATTCCGATAAATCTCGTCCGCCAGGAAGGGCGCAAACGGCGCGATCAGTTTGGCGGTGGTAATTAAGACCTCCCAAAGGGTCCGGTAAACCGCCTTTTTACTGATGCCCATTCCCGAAGCCCAAAAACGGTCTCGGCAGCGGCGGACGTACCAATTGGAAACGTCGTCAATCACAAAATCCTGTATCATTCTGACCACCCGGGTCAGATCGTAAGCTGCCATATCTGTCCTGGCTTGAGCGATAACCGTATTCAAACGCGAGAGCACCCAGCGGTCAATCTCCTCCCGCTCTGGGACCGGCACTTCATAGGATGCCGAATCGGCGTGGTCGATATTGGCGTATAGCGTAAAGAATGAGTAGACGTTTTGGAGAGTCCCGAAAAATTTGGCGGATACTTCTTTCAAACCTTCTTCATCGAAACGCGTCGGCGTCCAAGGTGGCGAAACAGCCATCAAGTACCAACGGGTGGCGTCGGCCCCGTATTTCTCAATCAACTTCCAGGGATCGACCGCATTCCCGCGGGATTTGGACATCTTCTGCCCGTTTTTATCCAAGAGCAAATCATTGACCAATACATTTTTAAAGGCAGGCCGGTCAAACAGGAAGGTCCCAATGGCCAACAACGAATAAAACCAACCCCGGGTCTGATCGATCCCCTCGCAGATAAAATCAGCCGGGAAGAGCCGGTCAAAATCGTCCTGGTGCTCAAAAGGATAGTGCCACTGGGCATAAGGCATTGAACCGGAGTCGAACCAACAATCGATTACTTCTGAGGTCCGGGTCATTGTACCGCCGCATGCGCAGGTAAGGTGTACCTGGTCGATATACGGCCGGTGCAGTTCAATTGTGGCCGGGGCAATTTTTTCCACCGCCCGTTCGGCCAATTCTTGCCTGGAACCGACCGAATCCAATTTACCACAGGATTCGCAACGCCAAATATTCAACGGGGTTCCCCAGTAACGATCCCGGGAAAGTGACCAGTCGATCAGGTTCTCCAACCAATTGCCGAAACGGCCTTTCCCCACATGTTCCGGGAACCAGTTGATCTGTTTATTATTGGCGATCAAACGGTCCTTATACTTGGTAGTCGCAATATACCATGATTTGCGGGCATAGTATAACAATGGAGTATCACACCGCCAGCAGTATGGATAGGAATGAGTTAACCGCTCTTTGCTAAATAATTTGCCTTCCGCCTTCAAATAGCGGGTAATATCAAGATCGGCCTCGCGGACAAACCGGCCGGCCCAAGGGGTTACTTCCAACGTAAACTTACCTTCCTTATCAACTGGTTGGACAACGGGGAGGCCGTATTTCTTCCCTAACTGATAATCATCCTCACCGAAGGCGGGCGCTATATGGACGATTCCGGTACCGTCCTCGGTGGAAACAAAGTCGGCTCCGTATACCTGAAAAGCATTTTCATTTTCCACTTTAACCAGAGGCAAAAGTTGCTCGTACTCCAGGCCAACCAAGGCTTCGCCCTTAATTTCCTCAATTATCTCGGCGTCTTTGCCCAATACGACCTCGACCCGATCCCGCACTAAGATATAGACCGCCGGATCATCCGGCCGCCGCACCCGGACATAGGTAAATAACGGATTAATTGCCAAAGCCACATTGGACGGAAGGGTCCAGGGGGTAGTGGTCCAGACTAGGAAATACTCGCCCTCTTTGCCCTTGGCCTTCATCCGGATATAAACCGAATCAATGGTCTCATCCTTATACCCTAATGAAACCTCGTGGGAGGCCAATGGCGTCCCGCAACGGGAACAATAAGGCATAATCTTGTGGCCTTCATAAATCAGTCCCTCATCAAAGAAGCGTTTTAAGATCCACCAGACCGATTCGATATAGTTATTATCCAGAGTAATATAGGGGTGATCCATATCCAGCCAATAACCGATCCGCTCCGTCATCCGCCGCCATTCTTTCTCATAGGTGAAGACGGACTCCCGGCACTTTTTATTAAAAGGTTCGATTCCATAAGCCTCAATCCCCTGCTTGGAGGAGAGGCCTAATTGTTTTTCAACCTCAATCTCCACCGGTAGTCCGTGAGTGTCCCAACCAGCCTTACGGTTAACCTGAAAACCAAGCATGGTATGATATCGGCATACCGTATCTTTTAAAGTACGAGCCAACACATGATGGATCCCTGGTTTGCCATTGGCCGTAGGCGGTCCTTCATAAAAGACAAACCGCGGCGCTCCCTCCCGCTCGGTAATGCTTCGTTCCGGTACCTTTTCAGCCTGCCAATGCTTTAAAGCCGCTTCTTCTCTGGCATTAACCGGAGTTTTAGTATCAACTTCCCAAAATTTTCCCATCCCAGATGCTCCTTTCAACAAACACCAATATTTTATCCGAATTCTTCAGTCAGTGAGGTGTAAAAACCCTTTACACAATTCACTCTTTAAACTTAATAAAAAAACCGCCCCTCAAAAGGGACGGATCTTAAACCCGCGGTACCACCCGGTTTAAAAGCAATATTTGCTTTTCACTCTCGCTTCGGTAACGGTGAAGGCCGGCGTTTTCTACTACTTAAAACGGTTCGAAACGCGACTCCGGGGTGATCTTCCCATTCCGCCTCAGCGCCGGCTTGCACCTGTCCCGGCTCTCTACAGCCTATCGCAAATGGTACTCTTCCCCTTCAAAGTCGTTCAAAACGTAAATTTAGGTTAATTATAATATAACTGGAGGTGATCGTCAACGCCCCGGTTGAAAAATAACTCTTTATGGTTATTCGGGCTTAATTGTTTTTTAGGTTTTTAAAACTGTTGACAGCCTTTTGTTTAACAGTTTTTACATCTCGGAACTTTGTTTTTTGTGCCTTTAAACACTTTTTTATGTCTTGATTCACCTTTTTGGTGCCTTGTACGGTTTTGGATTTCGCAGCTTTATAATCCTTTTTTATGCTTGTTTGGCGGTCGTGGTAGTTTGGATGGTATTCCTAGTACCCCTCCACAAACAGCTCCGCAATCCGGATCGCTTCATCAAAAGTAATATCATCCTCCCCCTCCGGGCGTAAATAAAACCCCCGGCCGTTTTTCACCCAAAAAAGGCTGTGCCTAACTTGTAGGTTCTGCTCTTTAGCATTCTCATCCTCAAAATATTGACGCCTGGGGTGCTCCAGCCAAAAACCTTCACAGTCCCGGATTGTCACCTTTTTGTTCACGCAATTCCTAATCCGATAAGCCCTGCCCATGACATATATTCCAATCATAGCGCCACCCTTATGGTAAAAAGCCCCAGTGTACCGATGGGCGTCATATATTTTCATATCTTCCAACGCCCGGTCGTCATGGATCGCCAGTACGATTTGGTCCTTCAATTGCCGGAAGCTGTCAACATCCATTCTTTGATCAAGCTTTACACCAATTACCCGAAAATCTAATTGATAACCCTCCAAAACTTCGGGAAAATGGACCTGAAACTCCACCTTCTCACCAAGCCTGTAATCATCCAAACCGCTGGCTTTCTCACATAGCCCCAGGGACAGCTTAAACTCATCGACCGGTTTTACTACCGCCCGGTAACTGTCACCGGCCTTCTCGACCACAAATATTTTCTTTATAGAATTAGCCAGCTGCGCCGCCATCACTCTTGCTTCTTTTGAAAATGTCAAAAGCATCAACCCTGAAACAATTATAACCGTAACGGCCACAGCAGCGGCTCTCCAAGCGGATCGATAACTTGAAGTTTCACGCTTTGTTTTGATTGAAATATTGGCCAGGCTTGCATTAATCCTTGTTAACAAATCCGTCGGCGCTTCTATTCCTTCAACCTTACGTTGTAACGCAGCTTTGATAACATGTTCCATTTGAATATGCTTATCCATTAGCAATCTGCTCCTTTTGTTTTTCTCTACCAATTAGCGGCTGAACATCCTGAAAATACTGTCTCAGTTCCTTTTCCAAAGCTTTTTTGGCATTATGGAGGCGTGATTTGACGGTTCCTTGGACACAGCCTAAAACCCGGGCAATCTCCGCAATCGTCATATTGTTGTAATAATAAAGGATAACCGCTGCCCGTAGCGGCGCTTTAAGCTTTCTCAGAGCCTTTACAACCAGATCGTAAACCTCTCTGGCCTCAACCCAGTCATCCACATAAAAGTTACCATCGGCTGCCTCATAATTCCCGAGGAAAACTGTGAGCGAATTCTTGTTTTGGTATTTAGCCATCATCCTCCAACCACAGCGAAGCAGGACTTTATAAAACCAAGCATAAAACGCGCCAGGCTCTTTTAATTGCTTAATTTCCTTGTAACATTGAATAAATGCTTCCTGGACAATGTCCTCCGCAACTCCCCGGTGGCCAGAGATTAAATAAGCTGTTTTTAATGCTTGAGCGCTATACAAGTGATAAAGTTCTTCAAAAGCCTGTTTATCCCCGTTTTGACAACGTTTGACCAAATTCAGCTGTTCCAAGGGATTGATCCCCTCCTTTTGGGCGCGCCTTTTACTAGATAAGAGACAGTAAAATAGAAAAAGGTTCATAAAAAATAAAAAACCCGCCATTGGCGAGCTTTAGCTTTAAATTATTCTGATTATAAACTTTATTCAGCATCAATGCCCGACCCAGATTTAATAACGACTCACCCCACGTCAAATCGCGTATGTAGTTACAATTCTTGATCCGCCTTCCCTCTCTATTGACACGATTTTCAGTATTGCTTCATTATAGAGAGGCTAGGTGAGTCGATTTTAACTACCCGAGTTAACTTTATAATCAAATAAATTATTAAAAAAGTTACAACGAATGCGCCATCGTTTTCCCGACATTCCCTATCCACTGATAGAAATGTCCCCAAAGATCCGCATTGGCCGTCTCCTGCGGATCAATGTTCCGCTCAGGGGCATCCCTGTTCACCACCGGCAAAGCTTCAATCCAATGATAATCATCGGTATCTGCCGCCCTCATTCCCAATTCATTCAAAGCAATGGTTTGAATCCGATCGAAAGATTCCAACGAAGCTATTTCCACCTTAATCCGGCTAATATCTTTCTCTAAAAGTTCGATTTGGGATTGGAATTTTTTAATTTCTTGACACTGAAAGATGACAAATACCTGCAGGAAAGAATTGAATACTGCGAGGATTAAAAAAAAGATCAAAATTTTGATTAATCTCGTAAAAAGATCTTTAAAGACGCCTTCCATTACAGGCAATTTTTAGGCGCTCCTTTGGCTTAAGACTTAAACCGTTATTATTCTAAGTAATTACAACACTTTACCACATTCTACCTTTGATTTTACCACAGGAATCCCGAAACTGCAAGAAAAAATCGGGTTTTAAACATTTTTTGGCAAATATTTTTGTCCCCATCAAAATATTTACTCCCCCATAGTAACTGATTTACTAACTCTTTAATAGGAATTTTACTAAATTTGAAGAACTTTACAAAAACAAATTACTAAATATGGAGGAAGAATCCCGGAGCCCGGGTGAACTAAAATGAAAAGATATAAATTGCCGGTTCCCAACCAAATAAGCCAACTTAAAAGGGCTCAAGGCCTCAATTATATCCGCCAGCTAACCCTCTCAAAAGAATTTTTGGGGAACTTAGCCCGCTCCAAACATCAACTCTCGGACATTCTAGAAAATATTACCGATGCTTTTTTTATCCTAGACGGCCAATGGCGGTTCTCATATATCAACCATAAAGCTGAACGCCTCTGGAAACAAAAAAAAGATGAGCTTATCGGTAAAAGTATTTGGGATGCTTTTCCCAGTGCCTTTGATTCAAACTCTACCCATCTCTTACAGCAAGCGGCTGAGCAAATTACCGCAGTCCATTTTGAAGAATTCTGGCCAACCATTAACCGGTGGCTCGAGGTACACGCCTACCCCTCTCTGGAAGGGCTTTCGGTATATCTCCGTGACATCTCCGATAGTAAGCTAATGGAGGCCTCCCTAACTACCGAACGGGAATTGTTGTTAGTTACCCTGAGATCCATTGGCGACGGCGTAATTGCAGCCGATAATACCGGAAAAGTCATTTTAATGAACAAGACCGCGGAAAGATTGTCCGGTTGGACACAGAAAGAAGCTTTTGGAGAACAATTTAGTAAAATTTTTTATGTAATCGATGACCATACCAGTGAACCCTATGAGGATCTTGTCGCAAGAACGATTAATAATAACGAAATGATTCGCTTGGACACTGCGGTACTGATCACCAAAGACTTAAAAGAACTTTTTATTAACAGTAACTGCGCCCCAATCAAATCAATATCCGGCGAAAACATCGGATTGGTAATTGTCTTTCAAGATATCACTGAGAAGCTTAAGACCGAAACCGAATTGCTTAAAACTGAAAAAATTGATTCCCTAGGGATTTTAGCCGGAGGTATCGCTCATGACTTTAATAATCTCCTTGCCGGAATTTTGGCCAACCTCCAACTGGCCCAGATCAAACTGGAACATGGGAACGACATCAAAAAATACCTGAATGAAACAGTAGAGACCACTCGTAAGGCCAGCGAACTCACAAAGCAATTACTCACCTTCTCCAAAGGCGGGGCTCCGGTTAAACAGGCAGCTTCGATCGCTGACTTAATCAAAGACACGGTTAATTTTTGTTTAACCGGTTCCAACATTAAAAGTATCTATAAAATAAATGAAGATCTAAAAACGGTTGAAATTGACGCCGGCCAAATCAGCCAAGTGCTTAATAATATTGTTATCAATGCTAAACAGGCTATGCCTAAGGGAGGGTTAATTGAAGTTTATGCCGAAAATACAATTATTGAAAACGATCTTCGCTACCAATCCGGTCAATATGTTAAAATAATCATCAAGGATCATGGAATTGGAATCCCCCGCGAAAATCTGTTCAAAATCTTCGATCCGTTTTTTACAACCAAACCTTCCGGATCAGGTTTGGGTTTAGCGACATCCTATTCCATCATTAAAAAACATGACGGTTACATCGAAGTTGAATCAGTTGAAGATGTAGGGACGAGCTTTTTTATTTATTTACCGGCTTCCGGCATTAAACCGGATCAAAACGGACCTAAACCCGAACCTACTCAGACCGGCCATGGTAGGATTTTATTGATGGATGATGAAGAAATGATCCGTAAAGTAGTTGGAGAAATGCTAACCTACTTCGGTTATCAAGTGGTTTTGGCTAAAGATGGCAACGAGGCCGTTGAAATCTATAAATCAACCTCTGAAAACGGACAACCTTTTGATGTGGTGATTATGGATTTGACGATACCCGGCGGGATGGGAGGGCAAGAGGCTTTAACCCATCTTTTAGCGATTGATCCTGAAATAAAAGCCATTGTTTCCAGCGGTTACGCCAATGATCCGATCATAGCGGAATTTCAAAAATACGGTTTTGCCGGAGTAGTTATCAAACCATATAAATTTGATGAATTGAGTAAAATTTTAACAAAAATTATATCTAAGGGAAATATTCACTGGTAATTAAGGAGATGGTCGAATTTGCCTCATGGTATAGTGAAGGTGATTCGGCCATTACAAAGCGGCGCTTAATCTTGGAACAGCACCGGGATCTGGTGATCCGGGACATGAATGAGCTATCATGTAATCTCCAGGTAATCGAAGTAAAAATCATCCGTTTTCAAACGGAAAAAACAAATTGATGAGCAACCCGGCGCCTAAATTCAAACTTGCATCTAGTAAGCCATGGCATTAAATTCATTTATATAAATGCAAAGAGATATGTGAAATCTAATCTGACATATTTTTCAAAGGAGAAGCTACTAATGGAAATGAATAAAATCATCGTCGGTTCGATGCGCCTCCCGGATCGGGATACCGCCGCCAAAATCATTAGGAAATCGATTGATTACGGTTTTAATTACATAGACACTGCTCCTGCTTACCGGCTCCAAAATGATACCGAGAATGCCGAGGCTTGGGTAGGGGCGGCTGTAAACTATAACAACTATCGTGACCGGACCTTGATTTCGATTAAGAGCGCTACCGCTGACGGCCGAATGGGCCTGGGGGAATTTGTCCCGGATAAAGGCTTTAGCGTGAGGACTTCAGCCCAATTTGAGCAAATCTTTAATCAATCACTAACTCGCTTGGGACTTTCACAAGTTGATTATTATCATTTATGGGTCTGCCATACGCTACAACATTTTGAAGAAGCCTTTAAACCGGATGGTTGGTACGAAGGGTTTTTAAAGGAAAAGAAAGCCGGAAGAGTCAAACATTTAGGCATTACAACCCATGCCAACTCGGAAACGATTATCCGTTTTTTAGAATCGGGCTGTTTTGAAACCGTCACTATGCCTTTGAATGTCACTAACCTGACACGAATGGCCGCGGTTAAATATGCTACCGAGAAAAAGATCAAAGTGATTGCCATGAACCCGCTGGGCGGAGGATTCTTGGCAACCGATGAACACCTCAAGGAACTGGCCTTAAGATATTTAATGGCTTTGGACAACGTCCATATTTTGATCGGTTTCACTTCGGAGACCGAGGTCGAATATGCCAAATGGATCTTGGATACTTCCTTAAAAAACCCGGCCAACCCCGATGAAATCTTAGCCGAGATCCAAAAACTGATCAACACTACTGAACCGCGCTGTACCGGTTGCGGTTACTGCGAACCTTGTCCCCAATCAATAGAAATTGGGGGCGCATTGGCCCATTATAACCTGTATAAATACCTACACCTTGATCAGGCTAAAAAACGCTTCCAGCAACTGCAATGGAATATCCGATATAACTTGAAAAATTGTATCGAATGCGGCTTATGCGAAGAAAGATGCCCCAACCGTTTACCGGTGCGGAAATTGATTAATGACGCCAAGGGCATGTTGTATGATTAAAGAATTATTAAAACACACCCTAAATAATAAAAGGAGTTCCCTTTTGGGTGGCTAATATATAATTGGATTTATCTGGTTCACGAAGGATTTTAGTAGGAGAATAACAATAATGAGCTTTTTTGCCGGACTCCGCCAATTTTTATATCCGCCCGAATTTCGAATCAATCCGCTTAAACCATATGATTTGAATACTATCTTAAAAGTAGTCGCCAATTTGCCTGATAAAAAATTGTCCGAAACTATCGGCGAAGAGTCGATCCGCTTCTTATCCGATTTAAGCCTTAGCCTGTGGCGTTTGGAAAAAAAGATGATCAAACCCGGGACCGACCAACCGTTGGGGGAAATGTCCCGGGCATACTCCTCCCTTGCTTCGGTTTGGAATTCATTAATTCAAGCCGGGGTAACAGTCCGCGAATATACCGGTTTATTATACGACTATGGGTTACCAATAGTGGTGACCGGTTATCAAGAAATAGCGGGGGTTTCGAAACCGAAAATAATTGAAACAGTTAAACCAACTGTTTATCTTCAAGGAAACCCAGTCCAACACGGTGAGGTCATTGTGGGAATCCCGCCACGTTTAGGGGAAATATAATGAACAACAAATATTCATCATATGACATCATTGATGAAACAACTCAGTCCCTGACCGGAGCCGATTCCGCCGTTAGCCTGCTTGGCAAAGCCATCTTACCAAAAGCTGTTGAACTGGCACGCGCCGGTAAATACATAGAGGCGGAGGGGTTATTACAACATCTAATCCAAGAAGGAAGCGGGCAACCGGAAGTATATGATCTATTAGCACGGATTCGGGCTCAACAAGGCCGCTTATTGGAAGCGCAATCATATTGGGCTGATGCAATCCAGCTTAGTTCCGCCAAGGAATTATACCGGGCCGCTTTAAAACGCATTGAACGTTTTCAAACAGGCCCCTCTTGGTTTGGGCGAATAAGGCCTTTATTATTTGGTTTGGGAATTTTAATGGGTATTATTATACTCATCGTAGTATCTCTTTCCTATCTGGGGGAACCAAAGGTGCCTGTTATTAAAACCGCAAATCATGACCAACCCCGAAAGGCTATAGCCGTGCCCGCCGCCAAACCTCTTAAGGTGAACATCAATATCCCTGGCGTATTTGTTAATGTCGAAGATGGCCAAATAGTGCTAACTTTTGAAACGGGCCTGTTTTTGAACCATACCGAACTTAAACCGGATGCTAAAGTAATGCTTGATCTGCTGGGTGACCAGTTAAGGCCTTATATCGGGAAAATACAGGTTAATATTGAAGGGCATACTGATGATCTACCGATCTCAAACGGCTGGGTTTACCGGGATAACATTTCTTTGGGATTACAACGTTCGGTAACTGTCATCGAGTATCTGAGATTAAAAGGCCAACTACCGGCGAAGATGTTTGAGGCCAGTAGCATGGGAGATTTACAATCCCTCTACCCCAATGATACCCTCCACAATCAAATGCGTAACCGGACAGTTGTCATCCGAATCACTACCCTTCAATGAGCTAACCGGTAGAATCCGTTTAACTGCGGAACCCTGATAAAAAATAAACCCGCTTGACTAGTCAAGCGGGTTTATTATATCCTGATTGAAGCTTGTTATTTTTTCACTGCGTCTTTTAAAGCTTTACCAGCCCTAAATACCGGGACCTTACGGGCCGGGATGTTGATCTGTTTGCCGTTTTGAGGATTACGGCCTTTACGGGCTTCTCTTTTCCTAACTTCAAAACTGCCGAAACCAACTAAGGTGACTTTGTCGCCTTTGGTCAATGCGCCGCTGATCGCTGCTACAACAGCGTCAACTGCTTTACCGGAATCCTTTTTGGTTAAATTAGTCTTCGCAGCAACTTTGTCAATAAGTTCGGTCTTAGTCAAAAAAAATCGCCTCCTTAATTTTATCGGTATTTTTGAATAATCTGTTCTTTAAAATTCTAGAACACCGACAAATTAATATTCGGAAGTTTTTTGATTAAACTTTAGACTGTGAGATAAGGATTTTTCAAGTTTTTAAAAAAAATATCCACTTTATCAAGGTAAGAAGCCTTCTTTCTATTTCCGCCCTTACTATTTCATGAACATCCCAAAGCTATGGGCAGGTTGGCTTTATTTTGAAGGACGTTACGATCCTGTGCCCATTTTTTTTGCCAATCCGGATAAATTGTATATAGGTCATTCGGGGTCGGAATGTACCAGGCATATTTCATTCTCCGTTCGTAAGAAATTTCGGCGAGATCGTATTTTTTAACGCTGTCCCGGCTGGAAAAGATCGGCTTGTTGGTGCCAATCTCGTAAAAACGCCCCCAAATTAAATTGGCATTAGGATCTTTCACCACGATTCGGTCGCCGCCAAATTCCATTGTCGGATCAACCTTGAAAACTATTTTAATCCCGGAAATTTTAACCTGTTCGAACCAGGCCATGGCCGATTGAACCGCATCAATCACCTGCGGGCTGGGGTTGTCAATACCCATTAAAAACCGAACCACTTTTACACTCTCAAATCCGCTAATCGATGGTAATTCATATGCCCTTCCCATGGCCGGTTCCAATGTCTTTTCATTATACTGGGCGCACCAGGCTGTCTTTTTCCCATTGGCAACAATTTGAGCTTTTAAAATGCATTCTAATCCTTTGTCGTAAGCGGCCTTGCACCTATTTACCCTTTGAGTATCCACAAAGGCAAACGGATTTTGTTTGTTTTTGATATCCGTCAAAACCGTTAAAATATTAGCCATGGCGTTGTCGTTGAAAGTAATTAGCCGTTGATAACCTACCCCTTCCGGGAAAAATTGGGGCCAGCCGCCGTTAGGGTATTGCCCCCCCAATATGTAATTCAAGCCTTTATTGAAACCATTCCGGTATTTGCCAATCTTAGTCGCGTTATAAACCATTGCCAGGAATTTCATTTCCGTAAAAGTAGAGTCATTATCAATAGTTGAACGAGCCTTGACGTTTAATGAACCAATCCCGACGATGGGTATGGTCATGTCAACGTCTGGTTCCAGCTTGATCCAACCGCCGTCTTTGTTTTGGAAACCTAAAATATTGTCGGCCACTTTTTGAGCTTCTAACGTACCATACCAGTCGCTTGGTTTACTCAATAGCGAAGCAAAAGTGCATGGCCCTCCTTTTGCCAATTCCAAAGTTGAAGGTGACGATTTGAGTTTAGCCATAATCACAACCCTATTGCGTGTTTTCTCCCAACCCACCTCGCACCCGAGGTTGGCCATGACGAAATCGACCGGTAGAAAAATCCGGCCATCCCTGATTCCGGGAGGGACATCCGCCTCTTTTTCATTCCCGTTTACCAATGCTTTGGTTTGATCAATAAAAACCTCAACCGTATTCTCATCCAAGGTCATGGTTACTTTCTTTTCCATGGCGGACCATAGGAAAGTGCCGCCGATACTCTCAATGATGTCTTTTAACGGCGAAATAACTTTATTATCAACCATCACCGCTTTGGTCTGCAATCCTTCCTCCAACTCATGGTATGCCCCGTTAACGGCAAAGTTCGGTTCCCCCATGATGATAGTGATTGTTTTAACTACGGAAAACCCTTCAGCTAATACAAATCCCATACTCGAAATTACAATTAACAAAATTGCCGCTAATCCAAAAAACTTGGTCCTGACCATCTGTATCCCCTTTCCAAGCAATATTTACCGTAAAATAAATCGGCGCCTCCTTGTAAGGCTCCGATCAATATATTAAAACAATACCGAAATCTTTAAAAGAAGGCACTTTTAGGTTGCTTTGTTATCAGAATGTTACCGGTTGGCAAATTAATTCAAATTGAAATCCTTTTTTGTTGCCGGATCTTAACGCTTCGGGCAATTTTACTTGAGTTTCCGCAAATATTTAACCAGCAAAAAAATACCACTAACGGCGATTGCCCCGAAAATGACAGTTAATAAAAGATCGGCTTCCATTCCTTTTAATTTCATCACCAATACCATCGCTAAAATCGCAACGGCCAAAAGGATGCAAAAAGATAACATCGCCGGCGCAAGTACGAACCCAATGCGTTTTCCCTTAAGTAGAAATATGCCGGTTAATGCCAAACCAGGCAAACAGATTGCCAAATCCAATACATGCACCGGATTTGTTAATAACCCGTTTTCAGTCACACTAGCCGGAGCCTGCTGGGCGACGATTGCCGGAATTATCTCCGAAAGCCACAAGCAGTAAAACAAACCGGAGATAATCAACAAAAAGGCCGCTACTGTTTTTTTAAGGACATTATGAGTGAACCATTCCAGGGCTTTTTCATGCGCCATGGTTATGAAAAAATATAAGAGTGAAAAAAAGGATAACCCTAAAATTAAGCAATAAACGACGAACAAATTATTAAAATGAAGCGCAAAACTATATATGGCATATGAATACGCTAAATAAAACAAAGAGCCGCTCCATATGAAAAACCCGACTTTATTTCGACAATAAGAAAAAATAGAGGAACTAATGAGTATCGGTACCACGACAAACAAGTTGACGACATCTTGCCCTATTGCTTGAGCCGCGTAACCTATTGCTTCTTTTTCATATGTGCCGCCGTTAAAAGCCCCTGCAAAACTGGCTAACGCCGTTAGAAGCGCCAACGGTATGGAAAGTAGTAAAATAATGATATCCCCTTTTGCTTTCATATGCCGACCCTCCTTTAACGATAAATTCTCCCGCTGGTTCAAAATTTCATTATAGTATCTATTAACTGTTCACTGATACTGGTTACTATATTACCCTGCCTGATACTGCTCCCGGCATAACTTTGCATAGAGCCCGCCCTTCCCAGCCAACTCCTCATGCCGTCCCGTCTCCACAATCTTCCCGTCATTCACCACGATAATCCGATCCGCTTTCCGGATTGTCGACAAACGGTGCGCGATAATAAACGAAGTACGTCCCTCCAACAGCCGCGATAGCGCCGCCTGTAACTCCAGCTCCGTTTTAGTGTCAATGCTGGAGGTAGCCTCATCCAAGACCAGGATCCGGGGGTTTCGGAGCAACGCCCTGGCGAAGGCGATCAATTGCCGCTGCCCCACCGAAAGATCGCTACCCCGTTCTTGAACCCGGGATTGGTACCCCTCGGGAAGCGACATAATGTAATCGTGAATCCCGACCACCCGGGCCGTCGCCTCAATCTCAGCTTGCGAGGCCTCCGGTTTGCCGTAACGGATGTTTTCCGCTACAGTTCCCGAAAAAATGAAGGTGTCCTGTAGCACCACCGCAATCTGCTTTCTGTATTCCGTCTGGGAGGCCTCCCGGAGATCCCTCCCGTCAATCAATACCCGTCCCATACTCGGGTCGTAAAAACGGCAGAGCAAATTAATGATGGTCGTTTTACCGGCTCCGGTAGGGCCGACAAACGCGATCGTTTCTCCCGCCTTCACTTCCAAATCGAAATTTTCTAAAATAGCTTCCCCCGCATTATAACTGAAGTCGACCCGTTCGAACCTAACCCGGCCGCTAATTTCACCCATCGGCTCCGGATCTTCCGGATCGGCCACAGTGGGTTGGAGGTCCATCAGTTCGAAGATCCGCTCGCAGGATGCCATTGCCGTACTAACGATATTAAAGAGATTACTCAAGTTCTGAATTGGTTGAAAAAACCGGTTGATATAGTTCATAAAAGCAGCGATTGTCCCCAGGGTTACCAAGCCGTACAGGGTCAATACGCCACCTACCAGCAAAACTGCGGCTGTCCCCACTGTATTTAAAAAACCGATCCACGGCCAAAAAAAGGCGTTCAGTGGCACAAATCGCATCGCCGCATTAAAGTGCTCCTCATTGATCTCTTTAAACAGCCTGGCGTTCACTTCTTCCCTGGCGAAAGCCTGGGTCACCCGAATCCCCTGGAGCGACTCGTTTAAGTTGGCGTTGACCGCCGACAGTTTCTTCCGAATCAACCGCGAGACATCTAGCATCCGGTTACGTAGGAAGAACGCTACCCAGCCGGTGACCGGCAGGGTCAGTAAGATAATCAACGATAGCCGCCAGTCAATCCAGAACATCACTCCCAGGAGCCCTATCAAGGTAAAGCTATCGGCAAAGGCGATGCTCACCCCGGAACTAAGCAGTTCCTCTAAAGCGTTGACGTCATTGGTCACCCGGATCATAATCCGTCCGGCTTTTTGACGGTCAAAAAAGCTTAATGAGAGCCGTTGCAGGTGTTCGAAGAGATCCTGGCGTAGGTCGAAGATGGCCTGCTGCCCGATTTGAACCATCAAGGATCCCTGAAGATACAAGCCTAGATACTGTATAGCCGATACCGCGGCATAGGCCAGGGCCAGCCCGGCCAATCCCTTCAGGTCACGCCCGATGATGTACCGGTCGATCCCGATCTTCAACAAATAGGGCAGAATCAAAGCAGTAATAATCGCTGCCAAAGCGGCAACCACCATCCAGGCAACCCGCCATCGGTACGGCTTCAGGTAAGCGAGCAACCGGAATAACAGTTCCCGGTTGAAAGGCCGCGGCGCATATTCATCCTCTTCCTCCGAAAGGGCGATCAACCCTTTTTTGAAGGTTTGTCCTGGTTTAATTTCAACTTTCATAGGATAACTCCATTTATAATCAATCAATTTAGATAAAACCCGAATTATCGTGCTCGTAATCGTAATCGTAATCAATACAGGTTGGGTTTAATAATATATTCATAACCGATTACGAGGACGGGCACCGCTTCGTTCAGCACGAGCACGTTACTAAGGCAAGTTCTTAATACTATATATTTAATAAAGCAACTACGCGCTAACCTCCGGAGTCTCCTCCTGAAAAGCCTGGATCTGATACAATTGCTGGTAAAAATCATCCCGATCCAGCAGTTCCCCATGGCTCCCCTGATCCCTAATCCCTCCGCTCTCCAGGATCACAACCCTGTCGGCCATTTGAGCCGTGGACAAACGCTGCGTAATCAAGATCGCCGTCCGTCCGGCCATTAACTGCCGTAAAGACTCTTGAATCGCCTGTTCCGTACGGACATCTACGTTGGAGGTGGAATCATCCAGAATTAACACCTTTGGATCCATCAACAGCGCCCGGGCAATCGCCACCCGCTGTTTCTGCCCTCCCGACAATCCCACGCCCCGCTCCCCGATGATCGTCCCGTAACCTTGGGGCAAAGAATCGATGAATTCAGCGATCCGAGCCGCCTCCGCCGCCGCCCTGACCTCTTCCATACTGGCATCCGGCTTGCCGAAGGCGATATTATCATAAATAGCCGCAGAAAATAAGAATGTCTCCTGGTGTACCAACCCTACCTGGCGTCGCCACCATTCCAGATTAAACTGGCGTAGATCAACCCCATCCACCAGGATTTGCCCGCCCTGCGGATCGTAAAACCTGGGAATCAGGTTGATCAGGGTAGATTTTCCGGAACCGGTCAGCCCGATTACAGCCACTTTTTCGCCGGGTTCCACAGTTAAATCGACCCCTTTCAGGACCGCCTCACCGGCGTAACCGAAAAAAACATTCTGAAAAACAATCCTTCCTTGCAGCTTGGGGATGATTATCCCTCCGTCCGCCGGAGGCCGGATCTCTTCCTCCCGCTCCAGCAACTCCCGGAGCCTTGCAGCGGAACCTTCGGTTTGGCGTAGTTGGTTGATATTGTGAGCCAAGTTCCAAATCGGCCAATTAAGGACAGCCAAGTAAGACATGAATGCCACCAGGGTTCCCAGGGAAAGGCTGCCTTGGGCTACCCTGGCCCCGCCGTACCAGAGGATCGCCAGCGTCCCCAGGTTGCTACAGAGGACCAAAAATGGATGGAGCGCCACTTGTAATTGGGATACTTCCAAATTACACTGTCGCATCTTTTGGTTTTCAATTGTGAATTTATGGGTCTCGGCGTCTTCCATAGCGAACGCTTTCACAACCCTAATTCCGGAAATATTCTCCTGAACCGTGGCATTAAGTATTCCCGCTTGGGCTTGGCGTTGTTTGACCGCCTGGCTTATTTTGCGGCTAAAAACGAAAATGGCGCTCACCGCTGCCGGGGTCGCCGCCAGGCAAACCAGGGCCAGTTTCCAATCGGACCAAAACAGTAAGATGGTTACCACTAAAAAATAGAGACCAATTTGGGTACGGTGCTCGATTTGATAAGCGTAAAAATTGCGTACCATTTCAATGTCCAAGGTCAACCGGGACATGATATCCCCCGTCCGGGCGGTATTATAAAAACTGAACGATAAACGCTGTAATTTCCGGTACAATTGGTTGCGAAGGCCATTCACAACTTTAAAGCCGGCCGACCAAAAACAAAAGATCATTCCGAAACTAAAGAACGCCCGGATTAAAGCGATCAGGATCAGTAATCCGCACCATAAAAACAAAGGTATAAGGCCGCCCGGCTCTTTCAAGTCGGGGAAGATCCTGTCCCAAATCACCCGAATCCCCTGGGGTACGAGATAAATCATACTTTGCATGCTCAATAAAAACAGAAAACCCGCCCCGAATAACCACCGGTAGGGACGGAAATAGGGATACAATTTTTTGAATAACCTGAACAAACCGACCAGGCCTTTCAATTCAAATTTTTTTGAATATTTAATTATACCGGTTGAATTCCGGTTCTCATAGGAAATCATTAAATATTTAAACAAAAATTAACAATACAGATTTCAACAAAAACTTGCCATCGCAATACCCATAAAAATCATTTATCGCCCTTTTTGCCTCAGATATTAGGTTTGATCATCCTTAATCTCTTAACCCGCGCTTCCAAATCCGGATGCCCGACTAGCCACCGGAAAATCCGTCCGAACCTTACCGGGGCCGCTAACCGCATCAAGGATTGAGCCATTCGCGCCCCTCCCCCCAATTCGCGGGCTGCGACTAGATCGGCCTCAAATTCCTGAAACCGGGCAAACAGATTATAAGCCAGCACAGCGCCAACCCAGTATAGAATGTAAATCAGCCAAGGCAGATCTGGATAATCTTCCATCAATGACGAACCTAAAAAAACTAGCACCATGACGGCCAACACCCTTAGTTCCAGGTGGCGCCTTTTAAAATGGGCGCATTCATGCCCAATAACCATCCGCAGGTCATCCGGACCCAGCGAATTAACCAATGTTTCGGTAAGATAGACGTTTTTTGTGAAAATACCGGTGGCGAAAGCATTTAGCACCCTTTCCAACTGCCAAACCCTGACCTTTTTTACCCTGACCTTAAATACCTTGGCAACCTCCCTGACCAATCGCTCTATTTCCGGATCGGCCGGTATCATTTTCAATTTTCTTACCCAAAGGGCCAGCAGTTGCAACCCAACCAGTAAGGCTAACGCCCCAATTTCCAATGCCCAACGGTATCCCAAGGACAAACCCCCTGGGATCAACGGCAGATAATAATAATCCAGCCTTAATACCACGAAAATGTTGATGATAAACATCCAAAAATACCCGTATTGCATCAGGTAAGTACCGAATCCCCGCCCAATCCCCTTAGCCTTCCGGTCGATCCGGTAGGTTAAATAGAGCATCCCTATCAAATACCAAACCAGGAAAGTAAAATTGACCAGATCCCCCAGTAAATACGCGAAGATCAACTCCCGCGCCTCCGCCAACCATAACCAGAGCGGCCATTTAAACTCAAAAAAAACAAACCCGATAATCAGCAGGACATTAACCGTCCGGAAAAACATTACCGCCCGAAACCGTTTCTCCTGAAAGTCCTCAACCCCGGGCTTAGGCGCCAACCAACAAATAACCCCTAACAAGCCCCAGGCCAATAGGAGATAGCCCAATTTCAAACTTATAATAATTCCAGAGGTATTCAATGAGAATCACCCGTTTTTTAGCCTTCGACAAAAGATTATATATGAAAGTAACAAATTAAGGTTACAACTTTAGTAGAGGAGTAAGCAATCCGGCGCTCTTACAGGGTGTTGCGCCGGGGGTAGAGCCTTACCGAAATGAGAGAGTCTGCTTCTTTGAACCAACCTGCGGCGTCAGAGCAAGTAGTGCAATCCTATACCAGAAACCGTTCCGCGCTTTCCACTGTGTTCCGCATCAACATTGCGATGGTCATTGGGCCGACCCCACCCGGCACCGGAGTAATCCACCCCGCCACCTGCGCCGCCGAATCAAACTGGACATCCCCGACCAACTTACCCGCAGCATTCCGGTTCATCCCCACATCGATCACTACCGCTCCAGGCTTCACCATCTCTCCGGTGATCATTTCCGCTTTCCCCACCGCCACCACCAGGATTTCGGCCCTCCGGCAAACCTCGCCCAAATCCTTTGTCCGCGAATGGCAAACCGTCACCGTCCCATGTTCTCTCAATAACAAAATCGCCTGCGGCTTCCCTACTATATTACTCCGCCCGACTACCACACATTCCTTGCCGGCTGCGCTAACTCCGGACTCCTTGATCAACTCCATCACTCCCGCCGGAGTACAAGGCAGAAAACCAGGTAACCCGATCATCATCTTCCCGACATTCACCGGATGAAACCCGTCCACATCCTTTTGGGGTGAAATCCGATCCAAGATCAACTGTTCATTCAGGTGCCCCGGCAAGGGTAGCTGAACCAAAATCCCGTGAATCTTCGGATCGTTGTTGAGCCGGTTCACCAAACCTAATAACTCCGCCTCGGTCACCTGCTCCGTCAAAGCATGTTCCTCTGAATAAATTCCCAGTTCCGCACATTTCTTCTTCTTACTGTTTACGTAAACCCGGGAAGCTGGGTTGTCGCCAACGATTACCACCGCTAACCCCGGCTGCCTTCCGGCAGCAGTCAATCTGGCGACCTTCGCTTTTAACTCCTCACAAACTTTAGCCGCCACAGCTTTACCATCAATAATTTTAGCTGACATTGTTATCACTCCTGTCACATTCTATCTCATATTATTAATCTTTGGCCTATAGTAGTCAGGAGCCAGGAGTCAGTATGCATTTTATTTAACTCGAAAGCCTAAACGTGTTTGGGTTTAATCCATCATCAATGTTCTCAGGCTAAAGCTCAACTTACACAACTGGCTCCTGTCTTCTGCATTCTGTCTCCTATCTTTAGAAGAGCTCCAACTGCTTTTCCTTGCTCTGCCGGTTCCACTCGACCTTCTCCAAAAGATCTTCCGGCAGCATTTTTAAGAACCGGGAGGCTTCCACTGGAACCATTGCCCCGGTTCTAAGCTTAAACTGGGAATTTACCAAATATAAACGCTGCCCCGCCCTGGTCACCCCTACATAAAAGAGGCGTTGCTCCTCGGCGATGGCCTCCGGATCATCCTCGTTCCCATAAGGGATCATACCTTCTTCAACCCCTACAATAAATACTACCGGAAACTCCAAACCTTTGGCCGCATGCAATGTGGATAAAGTTATCATTTCCGTCCCGGCCGATTTATTGCCTCTCCGGGTCAAGTCCGCCTCTTGGGCCAGGGGCAAGAAACGCAACATTTCTTCAATACTTCCGTAATTCTCACTGATCCTTTTTAATTGCTCCAACTCCGGTTCCAGGCCGACGTCCATCCGGATCATCCAATCCTCAATAACCTCAGTACTTTTCCTTCCCAATTGTTCCCGGTAGTAACCGGCCACCCCGAAAAATTGGCTCAGTTTCAAAGCGGTTTCCGGGGAAAGATCTCCGGAGATTAACCACTCCAACTGAGCTTCCGATCCTTTAGTTTCATCCGCTTCCAGCCGGCGAAGGATTTTGGTAACTTCAGCGCCGTTCAGATCCCAACGGGGATATCTCAAGGCCGACCTGAGCCAAAAGAAATCCCCGGTATCCGTTAAATAGCGGAAGAAGGTCAAAAACTCCCTCACCGGCGAAGCTTCCAAGGTCGACTGGGAGCCGCTCACCCGGTAGGGAAGCCCGGCTGCGGTCAATGCCATTTCCAAACTCTCCGCCTGCCAGCCGGTGCGGTAAAGGATAGCAATTTCACTCAATGAAAAGGCCTCTTCCGGCGCCGGACCCTTTTTCCCCTTAGGCCCGTGGGCTGAAATCATGGTCGATCCGCCCAATAACTGGACAATTTGGTCCACCACCACCCGGGCGGCTGCTTTCTCACTAGGGGTCTCGCACCAGATGACTTTAGGGCCGCTTTCGCTTTCAGCGCCCTTGTCGACCTGCCGTTCCGCTTTGGGGATTAACGTATTGGCCGCTTTAATTATCGTAGCCGCCGAACGGAAGTTGCGCACCAATTGGTAAGCGGCAGTCTCCGGGAAATCCTGTTGCAACCGGTTGAAGAAGTGGCTATTGGAACCACGGAAGCCATAGATGGACTGGTTCGGATCGCCGATCACCATCAAGCTTCGGCAATCCTGAGCCCATAATTTGACCAGCAAATATTGGACAAGGTTAAGATCCTGAAATTCATCCACTAATAAATGTTGAAATTGCCGCTTAAATGGCCGGAGCCAATCCGGGTCATCCTCCCAAAGGTTAACCATTTCCGGAATTAGGTCGTCAAAGTCACATCTCCGATAGCGCCGGAGATTTTGTTGGTATGCTTGATATAACTCGACCGCCGCCTGGGGTAGTTCCGGTCCTTCTTCCCACATATATTTGTTCTTCAAAAGGGTAAGCATTAGGGCAGCCTCGCGGGCCCTCAGGGGTATCCGATGTTCGCGCAAGGTCTCCTCGATTAGAGATTTGGATCCGGTGTCATCTAATAGTTTCATCTTCGAGGCTTCCGGACCTTGTTGCAAAATCTTCCAAGCTAGGCTATGAAAAGTGCCCAAATTCAACCTGGCCAGCCGGCGGTCACCCGCTAACAGTTTTGCCAAACGGGATTTGATCTCAGTAGCGGCGCGGTTAGTAAAGGTCACGGCGGTAATCTCCGCCGGGTCAACTCCCGCCTCCCGAATCAGGTAAACAATCCGTTCCACCAGCGTTTTGGTCTTGCCCGTTCCCGGACCGGCGCTGACTGTCATCACTCGCGCCGTTGATTTAACGACTTCATCCTGTTCCGGGGTGAGCCCGGAATGAAAGGCGTCGGCCTTGGAAACTTTCAGCAAGCTTTTGGCCTCACCGACCACCTCCGCGGCTACTTGACTGAGGGCCGCCTTGCGCCGGAGGGCCGGGCTCCGTTTTCCTTCAAAGAGGGCAGCCTGTCCCAAGAGCGCTTGCCGGTCGTCTTCCCGCAAAAGCGAAACTTTGCCGTATTCACCGTCATATCCCGGTTTGACCTCCACTTCTCCCGCGCGAAGCCGCCGGATGGCTTCGGCTACCAACGGTCCGGCCGTCCCGGCAATGGCGCCGATCTCAACCTCTCTTAAGATGGTTAATTCCGGCCCGAATTTTTGCAATAACTCGCAATAAGCTAGATCGACCTTCCGCGAACTCCGGCCCATATTTAAGGCGGAGCCAATTACTTCGGGAAGCGGGACTAAACTTTGATATGGTTTGCCCCCTTCCGGACGGTACCCTTCAGGCCGGTCGGCTAATGCCGAAACCCTGTGTAGCACTCCCACAGTGACCTTGCGCCCACAGACGGGACAAATCCCTGATTTGGCGATGGTATCCTCCGGTTTCCAGGCCACCGCGCAGTTGCGGTGCCCATCGTAATGATACTTGCCTTCTTCGGGAAAAAATTCGATTGTTCCGGCGAACCCGCCCGATTCTTTATTTTCAAGGGCCTTTTTTACTCCGTCATAGGAGAACTCAGCCGTAAAAAGATTAGCTTCCCTGGCTAAATTTTGAGGATTATGCGCGTCCGAGTTGGAGACGAGGGTAAAACGATCCAAGGCCGACCAGCGCCAATTCATGGCCGGATCCGAGGAGAGTCCGGTCTCCAGGGCATGGATATATTGAGTTAAATCTTCATAGCATTCGTGGATATCGTCAAAACCGGAATTGGACCCGTATACCGAAAAATGCGGCGTCCAAATATGGGCCGGAATAAAAATAACTTCCGGGCATTCCTCTAAAACCATACTAAAGAGGTCATGGCTGTCCAGGCCGAGGATGGGCCGTCCGTCGGAGCGGACATTCATTCCCAAATCCGCCAGCCGGTCGCTGATCCTCCCGGCAACCTCCAGTGAAGGCAAGATGATCAGATGG
>JAEZJK010000076.1 GCA_023415835.1 Bacillota bacterium
TTTACTTACCAAAGGTAAAAGCTCTGTTGGTGCGGAGATTGGGTTGATTTATTTGATATATAACTTAAAACGAGTGATGAACATTATTGGAGTTAAAGAATTAAGGAGACGGTTGGCAGAGGTATGAGCTCTGCTTTGATTTTTTTGGTCTAGTTACGAGTTTTACTACAAATTATGCTTGATATTTTTAGTTATTGTTAGTTTTCACACATTCTGACGTTTCACCGAATGCGAGTACGCGAAGTTTTATAAAATAGAGGAATTTAGCTATAAATGGTAAATACTATCACAGTATTTTTAAACTTGAATTCGGCAAGTAAACGTTTATAATATTGTAGTTAAAAGTCAAAAGTTGAAATAAAACAGGATCTTGGATTTTGGGTCTTAGCCTTAATCCATGGACTTTGGACTTAGGCTTTTAACTTTGACTAGTGAAATCTGTTTAATCCGCCGAATCTTGGTTAAACTTTGACAGCAGGATCCAAAATGAAAATCTTATTAACCACTCTTAATGCAAAATTTGTCCATACTTCGCTGGCGCTTTGGTCCCTTTACCAGTTTTGCCGGGATGATTTTCCGGGGCTTAAGTTTCGTGAGTTCAATATTAACCAGGATTTAGCCTGGATCTTTGGGGAGATCTATTCCGAAAAAACGGATGTGGTCGGGTTTTCATGCAACATATGGAATATTGAGCAGACTTTGATTATCACTAAAAGATTGAAGGCGTTGGCTCCTGGGACTACTATTATTTTAGGCGGACCGGAAGTTTGGCCTGAGCCGGAACAAATTATGATGAAGTCCCCAGAGATTGATTTGATCGTAATTGGTGAGGGCGAGCTCACTCTCAGAGAGTGGTTGGCTCAGTATACCAAAGAATCTACGGAATGGGAGAAGATTCCCGGGTTGGTTTTTCGCCGTGGCGCCTCCTTAGTTAGGACTCCACCCCGGAAACCCATTTCCGACTTGAACTTGCTTCCTTTTCCTTACCCGGAGGATTTAACCGATTTTCGCCAAAAGTTGGTTTACTATGAAACTTCGCGGGGTTGCCCCAACCACTGCCAATATTGTTTATCAGCCAATGAACGCGGAGTCCGGTTCCTTGGGTTTGACCGGGTCAAATCGGAACTGCTGAAGTTCATTAAGGCTGAAATCGCCCAGGTTAAATTGGTGGATCGTACCTTCAACTGTGATGTTAAACGCGCTAAAGAAATTTGGCGTTTTTTACTCGAACATCAGGGAGTTACCAACTTCCATTTCGAGATCGCCGGCGATTTGTTGGACGACGAATCGGTGGCTCTTTTAAGCGCGGCTCCCCGGGGGCTATTTCAGTTTGAGATCGGCGTCCAGAGCACTAATGAAGAGACTTTGAGGTTGATCAGCCGCCAGATGGATTTTGAAAAGTTAAGGTGGCAAGTATCGCACTTGCATCGTAACAGTAAAGTATTTACCCATTTAGACTTAATTGCCGGGCTCCCGGGAGAAAATTACCAGTCTTTTGCTAGTTCTTTTAACGATAATCTCTTGATTGGACCGGACCGTTTACAATTAGGCTTTTTAAAACTGTTGAAAGGATCGGGTTTGCGGGAACGCGCCGCCGAATTTGGATATCATTTCACGGAAGAAGCTCCATACGAAGTCTTAGCCAATCGCTGGATCACCTTTGAAGAACTTTGGCGCTTAAAAACCATTGAAGACTTATTGGAGCGGTATTATAATTCAGGTCGCTTTACGGCTACTTTTAAGTACTTAATCGCCCGGACTGACAATCCTTTCAAGCTTTTCGAGGAGTTTGCCCAATGGTGGAGAGGGCATGAATTAGACCAAAAAGCCCATAAGGCAAAAGATCTCTATCAATACTTGCTTTCTTTTTACCAATCCGGGAATAGCAATGATTTATTAATCCGGAACCTTTTAAAATATGATCTACTTTTGGGAGAACGGATGGTAGAATTGCCGGAGTGGGCGGGCTGTCTCAGTCCGGAGTTAAAAACGATCAGCCACCGGTTCTGGCAAACTCCCGAAAATCGCCAGCGATATCTTAAGGAATGGAACGGGCTTGAGCCGCGGGAGATCCAGAGAAAAGTATTATTCGCCGAATTTGAAATTGATCCCGAAGCGGCAATTAGTAATCCATTAATTGATCAACCTCTCCGGCCTACTTTAATCTTATTTGTTTACGGGCCGGAGGTTAAAACCTTTAAACTCGAACGGGAGGAAGATAACGATGCCTAGGAGTTGGCTTGGTGTCTTGCTGATAATCTTCGGGACTCTCTTTTTGTTGAATACTATGGATATAATCAGGCCCCATTTCGCCATGGAATATTTGAACCTAATCCGGAAATACTGGCCGGGGTTACTTATCTTATTAGGCCTCCAAATAATGGTCAAAGAGAAGAATCCGGGATTTTCACAAGCCCTTAAATGGTTACTTGTATTATTAGCTGGCCTTTGGATCTTTTGCATGTTTTTTATCAAAAGCGAGTGGATAATATAACAACCCAAATTGTTTACAAACCGTGACTTGACAAATGAGTTGTTTTTTCTTAAGATTAATATATTGTAATTTAAAGTCCTAGTTTGAAGGAGGTGAAGCCATGCCGACTTATGAGTATTTCTGTGAAAAATGCGGAGTTTTTGAAGAATTTCATAGTATGAGCGCAACTCTGACCCATTGCCCCAAATGCAATGGAGAAGTCCGGCGGTTGATCAGCCGTAATAACAACATCATTTTTAAGGGGTCTGGCTTCTATACTACAGATAATCGTTCCAATAATTATTCTAAAAAAGCAGATACGGATAGCGGATCAAGTTCAACTTCGACAACATCTACTCCGGCAAAATCCGAAAATAAAGCTTCATAATTAAGGTCACTGCGGTGGCCTTTTTTAATATAATTGGAGTTAGCCTTATTAAAACTAGCTGTTAAATCTATATAAATTGAAATAAATTTTGATTATACTATTCCATCCTTAAACCATGGATGGAAAAGGGCGAAGTTATTTAAATTTATGGATCAAAGGAAATATGTCGCAATAATTTGGGTGCAGCCAAAAACTTATTGCATCATACATATGTTGAGGAGAATGAGGGGTTTTTGAACTTATGGAAACAATTATTGCCCGAAAAGTCAAAGCAAGCCTTCAAAGCTTATTGAGGGATGCTGCGTTAAAAGCCGAAAAACTCGGCCAGTTGACCTTCGACGCTTTACCTGAGGTTAATCTGGAAATCCCTAAGGAAAAAGCTCACGGCAACTTCGCTTCAAATCTAGCCCTGGCATTAAGCAAAACCGCTAAAAAGCCACCCCGGGAAATTGCGAAACTGTTAATCGCCAATTTTGAGCCCAATCTTTATCTGGCCGATGCCCAAATCGCCGGACCTGGTTTTATCAATTTCTATTTGAATGACTGCTGGCTGGATGAGGTATTAGCGAGTATTTTAAATCAAGGGGAAAGCTACGGTAATAACCCGGATCTAAAAGGGAGTAAAATTCAACTGGAATTCGTAAGCGCTAATCCGGTAGGACCGATGAATGTCGTTAACGCCAGGGCAGCCGCGTTGGGAGATACTCTCAGCAAACTGTTTAAAGCTTGTGGAGCCATAACCGAGAAAGAATACTATGTCAATGATTACGGCGTTCAAGTCCAGACTTTGGGCCGTTCGATTGACGCCCGTTACCGGGAGCTGTTGGGCGAAAATGTGGAATTCCCGGAAGACGGATACAGGGGCGAATATATATACGATATAGCCCGTCAGTTAATTGAAACCGAAGGGGACTCCTATCTGAAACTTTCGGAAGAGAAGCGGATTGAAACATTCCGCGATCTGGGATATAAGCAAATGCTCACCTGGCAAAAAAAGGACCTGATGGACTACGAGGTCGAATACGATGTTTGGTTCAGCGAACGTAGCCTTCATGAAGCCGGTAAAGTCGACCAGGTTTTTAAGGTTTTAGAAGAACGCGGCTTGACGTATGAAAAAGAAGAGGCGGTCTGGTTGCGCACCACCAACTTTGGAGATGACAAGGATCGGGTTTTAAAAACCAGCGATCACCGGACTACCTATTTTACGGCTGATATCGCCTATCACCTAAACAAATTTGAACGTGGTTTTGACCTGGTAATCAATATTTGGGGACCGGATCATCATGGTTATATTCCCCGGATGAAAGCAGCGATAGCTGCTTTAGGGATTGATCCCGGCCGCCTGGAGGTGCTGATTGCCCAGCAAATAAACTTGATTAAAGATGGCCAACCTTTCAAAATGTCCAAACGCCGGGGCGAATTTATTACTATGGCCGATTTGCTAGAAGATGTAGGCAACGATGCTGCCCGTTGGTTCTTTTTAATGCGCAGCCCGGAGAGCCACCTCGATTTTGACATGGATCTGGCACGCTCCCAATCCAATGATAATCCGGTTTTTTATGTCCAATACGCCTACGCCCGGATTTGCAGTATCTTTAGGCAGGCTACCGAGGAACAGCAAGCGTTTAAAGCTGGTGAATCATTTGTGTCATATTGGGATGAGGAAGAAAAAAATCTAATCGAAAAAGCGTCGCACTTTCCGGATCTAATCAGTGACGCCGCTCGGCGCCGGGAACCGCACCGGTTGACCGGGTATTTACTGGAGTTGGCTACCTTATTTCATTCATATTATAATAAACGCCGGTTTATCAGTGATGATTTGGGGTTAACCAGATCCCGGCTCTCAATTGCCAAAGGTTTAGGTTATCTCTTCGAACGTGGTTTAAAAATACTAGGCGTTTCAGCACCCGAGCGGATGTAGCCTGGAGTAAAAGTTTAAGGAGGATACCATGACTAAATTGTCAATTTTTCCAACTATCGGTATGGTTCTCAAAAATACATTTAAAGAAATTTACCAGTCGTTTTCATATTCCGCCTTAACCGGTATCTTTTCCGCTACTTTCTATATTCCGATTTTACTGATTATTTTCGGTACATTTAGCATCATCTCCGAAAGCGCTAAAAAAACCATTGCAGCTAGTGAATTAGTTTCAATTTTCTTGTGGGGCTTGATTCTAGCCGCTATTTGGAATACATTAGTCGCGGCTCCGGTTACGACTGCTTTTTATAGCCTGTGGCAGAATAAAAAAGAAAATTATCCGGGATTTAAAACTTTTTTTGTGTTGCTTTGGAAAAACTATCGAGCTTCATTCGCAGTTAACGGACTGTTTTCCTTCACCTTTATCTTGCTGTTAATGAATGTAATGCTTGCGCTGATTGAAAGGACGACTTTAATGGTTGTAATTGGCATCTTCTCATTTTATCTACTGCTCTTCATTAGCTTAATGTCTTTTTACTTTGCGCCGTTGATTCATTTGAATAACGGCATTAAAAAGACGGTTAAAAAAGCTTTCTTGTTGGCAATGGACAATACCGGGCTTACCATTTGTTTGATGTTACTCTTAGGGATCCTTTTTGTCTTAAGTTTGCTCCTTCCGGTAATTTGGTTTTTAATTTACGGCGCGATCTTAGTGTATGTTACCGATTTTAGCTTTAATGCAATTTACGGGCGGTATGATATATAGGATGAGGTAAATTTCTTATCCAAGATGTGCATTCTTAAAGCCGAATGGGCATCAAATCGGAATTTACTTCATCCTATTACAGCTGAAATAAGTTGAATTAAATTCATTAATTTTTTCATCATGGCCGGCTTTAGGGACATGATGGATATAAGAAATTTAATTCAACTTATATGGTTAAAAAATAAAACAAAAATGGAGGAGATTAGGATGATCTTTGGCAATTTGGGAAATTTATCAAAAGATAAGGCTTATTTAGCCGAGGCTTTGGTTAAAGGGTTGGATTATTTACAAAAAACCGATTTTTCAAAAGTAGCGGTTGGTAAATATGAAATTGACGGCAGCTCCATCTTTGCCCTGGTGCAAGAGTATCAAACCGCTCCCAAAGCGGAGAAGAAAGCGGAAGCGCATGCCAAATACATTGATATTCAATATATCGATCAGGGAGACGAGGTAATCAGCTTCGCTTTATTCAGCCCGGAGAGTGAAGTTAAAGAAAACCTGCTGGAACAAAAAGACGCCATCTATTATCAGACTGTTAAAGGCGAGATGGATTTGCATTTAAGTAAGGGTATGTATGCCATCTTTTTCCCGGATGAAATTCACCGGCCCGGATGTAATTATCAATCCGGCGGCCAGGTTAGGAAAGTCGTTGTCAAAATCGCGATGAGCCTATTAGAGGTATAAGTTAGAGCCGTCCCATCGGGGCGGCTTTTTGGTTGTTAAAAGCCGTTAAGGGGAAGAAGTGATTTAATGAGGCCATTATTAATGGTTCACGGAATCAGTAGTAACTCCAGGAAAACTTATGGCACTCCGGGCCGCTTTTTAAGGCCGTATCCCGATGGAATGTATAACTATTTAGTCGAACAAGGATATCAATCCGGAGTGGACTTATTCTGGTATTCATACCCTACTTTAGATCCAATTCCGGTTTCAGCGCGCCGCCTGCAATCTGAGATCGAAAAGATAGCCAAAATATCAGCTAATCAAGAACCGGATGTATTGACATTTAGTTTAGGCGGAATTATCGGGAAGTATTACGTAGTGTCGCCTCTCTATCGTAGTAAAATCCATAAGTTAATTATGATTGCCCCACCGTTTCTAGGTTCCTACTGGGCGGACTGGCTTAGGATACCATTCGTTCAAAGCGCGAAAGACTTGATGTTTGAAGGGGACGGAATAGCCTTGTCACCATAGGTGTTGAGTTTTGAGAACCCATTTTTAAAAAAGCTGGCTTCTACTCCGTTTCCCAAAGGGATCGAGACCGCTATCATTGCCTTGAAAGCGATCTCCAAGCAACAACATAGTTTAGTTTCCGAATCATTTCGATGGTTAACCGCCTGGACAGGCGAGGGGGATCTGGTAGTGCCAGTTGAAAGTAGCCGAATCAAAGTCGACCATTTTTATGAAATTAGCGAAGAATTTTCACTCCAAGCAATCCATCGCTATCTGCCGTTCAATCCGCGAGTCCAAGAATTGGTTCATCAAGTCCTGCAGTAGAATGATAATATTAACAACTTCCGCTAAAAGCTCATATGATACTGTAACTGATATCGAGAGGGTAAAGTCGGAGGGATTGGCATGCGAATGCTTTCGGAGACGGAATACATGGCCCGGCCATTAGGTTCGCCTCAATTTTCGGGGGAAGAGGACTTACTATTATTAAGGGAAGATTTAGCAGAAGAATGGGGTTCGGTAATCGGATATTTGGAATGCAGCGCCGAGGTTAAAGACCGTTTAATCAGCGAGCAATTTCACCAAGCCGCTCAAGACGAAATCGGGCATATTGTCCGGTTAACCAGAATACTGTCCGTTCTAGACCAAGCCCAAGGGGAAGCTTTGAAAAAAGAAGGCTTGTTTTGGTTGGCCGGATTTGAACATCAAATGGCAATTGCGCCGTCAACCTCCAAAGGATCGTATCATGATGATGTGGACAATAATAACTTTCGGCCCGGAAAACAAGCTTCGAAAAGATATTTTGAACCGGATGCCCGGACCATAGAATGTTTACGAAATGCAATCCGTGATGAATTACAAGCGATCAATGTTTATCAACGTCAAATCCGGGTTACTGCTAACCCGATGATCCAAAATGCGCTAATTACTATTATGAATCAAAAAAAGGGGCATGTAGCGGGATTTACCGATAGCCTTCATTGTTTGTTACGTGAATACCGATTAGGGATGGGTTAAAATTATTTAATTAAGGTATAAAAAGAGTCTACCTGCTCATCGGGGATCCGGTTTAAACCGGATTCCAATTCTACGGCGAACTCCTCGTTAAACCTCTCAAGAGCCTCTCCGATTATCTCCCGGCAAATACGCCGACTGGCCACTGTCTGAGGATGGCTGGTGACAAAAGTGACGATATCGCTAATCTTAGCTGACTTGGACATTAAATTCACCCTTGTTTAGTATACCCAGCTGGTAAAGATTTATAGATTTACTTTTAAATAAGGCCTTTTTGTAAAGGGAATTAATAAATTTGAGTGATACTTGGTGGATTTAAGTCACGCAGGATTGTGCTGGTTGGTTAAATTTATTGTTGCGCGAGAGGATTTTCGGTGCCTGATCCGGATGGATTGCCTACCGTTGGGAAGGGACGTAAAGTTTCAATCGCTTCAGTTTCGCTGATGATTTCACTCACTGAGTAAGCTGCCTTTTTACCGGGCGCGTAAATACTGCGCGCTTGTTTTATAGCTTTCTCGGTTGCTTTTTCCAAGTTTTCGGCGTTGACAATTACATCGATGCGCCGTTGATTCCTACGAAAGGTTACTTTAACCGAAGCGGCGTAAAGCACTGGTTTACCTCCAAAATATATAATGGGTTATCATTGAACAGTAATCATCAATTTATTTCGTGATTAAGGGTAGGTTTTCCTTTATGAAGAAAGCCCAATTTAAATAAATGCCGATCCGGATAGCTAAAGAATGCTTAATACAGTTTAGCTTCGAGGCTTTTTACCTCCCGTGGAAACGCCAAGGCGCAGAGAATAAATTTCAGGGGTATTAACCCAAGGCATAACACCTTATCATATTAGCGCTTTACAGAAAATATTATTCTCATCTAAGTCGCTGTGGGAGGTTAATATTTTTCTGCCCACCCGGATCCTGTCGAAATTGCCCAAAGCTATCGGGTGTTCAGCCGTTATTGCCTGTTTTGATTGGCTTTGATAAAAGGAGAATAGGATTTTTTGGGGAATAATCAATATAGGATTTTGGAATCGAAAAAAAGTTTATTGGGAGAAAACATGTTCAAGGAATGTGTCTTGGAAAAAGGAAAAGAGTGTATGGAATGTGGCAGTTGTAATGTATGCGATCTTGATGTAGATAAAATTTGTGATAATTGTTGTCGCTGCCTGGGAGAGGCTGATTATTCCGCGGTTCAGATAACGGAAATAATCTTACCCCAGGAGATTAGGATGAAACGGAAGAAAATGAAAAGGGCTCAAGATTCAAAAACAATTAAACACTGATTCCCATAATATTTTCATACACCCGGCTTTTGGCGGGTATATAGAACCTTCCGGGGTTCTTTTTTTATGCCTTTATACCATAAATTAAGGCTAATGTCCCATGTGCAAACAGCATTGGTACGAATAGAATAAGGCAAAAGACCTAGGGAGGTTATTTTATGAATGAAATGAATCGGGTAGTGTTGCGCCTGGCCCAGGCTTATGTGCCTTTTCAAGTATATGTAAATCGCTGGGAACCGATGAAGGCATTGATGATGGGGACGATATTCCCCGAATTATACCGGCCTTATTGCGGATTTATGAGGAGGGGTTAAGATGCATCGGGAGCAATTGGAAATGTTAAAGCAGATTCAAGCATTGGAATTTACTGCCGTCGATTTCAACTTGTATCTGGATACACATCCGGGAGACCAAAAGGCTTTGGCTGACTATGCCAACACAGTTAGGGAGTTGGTACAGGTACGGGCTGTTTATACTAGAAATTACGGCCCGTTGTTGCCCACTGACAATCTTTGCGAACCGTGTTGGAGATGGATTGAGGAACCCTGGCCGTGGGACATAAATTATCAATAATCGTTCTTTAAGGAGGAGACAATCAAATGTGGATTTATGAAAAAAAACTACAGTACCCCGCCAAGGTCGGTAAAGCTGATTTGAAGATGGCCAAATACTTGATCACCCAGTACGGCGGCCCTGATGGCGAATTGGCCGCAGCGCTCCGGTATTTGAACCAACGTTATACCATGCCAACTGGTGTTACCAAAGGGCTCTTGAATGATATCGGCACCGAAGAACTGGCTCATTTGGAGATCATTGCGACTCTAGTGTATAAACTAACCAAGGACGCGACCCCTGATGAAATGAAGAAAGTGGATTTGGGGGGGCATTTTGCCGACCATGACAGGGCTTTATTTTATACGGATGCTACCGGTAATCCTTGGACCGCTACCTATATTCAAGCCAAAGGAGATCCTGTGGCTGACTTGCATGAAGACATGGCCGCCGAGGAGAAAGCCAGGGCTACTTACCAATGGTTGATCGATTTGACCGATGACCCCGATCTCCAGGATACCCTCAATTTTTTGAGGGTGCGGGAAATTGTCCATTTTCAACGTTTTGGAGAGGCCTTAAATCTGGTCCAGGAGCACCAGAATTCGAAACATGTATTTTAAATGAGGTGATGGCAGTGACAGTCAAATTAAAAATTTGGGTTTGGGGGTCCATTTCCGGTCTGGTCCTGCTGTCCCAATTGGCGCATTGACCGATAATGAAACCGAGAACCATTTTAGCTGAATGAACCGCTGTTGGAGCGGTTCATTCAATGATCATTTCATAAGTAATAATAGCATTTAAAGATCCAGCCACCGAGCAATACTTAGTATGAGAGAGTTCGATAGCATGTTTTGCTTTTTCAGGATCAATATCGGAACCGGAGATTCGATAAACCATATGAATGTTCGTGAATTTTTTGGGATGTTCCTCGGCCCTTTCCCCGGTGATTTCGATCGAAAAAGTCTCTATGTTCATTTTCATTTTTTTAATGATAGAAACCACATCAGCGCCACTACAGCCGCCAAGGCCCGTGCAAGACCAATTCCATCGGCCTGGCTCCGGAGTCTTGACCGCCATTATCGGCATTAACATCCACTTTAACCGAATGTCCCGAATCTCCGGTAGCGGAGAACCCCATCTTACCATCCCAATTAAGTTTGGAGTACATTTTTCTCACCACTTTCAATTTTTATTTTAATTATAGCAAAACAAAAATCAAATAATCAAACCAACTCTGGTAAAAATATATTTGGTGAAAAGGGGGATTGGGATGACCTTAGGCTGGGAGTTTTTTTCGGCTGTAAGTTTAGGTTTTTTGATCACTGCCTTAATTGGCCTGTTATTGTGGAAACCGGCGGTTAATCTATGGGCGGATTCTTTTATTAGGCGGATCATGAAAGATCCGTATCCGGAAAACTTGGGAGAAATGTACAATGTTTTTGCAAAAGTAGGGGTTCAGAACGTATTGGAATCCGATTTACGCGGAACAACCGGGAAACCCTTGCAGCGTCCCTTCGGATCTCCAAAACATTTTTCCGAATGGGACAAACTGACTTTTAACAGTGTCTATCTATCGGAGAAACCGGTAATGGAATCGGTGGCGATTGATACCAAGGTAGTCATCGGACCGAAAGCAAAACGGCCATTATACATTGACATTCCGATCGTAATCGCCGGAATGGCCTATGGCGCCGGACCATCACTGCGTACTAAGATCGCCTTGGCTAAAGGGGCAGATCAAGAGAATACCGCCACTAATACCGGGGTCGGGCCTTTTTTACCCGAAGAGCGAAAACATACCAAACGTTTAATTATCCAATATAACAGGGGATATTGGGCAAAAGAAGAAGATGTTTTACGACAAGCCGACGCTATTGAAATTCAATTGGGATATGGAGCATTAGGTTCTGCGCCCCGGGTTTGGAATTATCAAGATATGAGCCTGGAATTCCGGGATTATATGAAACTTAAACCCGGTGAGAATATGGTGGAAGAATCCTCGCTGCCAAAAGTTAAAAGTCGGAAGGATCTGGCGGAGTTAGTCAAATATCTCCGTAATGTCACGAATGGAGCCCCAATTGGAATCAAATTCGGCGCAACTAATTTACTCGAGAAGGAATTGGAGATCTTCACCGGCGCAGATTTGGATTTCCTGAGTCTTTCAGGCTCCGAAGCCGGAATTAATTATGGTCCGGCAATTTTAGCCGATGATACCGGTTTACCTACTCTACCGGCGCTTTGCCGTACTGTTCGCTTCTTAAAAGAAAAAAAGCTTAACGGCAAAGTTTCGCTTATCATCTGTGGCGGACTGGTAACGCCGGGGCAATTTATGAAAGCTTTGGCGCTGGGGGCTGATGCCGTCGCCATCGGAACCATTGCCTTACTGGTCGTCGCCCATACTCAAGTAAGTAAGGTGATTCCTTGGGAACCGCCGACGGAATTGGTTTATGATCGGGGAAAATTTAAGGACAAATTGGATATTGAAGTAGGTGCAAAGAGCTTGGCCAACTTTTTAAAAAGTTGCAAGGAAGAAATGATTTTGGGAATGCGGACGATGGGTAAAACTTCTTTGCTGGAACTCACCCCCCAAGATTTATCGGCTGCTTCCCCTGAGGTAGCGGAGTTGACTGGAGTTGATTTAAACCTTTTCCCTCCCGGAAAGGCATGATTTAGTAAAATGATCTTCAAAAACGGCAGGTGAAAACGAAATTGGCGCGAATAAAACTATGGAACAATACGGGGTAATGTAGGAGTGAGAGTCGATGTCCGGTATTAATGAAAAAACTTGTTTCAGCAGTGCCGCTAAGGAGGAGATCTTAGCCAGGTTAAAAAGGGCCGAAGGGCAACTCCGCGGTATTCAAAAGATGGTGGAGGAAGAGCGTTCTTGTCAAGATTTGGTAATTCAATTAGTTGCGGTAAAGGAAGCCGTAACCCAAGTAGCGATCACCGCGCTTAGTAATCAACTGATTCACTGTCTGCAAACTGAAACCAATGAGGGGCGATCCGTAGAGGTTATCACGGAAAAATTTATTCAAGCCTTTAAGAAGTTATCCTAAATATTTATTTTCCTTGAGGAAAGAAAAAGTATCACTTATTTTGGAACAAATAGCTTTTTATTTCGTCTTTCTATTTAGATGGATAAATATGAAATACGGGGTGAGATTGGATGAAAATAGCCGGCCTCCATAATAAAATCGGGTTTTATTCTCTTTTGGCGACCTTATTGGTAATCGTTGCTATTAGCAGCAATAGTATTTTCGCTTTAGGCCTGAGCCAACAAGGGGAAAGTGTTGAGTTAACTGTCTATAATCAAGACTTAGCCCTGGTTAAGGATCGTCGGATGCTGGAAATCCCGGCTGGAGTCGGTGAACTAAGGTTTGCCGATGTAGCGGCCCAGATCGATCCGACATCGATTTGGTTTCGTTCCCTAACTGAACCTAAAGTGAAAGTGTTGGAACAAAATTATGAATATGATGTCATTAGCGATGTTAGATTACTCCAAAAGTACCTTGGTCAAAAGATTCGGCTGGCTACGGTTAAGGGGGAGAATTATGAAGGGTATCTGGTTAGCGCCGGTGATGATTTAATTATCGCCTCTAAACCGGAGGGAGGCGAGGTCAGAGTCATTAAGTCCGTACAGATTCAAGCGGTATTCTTCCCGGAAATGCCCGGTGGGTTAGTAGTCCGACCAACCTTGGTTTGGTTGTTGTCCAACCCGAAGCAAGCGGGGAAACAACAGGTTGAAGTGACCTATTTAACACGGGGGATTTCCTGGAAGGCCGATTATGTAGCAACGGTCAATCAGAACGAAGATCGTCTTGATTTGATTGGATGGGTAACGCTGGATAACAAAAGCGGTTCCGAATATAAGCAAGCCAAATTAAAACTAGTGGCGGGCGATGTTAACCGTGTTCCCGAGGAAGAAAGGCAGGGAGTTGAAAAACTATATTTGATGCGGGCTGCCAAGGAGGAGATGGCGGACTTCGGATTTGAAGAAGAATCTTTCTTTGAATACCATCTCTATACTTTAGGCCGAAATACCACCATTAAAAATAATCAGGTTAAACAAGTGGAATTGTTGACCGGGACATCGATTCCTGCTAAAAAGTTGTTTATCTATGAAGGGGCTTTAAACCCTAAAAAAGTCAAAGTGATGTTGGAACTAAAAAACAGTAAAGAAAATAATTTGGGAATGCCTTTACCAAAAGGCCGGATTAGGGTTCAGAAGGCCGATAGCGAAGGTTCGCTCCAATTTGTCGGTGAAGACCGGATCGACCATACGCCCAAGGATGAAAAAGTCCGGATTTATTTAGGGAATGCCTTTGATATCACAGGTGAAAGAATTCGAACCGAAACCCGCGAACCAAGCAAAAATATCCGTGAGGAAAGCTATCAAATCACCTTACGTAATCATAAGAAAGAGGCGGTCACAATTACCGCTATTGAGCACCTGAACCGTTGGAATGAATGGCAGATCATCAAAAAAGACTGCGATTTCTTAAAGACAGAGGCAGGAAAGGTTGAGTTTACGGTGACTATTCCGGCGGACGGGGAAAAGGTGATCAATTATACGGTGAGGTATAAATAGTGATCGCTAAGAAATGACAGTTGGTAATTGTTGATTTTTTAAAATTCGTGTTAATCTGTGTAAATCCTGTCTAAAATGAAGTTTTTATTAGATAGGGTTTACGGGAGTTAAAGAATTTTTCATTATAGTTTTAACAATAGTAATCAACAAAAAAACAGTGACAGTTATCATTAAAGTTACTCGCAGATAACTGTCACTAATTTTTATTCTTGAACCGGACTATTTCTACTTTGTTAAATTGTAAACTTATGTTTTGAAAATAACGCGTTAGATCGTTCGCGATTATTTTCAAAACGAGCTTAAATTATTGAATTTAACAAAGTAGATCATAAAGAGATTCTCTTAATTCTCTCCATTGCCTGCTCCGTATTCTCCCGGCTACCAAAGGCGGTTAACCGGAAATATCCTTCACCGCTGGGGCCGAAACCGGAACCCGGAGTCCCTACAATTTGTGCCTCATTTAAAAGTTTATCAAAGAACTCCCAGGATGTTAGATTCCCGGGCGTCTTCAGCCAGATATAAGGGGCGTTGACCCCGCCGTAAACCTTAAACCCGAGGTTTTGTAACCCTTCCCGGATGATAGCGGCATTGGACATATAATAGTTAATAACTTCGCGGATTTGTTGTTTGCCTTCATTAGTATAGGTAGCGGCGGCGGCAACCTGAATCGGGTATGACACTCCATTAAATTTGGTAGTTTGGCGACGAAGCCATAGTTTATTGAGTTCATGGGCTTTACCGGTGGAGTCGGCAGCCGTCACCGATTTGGGCACAACTGTGTAAGCGCAGCGGGTTCCGGTAAAACCGGCGGTTTTAGAGTAACTGCGGAATTCAATCGCTACCTCTTTAGCCCCGTCAATTTCATAGATACTGTGGGGGATTCCTTTTTCCTGAATATAAGCTTCATATGCTGCGTCAAAGAGAATGATCGCTTGGTTGATCCGGGCATAATCAACCCAAAGCTTCAACTCTTCCTTGGTCAAGGTCATTCCGGTCGGGTTATTCGGGAAACAGAGGTAAATAAGATCGACTTTTGTTTTGGGAAGTTCCGGTTTTAAGCCGTTGGTTTCATTACAGGGAAGGTAGACGATCTTTTGATATCTACCGTCCGCTCCCAATTTACCGGATCGTCCGGCCATTACATTAGTATCTACGTAAACCGGGTAAACCGGATCAGTTACAGCGATAATATTATCCAACCCGAAGATTTCCTGGATGTTTCCGGTATCGCATTTGGCCCCGTCGCTGACGAAAACTTCATCTTCGGCCAGCTCGACCCCGAGGGGGCGGTAATCGTTATTGATAATTTCATTGATTAAAAACGAGTATCCTTGCTCCGGACCATAACCGCGGAAAGTTTTAGCTTCACCCATCTCAGCCACTGCTTTTTGTAAGCCTTCTATTACCGATGGGACTAACGGCTGAGTAACGTCGCCGATACCAAGCCGGATAATTTCGGCGTCCGGATGTTCGGCCTTATATTTGTTGATCCGCCGGGCAATCTCCGAAAAGAGATAACTGCCGGGTAGTTGCAGATAATTTTCATTAATCCTTGCCATGATAACCAATCCTTTCATCATTTAACCATATTTTTTGCTAAGGATTCGAGATTTAGACCGGAAACCCTTTTATTGAAATAAATTATGTTTATGCTTTTCCATCCTTAAACCGTGGATGGAAAAGAGCAAAATAAAGTATTTATTTCAATTTATGAACTGAGGAAAATAGGTGGCAATAATTCGGGATAGTCAGGAAACTTTTTGCGACATATATAGAATATCGCTTTTTAAGCTAAGACACTTAACTTTCTAAAGATTTCACTTAAAGAGGCTTCCATCGAATGCAGGGACACCACTTGTCCTTTAGAGTACAATTCATTTAGGCGTAAAAAATTTTCCTGAGTAGTTGCCATTATTTCTTCAATAAGTCCGATATCATTGCGATAAATAACTTTCAAAGCAGAGCGGCCATATTCAGCTTTTAGTGTACTTTTATCGGAAAGGGTGATCAACTTTCCGTTATTGATAAACCCGATTTCGTCGCAGAGTTCATCTACTTCCTCCATATCATGGCTGGTTAACAGAATAGTAACTCCGGCCTTTTTTAATTCCAAAAGGTAATCCCTGATAATGCGAGTTGAAACCGGATCCAGGCCGGAACAAGGCTCATCCAGAAACAACAGTTGAGGTTGGTGGACTAAAGCGCGCAGGATGAGGATCCGTTGCCGCATCCCTTTTGAGTATACTTTTACATGGTCGCGGGCGCGTTCCCAAAGATCCATCCGTTCCATCAGCGGCTTAATTAAAGATAGGGGCTGATTATAAAGGCGGCAAAACACGGCTAAATTTTCATACCCCGATAGATTTTCGAATAAATTAGGTTTCTCAAAAACAACACCGATCCGGGAATGGATCTGTTTTGACTGGGATCTCAAATCAAAACCGAAGATCCTGGCTGACCCTGAAGTTGGCTTAGAGAGTCCCATCAACATCCGGATCGTGGTCGACTTGCCGGCGCCGTTAGGACCCAATAGTCCCAGGGTTTTCCCGGGTTCCACTCTAAAGGAAAGGTTATTGACTACCGTCCGTTTTCCGAATTTTTTAGAAATACCGTCAATTTCTAATAAGGGTGCGGGTGCTGCTTCCTTCATAAGTTACCTCAAAAATCGGCTTTTTTTTGTAAATAGGTTCCGGTAATGGAGAGCAAAATAAATGTTTGAACTAAAAGCCCAATTACCCAAAATGTTATTTCCGGCTGGTAGGAATTTGTAAGCAGCGCTTTTTCAAAACCTTTTAAGACTAAAAAAGAAGGGAAAAGGTATAAGCTTTCCTTCCAGGCAAATGAGATATCCCGCACCATCAGCGGGAGCGCCGCAATTAGATAAGTTAAAGTGGCAAAAGTTCGGGCAAATAAAGCTGTAGGGGCTAGCAGCCCGATTAATAAAGAAAGCGCCCCAAAGGCCAATGAACCGGAAACCCCAAAAAGCAAAACGTACCAAAGGTTTAAAGGAGCCTTAGTTAAGAATACCGTTAGGAACAGGGCCCCGACCCCAATTACGGTATACCATATTAATTTAGAGAGTAGATATTCCCGAAAAGACATGGGGGAGACTAAAAGTGAATGCAAGGTTTGCCTTTCCTTTTCATCAGCGACGGCTCCCGCTGCTTGTAGCAGACAGACCGTTAAGATGATCTGGAGCAGCCAAACCGGGAAAGAGAGCCAACGGACCGGAAGTTGCTCATTGGTAAAGCGGAGGTTGATTTGAGGAATCGCTTGACTACGGTAGGCGTTGATCAAGGCGAAATTGATGGTATTAACAATAAAAACCGCCTCTTGGGTTCGGGCTTTATCGACTAAGAGCGATAGCTGGCTGGATTGGCCGTCCGATAAAATTACACCGTCAATTTCGCCTTGGTTTAAAGCGGATTTGGCGGTATTAGGGTCGGGAAATTGTTTTAAATTAATACCGGTTCCGGAAATGATCTTAATTAAGGCTGAATCCGGGTTAGGAGTATAAGCGATTGTAAAATTACCGGTTTCGGCCTGTTTATAAACAACCGTATAGATAAAGTAGATGAATAAGGGCATCAATAAAACAATAATCCATGATTTACTAAAGCAAAACTCGAAAAAATCTTTCCGGACCAGAGTAGTAATTCTTTTTAGCACCGTTAAACCTCGAGTTATTTTTTTTGAAGATAATTTATCTATAATAAAAATTGAAAATACAGGCCTTCCGGATCGGAGAAGTGAATATGCTTCTCCGATACACATATCGGCCTGTATAATCGAGATAAGTATCCCGGATTACTTCTCGTGTTCAATAAAATACCATACCAGATAAATAACCGCTAAAAGACCAATTATTTCCATTTTTTCACTATCCTCCTTCTTTTTTTTATATTGATTCGTCGTAAATCACATAACTCCTTTTGACGGATGATAAAAAATGTTACCATTGATAATTAAAATATGATTTTTGGATAACGAGTGGGCGAACAAGAACAGAGAAAAATGGGATATAGGTAATTTACCCATATCCCTTTTATTTAAAACTATTATACAACCTTACTATCGATGATACTCCATAGTGATTCCGGTTTTATGCCTAACCATGCGTTTGACCCAGATAGCTAAGTCATCTAATAAGCTATAGATGACCGGAATAACAATCAGGGTTAAAAGGGTACAGAAAAGTAACCCGCCGATGACCACGGTGGCCATGGAGACATTCATTTCCGATCCTTCACCGATGCCTAACGCTAACGGAATCAAGCCTAAAACTGAAGATAAAGTGGTCATCATAACCGGACGTAACCGGGTCGGGCCAGCTTTTAAAATGGCCTCGGTCCGTTCCATGCCCCGGCTCCTTAGTGTTTCAATATAATCGACGATGACAATCGCATTATTGACTGCGATACCTGCCAGCATAATCACTCCGATGAAGGCGGAGACGTCAAAAGTCCGGCCGGTCAGGAGCAAACTCCAGGAGATTCCGAAAAGGCTTAATGGTAAGGAAAACATAATCGCGAAAGGGTGCACCGCATTTTCATATTGGATGGCAAGGACCATATAAATAAGGACAACCGCCATGAGTAGAGCCAAAGCCAACGAACCGAAGGACTCCTGCATGTCTTTGGCATTACCGGAAAAGGCTACATCATAATTTGAGGGAACCACCAATTCCTGATTGATATGGTCTTGAATCATTTCGGTGACTTTTCCCAAATCCCGACCGATGATTTCCGAGGTGACCTGTACTTGACGAGTTTGGTTCTCGCGGCTAATTTTATTCGGACCGGTGGTCTGTACGAAATCAACTACTTCGGTTATAGGAATCTGACCTCCGGTAGAGGTCGTGAGATAAAGTTTTTTAATATCGGTTTCTGCTTCCCGGTCTCCTTTTTTTAGTTGTAATAAAACATTGTATTCCTCACCGGTAAGACGGATTTGAGTGGCTGTGGTCCCCTGAAAGGCGGCCTGAACCGTACTGGCGATTGTCGAGGGGGTAATTCCGTAGGCAGTAGCCAGTTGCCGGTTTACCCGCAATTGTAATTCCGGACGGCCCTCCTCCCAAGAAGTAGCAACCTCCCGGGTTCCCGGGACCTCTTTGACGATTTTCTTGACTTGATTTGCTAAATTCTGAAGGGTGAGCAGATCCGGCCCCTGAATATTGATTTCTATTGGTGAGCTGGAGCCGAAACCGCCTTGGGTCTGCTTGGTAACGTTGATTGTGACCCCGGGGTAACTTGCAATACCCTGTCTTACCTCTTCAATCATTGCCTCCAATGATTTTTTGGATTTGGTTTTCATTACTACCGTCACTGATGCTTTTTCACTTTCAGCACTTTGACTAAAACCTGAACCGGAGCCGATTGTAGCGTACACCAGATCCGATTCGGATAGGGACATAAGGTGAGACTCAATTTGTTTGACTAAGCTGTCGGTAGTTTCCAAACTGGTCCCGAGGGGCATTTCAACATCAACTTTATATCTTTTGTCTCCCATGCTGGCGACAAAATCAGTTTTAACAAGGCCGGTAACAAACGGTAATAATCCTAAGATAAACAAGATAAATGCGATGATAACCGTTTTGCGCCGGTTATTGACCGCCCAATACAACATAGTCTGATAAAATTGCCCCAATTTTCCAAGACGGTAATGTTTTTCAAAAGTCTTTTCCAGCGCCTTACTCCCTGACTTAATGGCCATCAGTTTTGCAGAGAGCGTCGGGATGACTACTAAAGCAACCAATAATGAAATCACTTGTACAAAAGCGACCGTCAGAGCCAATTCCTTAAAGAGTTGAGCCGCAATACCTTCAACAAAAAGGATCGGCACGAAAACGACGATTGATGTCAAAGTGGAAGCAACAATCGCCATCGCAACCTCGGAGGTCCCTTCCGTGGCAGAGGTCAAGGCGTCATTTCCTTCTTCGCGATAGCGGAAGATAACCTCTAACATCACAATGGCGTTGTCAACCAACATGCCGACCCCCAGGGCCAGGCCACCCATTGAAACCAGGTTTAAGGTCATATTGGAAAAATAGAAAGCCGCAAAGGTAATGATGATTGAGAGCGGGATGGTCACAGAAATAATGAGCGTACTGCGAATACTCCGTAAAAAGAAAAATAAGACCAAAACCGCCAATAATCCGCCTACGACGGCGTCTTCAGTCAGGTTATTTAGTGATTTTTCAATATAATCAGCTTGCTCGAACATTTTATGGAGCTTAACTTGACCTTTTAGTTCGGTCTCAAGTTCTTGAAGGGCTTTTCGGACTTCTCTAGTAACCAAAACCGTATTGGCGTCACTTTCTTTCATTAGCATCATCATGACGCTGTTTTCCCCGTCGATTCGCGCGTATCGAGTTTGCTCATGGAAAGAGTCCCGGACTTCGGCGATTTCCCGCAAAGGAATGATTGAGCCGTTGGGTAGGGTGATTTTAACCGACTTTAAATCCTCAACTGATTGAAATTCACCGATTGTCCTTAATACTAACTCGTTATGGCCATTTTTAATAATTCCTCCGGGGAGGTTGAGGTTCTCACCTTGTAAAGACTGTTTAATATAATTGGGAGAAATACGATAAAAATTCATTTTTTCGGTGGACAACAGGACTTGAATCTCCCGTTCCAAGCTACCGATGAGCGATACCGAGGCTACCCCGGGAACCCGCTCCAACCGGGTTTTGATTTTGTCGTCAGCCAACCGGGTGGCCTCAGCGATTCCTTTGGGGCTTGAAATACCGTAATAAACAATCGGCATCATCGAAGGGTCAAACTTAATCAACATCGGTTCGTCAGCGTCATCGGGAAGGGTGCCCTTGACCATGTCAATCCGTTCCCGCATCTTTAGGTTGGTAAAGTCCATATCGGCGCCGTAATTGCATTCAGCCATGATCATGGAGGAACCGGACGAAGAAGTCGAAGTCACCTTTTTAACATTGGCCACAGCGCTGATGGTGCTTTCGAGCGGTTTGGTGATTAGGTTTTCAATTTCTTCCGGACCGGCGCCCTGGTAATTGGTATATGCCACAATAATTGGGAATTCAATATTGGGATAGAGATCTAGTTTTATTTTGGACAAAGAAATAAAGCCAAGGATGGTTGCGAATGAAATAACCATCAATACGCCTAAAGGCCTACGGACGCATATCTCAATCAGTTTTCTCATCTATTTCACCACGACTTTCGAGCCTTCTTCCAGATTGTTCTGGCCTAGAATGACGATAAATTCTTTTTCCGCTAAACCGGAGACGATTTCCACCATTTTGCCGTCGGAAACCCCTGGAGTAACAATGCGGCGGCGGGCTGTATCTTTTTCCACCACATATACTGCTTTGGCCCCAACCTCATCCACAATGGACTCGCTAGGTATTTTCAAGACGTTATTTTTTTCATTAAAACTTAATTTGGCTTCGGCCAACATTCCTGATTTAAGACGGTGCGAAGAGTTATCGAGCGTGATTTTAACCGGAAATGTCTTGGAAGTCTTATCGGCGGCCGGAGCTATTTGGGCAACCTTTCCGTTAAAAGTCTGATTCGGAAAGGAAGACAAACTAATCGATGCCAGTTGACCGGTCTTGGTCTGACTGATATAGCTATCGCTCAAATTAACGGAGACAAATACGGTTGACAAGTCGACTACGGACAGTAACGGCGCGCTAGGGCTAACCAAACCGCCCAGAGTGGCATTGGAGAAACCGATTTGACCACTGAAAGGAGCCCGGATCCGGGTATCATCCAATTGGTTTTTTGCCTGTTTATAAGCGGCTTCGTTAATTTGAAACTCAGTCTGAGCCCGTTCATATTCTTGAGGGGAGATAATCTTCTCGGCAAATAACTTTTGGGAACGTTCAAAATTATCTTTACTCTGTTTATAAGAGGCCTCGGCCCTTGCCAGGCCGATCGCATAATCATCCTGTTCCAGTTCGACTAAGATTTGATTGGCTGATACATAGTCGCCCATTTTAACATGGATTTTGGCGACCCGTCCCGATACTTTGGGGGAAATGCTGACTTCCTGATTGGCCTCTAAAACGCCGGTGGTAATGAAAACCTCGCCCAGGTTTCCTTTCTGAACGGTGGTGACTTTGACCGGTATTCCCGGAGCGCTTGTAGTGGCTTTGGTTTTACGCCCGCAACCACTGGCGGTTAGAGCAAGAATAACGATTGGAATTACCGATAGCAACAATAGTTTTCGATTCATGAGCTTCACTCCTTATTGGGGATCTCTACCCAGTGTTTTATCAAGATTCGCTAGGGCAACAATATAGTCTGATATTCCTTTGTAATACCCGATTAAAGCTACATCCACCTTGATCTGGACTTCCGAAATATCCATTGTGGTCGCCATCCCGGCGTCATAACGGGCTTGGGTCATCCGCAGGGTCTCTTGAGCCAAATTACTGGCGGCTTGGTTGGCCCGGGCTTTTTCCAGAGACGCTTCCAGATCTAACAGCGCTTCCTGGACATCTAAACGAATGTCGTCTTGTTTTTTGGATTCCGCTATTTGTTGCGCTTCTAACCCTTTCTTTGCCTCAGATACCGCGGATTGGGTTTTAAAACTATCGAAAAGCACGCCGGATAAATTTACCGCTACTGTTAGACTGTCTTCTTCCAAGGCATCAATTGCTGGATCGCTTTCACTGTTTGTCTTTTTGCCGATTGCCGCAATGGTAGGTTTATAACCCGCTTGCGCCAACTTAACGTAATTTTTAGCTATTTCAAGGTCTTTTACAGTATTAAGCATATCGGGATTGTGTTGCAACGCTTCTTCTAATAACGCCTGAAGCGAAAGAACAGTTTTTTCAGGTAATTGATATTGGGAAAGTTCGT
>JAEZJK010000002.1 GCA_023415835.1 Bacillota bacterium
TTTACAGGACGTAAAAAAGCGGTCGCCAACGAAAGGCTAAGCCTATTTGCCAGACAGAAGGCCAGGGAGGGCGAAGACCCTCTAAAAACCGGGATGAATTGCAGGAGGTCTGGAACCACGCCGGTTCTATGGGACAGGATGTCCACAAGGCGAGGCCCCACGGATGGATAAGGCCGAGCCCAGCGCCCTTTTTGCGTCACTTTTTGGGCGAGCAAAAAGCGACCCGCCGCCGGAACCGTGGACTCACAGAAATTATGAAGAGTGAAGTTCGAAGTTCAAAATAATACCTACACAATATTTTCCGCGTAACGTTTACTAAAGCAAGTGACTGATCCCCGATGCTGACATCAACAACATCTACACCCTCAAACAAATCTCCCTCTTTACGCCCGCAATGTTATCAGAGATAGGATCTATCTATCTAACAGCTCTGAAACCGTCACCAACTCAATTCCCGCCTTTTCGAACTCCGGAAGCATTTCCATAATTGCTTCCGCCGTTCCATTCCGCACATGCCCGATACCGATGGCTTCCCCTTTTTTTAAAGCAATTTTTATTAATTGCCGCAAAGCTTTCTTTTTGGAATCTATATCTTCCAAATTATCGATAAAAACGTCCCTTTTATTGAATTTCACCTGATGATGGCGGGCTACGGTCTCTCCTAACGAACTTAGGCTCGTCATACTATCCACAAAATAAATGTTTTTATTTTTGATAAAGCCCATAATAATTTCCATCAACCGTTCATCGGCAGTCCCGGCTGAACCCATATGATTGTTGATCCCAACCGCTCCGGGAACTTGGTTTAAATTTGCCTCAAGTTGGTCAATAATCTCTGCCTCGGTCCAATCTCTTTTGATCAGTCCCGGCCCGGGATTATTTTTCCGGTCTATAGGCTCCAGCGGCAAGTGTAAAATAACCTCGAAGCCACGCTCTCTAGCAGCCTCAACATATTCACCGGCATAAGGTGTGAAAGGTAATACCGCCCAGGTCAATCTGGCCGGCACCTGTAACATCGCATCGGCAGCCTTTCTTACCGAACCAACGTCGTCAATGATCAATGCTACTCGCGGTTTTTTTATTACCGGGGCATTCTTGGGAACCTCAATTTTGACCGGGGGCAAGATTTTAGGAGGTAGTCTTGGAATCAGCCCCGGCCATTTCGAATGAAGATCGGCTTTAGAGGGAGTTACCAGGGTTAACTGCTGCATTGGAAGTTTTTTTATGCCTCCCGGCACTGCTACCGGTAACTCGCTACTCAACCTTAACCATAATTGATCTTTTTGATACCCCCATTTAAGATCCGCCGTGTCTATTTTTAGTGACCGGTTAATTTCTTCCCATTCGCTAACCAATTCACTCATATCTTTCTCAGTTGCTCCGGATGGTAATAAAATTTGGCTCTTGGCGTTAACCCACTTGACCTCGTTCTTACTCAATCTTTTCTCTTCCAGTTTAGTCTCCGCTTGCAAAAGAAGGCTCTCTTGGTCCCATCTTTTACGGGCTAACGCTTCCTTCCACAACCCATCAAACGAACTTTGAATGGTGGTAAGATCATTAAGCCCCTTCTCCAACTCCCGATAATCCGGATTATGCAGTCCTGAAGTCGCCGGTTTGGCCGGAGACCAAACGGAGACAAAGAATAATAACCCGGCATAAGCCAGGTAAAAAATAAAGGCCGTTTTTTGATCAGGTGTCAACGGCCGCAATGAAATCACATCCTCTCGGTAAAGCAAGAAAAATAGTTACCATTTTATTTATGAGATTTCGTTTTAACCAAAACTCTCTTTTCCCGGGTCATCCCGCTTTCTTTAGCCCGGAATCATTCATCTGTTTGGGAAGCACTTTAAGAGCTTCTTCTTCCTGGAGCTTTTGCATTTTAAAGAATGGTTCCGGATTTCCTTCCTTCAACAGCCGATCCATAGCGCCCGGAATTTCAACCAACCGGTCCGGTTGAACCCCTCGTTTATGGATATTAACCTTTCCCGATGTCAAATAACTGGCTATGGTAATGGTTACTCCAACGCCTCCGGGTAATTTCTTAACCTCTTGAATTAGGTCTTTGCCAAAGGTATGGTTCCCAACTAGAATAGCCCGCTTTTGATCTTTCAAAGCCCCGGCTACAATCTCCGAAGCGCTGGCGCTCCAGTTGTCTACCAGAACCGCCATCGGAAGTTGTCTGTGTTGAGATTCGATTGCCTGAATACTTTGTAAAGGGTAACTCCGGCGCTGCACATGTAAGATCGGAGTTTTCTCCGGAATGAACTGGCTTGCCACTTTAATAGCGGCATCCAGCGATCCTCCCGGATTTGCCCTTAAATCGAGCACCATTGCTTTTATTTTATCAGAATTATCGATAGTCTTTAAACTCTGATCCAGGTCAACCGGGGTAGTCTCCGCAAACTGGGAAATCCGGATATAAGCGTATTCTCCAAGAACCGAATCTTGTTTGACCGTCAGTTCGACGGTTGGGATTAAGATATTCTCCCGGACAATATTGAAATCAATTTCCCGGCGCTTTTCAGCTTCACCCCGGGCTACCTTTATCCAGACCTTGGTTCCGGCCGCTCCACGGATACGGGCGATTGCGACCTCAGAACTTAAATCCTTGACCGATGCATCCCCAACTTTGATAATTCGGTCGCCTTGTTGTAATCCAGCCCGCTCACTCGGTGAATTTTTAACCACCGAAGAAATTAATAACTCCTCATCCTTAGGGATTAGGTAGACTCCGATGCCTCCGAAGCTTCCCTTGGTCTCCTTAGTTAACTCAGCATACTCATTTTTATTGAGGAACCGGGTATAAGGATCTTTAAGGCTCTTAAGCATCCCTTCAATATTCCCGGTCCTCCAGTAAACTTTCATCAGTTTTGTTAAATCCACCGGTTGATAATAATTAAGCTTTAAGACTCCCATTAAATAAAATGCCGACGCCAGATCACGGTATTTTCCCTGTCGGGCGTAATCCTGCCACCACCAGCCTAAGCCCCCGGCAAAGATAAAAAATATTACCAGCGCTATTTGACGCCACTTAGGCTTATTAAAAAACAAATAAACCGCTCCTTTTCCAAGTTGCATTCTAACTTGCCATATGGCAACAAGTTATTAAATGTAGTTCAACGGATCCACCGGCACACCATCCTTACGGACTTCAAAATGCAAATGCGGACCGGTGCTTAGGCCGGTGCTTCCCACTTTAGCAATGATTTGGCCTTTGGAAACTGTTTGCCCCTTGGTGGCCAATAATTGACTACAATGGGCATATACCGTAGAAATTCCCGCGCCATGGTCTAAGGTGAGCATAAGCCCGTAGCCGCCGTTGCGGCCGCTAAAAATTACCACTGCATAGTCGGATGCGGCTATCGGCGTACCCATACCGGCGGAAATATCAAGGCCGGTATGATATTTTCGTTTCTTTAGGATCGGGTGGATCCGGTATCCAAAGTATGAGGTAATGTCTCCCGAAACTGGCCAGATATATTTCCCGGAGCCCAGGGCAGTTTTACTCTGATTTTGAAGATCACGGATTTGGGATTCCATTGATTTGGAAAGCTCTTCGAGTTCATCAAGGGCATCTTCCAAAAGACGGCGATCATCTTGGATTTTGGAAAGTTCTCTTTGAGTAGCTTGGATTTTTGATAAGTATCTAGTTTGTTCATATTTATTCTGATTCTGTAACCTGGTGAATAGGTTTTTCTGCTTTTCCAGATCCTGTTGTTGCTTTGAAATCTCCTCTTTTTTCTGGGTAATAAGGTCCTGTTGTTCCCGTAGGGTATTTATACTATGTACATCCGCCATTACAAAGCGTTTAACCATTCCAAACCTGGTTATGAACTCCCCAAAATCCTTAGCCTCAAATAAAATTTCAAAATAACTTTGGTATCCATATTTATATATAGCTAAAATTCGTTCACTCAGAACCCCTTGTTGTTTATTAATTTCCGATTCTAATCTTTGAAGTTCCCCTTCAGTGTTATTCATCTTATATCTGATAAATTCAATATTCTTTTCAGTTTTTCCAATTCTCGAATTTAACGTCTGTAAATTATTGCTTACTTTATCCAGTTCTTTCTGGCTCTTGACCAAGCTTCCGATCACCGAGTGCTCTTTGATTTTTGTCTGGGTCAGTTGCTTCTTAGTCTGATCAATTTTGTTCTCAATTTCCTCCTCGGTGATACTCCAGCTTATGGAATTCACTGTGAAAAATGACATCAGCAACAGCGCAAGTAAAAACCGGACTTGTCGTACCATCTCTAAACCTCCATGTCTCGCTAGTTTAATTTTCTCTAATTTCTAAAGAGTAGTATGGTTGCTACCCCTAAAATGCTAGCCTCCCCTGTCAAACCCGTAAAAATTTCTTCAGTGACACCATACTGCCCAACACACCAAACGAAACTCCCAAAATCGTCATTAAAACAAACATTTGCCGATTGATAACCCGTTCCGCCAGCAAAGGTATGAACGGCGCCAACTGCTTTATATACTGGATCACAAGATAATACCCTTTAGAAAGAAGTAATAAAGCGATGATCGCCCCGATCATCCCCAACATAATTCCCTCAATCATAAACGGCCACCGGATAAACCAATTGGTCGCCCCTACCAACTTCATGATCTCAATCTCTTTACGCCTGGCAAAAACGGTTATCCTAATGGTATTAACGATTATATATAATACTACCACACCGATAATTGTTACCAAGCCAATTCCTACCGCCCAAATAATTTGAACAATTATCAGCATCGCTTCTACAAAGGTCTCTCCATACTCAATCTCATCGATGCCCTCAAGGGTTCCCACTTTTTTGGCTAAAGTTTTCACCTTGGCGTCATCCTGAAGCTTAATATTAATCATATTTGGCAGAGGGTTCTCGGTTGCCCTAAATAAATCATTTACCCCTAAATTTTTCTCCAGCCATTTGGCCCCTTCTTCTTTGGAAATAAACTTGACGTCTTTAACGCCTTGATACTCAATGATCTTTGATTGTAAAAAGTAAGGATCAGCGCCATCCTTGAGATAGACACGAAGTTCCAAAACACCCTTAGCCATATCCAACAGATAATTACTATTGGCGATTACAATATAAAAAGAACCTAATACGATTAAGGATAAAGTGATGGTCACAATAGTAGCTATCGTCATTAATCCATTACGGCTAAGGCCAACTGAAGCTTCCTTGGTGAAATACCACATTGTCTTGATTTTCAAAGTTCGTAAACCCCTTTCTGTTCATCTCTGCAGATTCGTCCACATTCAAGGGCTACGACCCGGCGCCTCATTTTATCAACGATCGTTTTATTATGAGTAGCCATAATCACGGTGGTGCCACGCTTGTTGATCTCCAGGAGCAGATCCATAATTCCCCAAGAAGTGTCCGGATCCAAATTCCCAGTAGGTTCGTCCGCCAATAACACCAAAGGGCGGTTAACGATAGCGCGGGCAAGTGAGACACGCTGTTGTTCACCACCTGATAATTCCGACGGAAAGATTTTTGCTTTATTCTTTAGTCCCACCAATTCCAGGACTGCCGGTACTTGTTTTAAAATATCTTTGCGTGAAGTTTCAATTACTTCAAGCGCAAACGCTATATTTTCAAATACATTTTTGTTGGGAAGGAGTTTGTAGTCCTGGAATATCACCCCGATATTCCTACGGAAAACCGATACTTCGCTCTCTTTCATTTTGACCAGGTTTTTTCGTCCGATATAAATTGTTCCTTGGGTCGGCAATTCACGGCGGATAATCATTTTAATGAAGGTGGTTTTTCCAGCCCCGCTCGGGCCGACGAGAAATACAAATTCTCCTTTGTCAATAAACATATTTACGTTATTTAGCGCTGTTATCCCATTGGGGTAGACCTTAGAAACACCTTGAAACTGAATCAATACTGTTCACCTCTGGGAAATTTAAATTTTCTTCGATATTTCGACACTATTAATTCAGTTCCTGCCTTTAATGAGATCCAAATCTGCCCTCAACGAAAATAGCAACCATTCTCACCAAACTCAACTTTTGAAATATAACTTCCCTACCTACAATCATCGGTTAGTAGCCAATTAAGGTTGAGCCATTCATTTTAAAAACTTTAAAAGTAAAACCTAAATTTGAAATACCAAAAGCCTATTTATCTGATATAATATTAAACGGTTTACTATTATTCTACATCCATTTTAACATGTTTCACAAAACCTCCATAAAATTTGCTCTTTGATCGATACTTTAGAAAGCAATCTTGCTAAAGTTATCAATGTTTTTTGACGAAGTAATTAACTGAAGATATGGCTGCATTTATGGATCCCTAAAAACTTTATGCAACATATCAATTGATCAGGCAAACCTATCTAATACTTTTTTGCAATTTACTAATAGTTAACGAAATGGGAAGGGGATTCGGGCATGGAAAAAAATATTGGTATTGATCTGGGTTACGGTTTTGTTAAAATTTCTGATGGAAAAAAAGATAAATTATTTCCTTCAGTTGTGGGACAAGCTCGGAATTTACGTTATGTCACTGATGAAAGCCCCGAGCAGAACATGATTAATAACTTACATGTTGCCGTTGATGGCCGGGAATATTTCGTAGGTGATTTAGCCAATCGTCAATCGGATGTTGTTTTATTTTCCTTAAACGAAAGCCGCATGGACGAGAGTATCAGTAAGGTTTTACTTACTACTGCCCTGGCTTTATTGGCGGAAGGCCATAATACCAATTTTAATATTGTAACCGGCCTTCCGGTGGGATTTTTTACCGAAACTAAACAAACAGTAACCCAATTATTTAAAGGACGTCATAAAATTTCATTAAAAAGAAATCAAACTTCCGACCAGGATTATACGGTTATGGTAAATGAGGTTAAAGTTTTACCCGAGCCCTTTGGCTCGCTATTCGATTTGATCCTCGACTATACCGGAAATATTGTCGATGAAAACCTAGCCGCCTCGAAGGTGGGAATTATCGATATCGGTTTTCGAACCACCGATTATATCGTGGTAGATAACTTGGAAAATATCGACCGGCTTAGCGGTTCAAGCAACACTGCTTTAAGTACCGCCTATGTGCTAATTTCAGAGTTATTAAAGGAAGAATTTAAGATCTCCAAACCCATTTACCAACTGGATCAAATTGTACGGAGCGGAGAAATCCGTATTTCCGGAAAAACTTATAATCTTGAGGAAATTATTAAGCATGCTTTCAGCGTCGTTGCCGAAAAACTGATTACCGAAATAAACAGCCTTTGGATTAATAAATGGGAATTAGATATGGTCTTTATTACCGGGGGCGGCGGTGTCGCCTTAGCCCAGTACTTAATGCCTCATTTTGACAACTCCCTATTGGCGAAGGAAGCCCAATTTGCGAATGTTTACGGTTTCCGTAAGATGTCGCAACGCCTCTTTGGAAGCCGAACCCGGACTTCATCCAGTTTAGATGTGGCAGTTGGTAGCAATGACTGAATTTGAAACCGGCATCTTCAACAGCGGACTAGTTTTAAATTATTTGTTACATAACAGAAGCAACTTCACCATCTATCTGGAGGACGGCGCCAAGATAGCCGGGACTTTATTGGGTTGGGACGCGGACTTCCTTTTAATTAAGGAAGGTAAATTTTTACAAATGATCCGGATTAATAAAATCCTACGCCTTCAGGCTGATTTGGAACAGGTTATAAGAATGGATTCTCCAGTTATACAGGAGAATTTTAATCAGCATTCTATTGAAACAACCAGAAACAATTCTTCTAATAATAATACTTTGACTAAATTTAAACCGGCCCTAACTGAAGTTAAAACGCCAGCAGCTGAACGCGAAAGTGAAAATTTAGAAACAAAAAGCGATTTTAAAGATAAATTAGACCATTTGGTAAAGAACTGGTAAGGAGATCTTATCTATGAGTGAAACAACCGACACAACCGGCTTTATGGAAATGCTCTCCTTTCCTTATTATGCGCATTTACAGGCGCAACTCGCCAACCCTACCCATTCCATATCATGGAACAAAGTGGCTCTAATCGGGTATATTGATATTTTGTTATACGCTAAAGATCAAATACCCCCAGCCGGTTTTCAACGTAAAGTACGTATTTTATATGAAAGTTACCCAAATCTCAGCAGAAACTATCCGGTACTGGGAGACCTGGACGGGCTTTTCCGGGCCCTTAACCGGCTTGACAAAGATCAAGCGGAACTAGTAACATCCGTAGCCCTCCAGTGGCATTCCACTGTTCAAGAGATTGAAAAAATCTGTTTTGAACTGGCTGCCCGGCGTAATAACTTTAACGGCCCATCCCAACTAGCCGAAGCGCTTCAGCGTTCATTGTATCAATTGCAATCAACAGCAATCCTGCCTAAACTAAGCGGCTTTTTGGATGAGGAACAAGAAGAAATCCGGCGCTTAGCCCAGTTGAAACAGTATCCTATCACAGTCGTTCAAAAGATCAAATTTCAGCATCAATTCTCAGGTACTTTCCATACCGATAAAGAACCGATCCATTTCCTCTTCGAGAAAGATTCCGATCTTCAAGATTTAGTCAATAACATTAATAAAGCATTCTTCCGTCTGGTTAATTCGATCAATCAAAAACTCCCGGGACCCGATCGTAGCCTAAAAACGAACCAATCCAGTCAAAATTTATCTACACCCCAAGACTACCGCTTGGTTATTAATCTTTCTTATGATGGCAACGATGAAAACGAATATGAGTCCGATCTGTTTGCTAAACTCCGTAGCCTTTTACGGATAACATGAAATGAACCTTACTTAAACGAAAAGCCTGGATATATTTCCAGGCTTTTTGCATTTAGTTCCGAAGCAGCTATCTTATTTTTTGGCTCGGGCTTCTTTGATCTTAGCGATAAATTGTTCGGCAATACTGGTAATTGAAGCATAATCGCCAGTTTTTGCGCCGCCGGTTAAATTTCCGCCTACCCCTACAGCCACTGCTCCGGCTTTAATCCATTGTTCAACGTTATCAAGGCCGACACCGCCAGTAGGCATCATTTTAGCATAAGGGATTGGGCCTCTTACCGCTTTAATAATCGCCGGTCCGAAGAGCTCGCCGGGGAAAATCTTGACAATGTCCGCTCCGGCTTCCATACTCTCGACAATTTCTTTGATGGTCATAGCGCCGGGCATAATCGGAACCCGGTAGTGGTTACATAATTTGACTGTCTCCTGATTTAAGTAAGGGCTAACCACATATTGAGCGCCAGCAAGAATCGCTGCCCTAGCGGTTTCAGAATCCATAACGGTTCCCGCTCCGACAATAATCTCTCCGCTATTGAAGTTTTTAACACAATCTTCAATTACCTTTGCAGCACCGGGCACAGTAAAGGTAATCTCAATACCAGCCACTCCGGCTTTGGCGCAAGCCTCGGCAATTTTTAACCCTTGTTCGCTAGACTCGGCCCTGACTACTGCTACTAATCCGCATTCAGTAATCTTGGAAATTATTTTTTCTTTATCCACGCAAAAACCTCCCTTATTTTTTCTATATGCAACGACATTCTTCGTAACCCATGGTTCATGAAAAAATATTAAAACCCATTTTTTGGTGCACCATTTTGATTTAATGCGTTACATATATTTACCTACTTTTATCATTATAACAATAAGATACCCAGTCAACAACTGTCGAAACAAAACTTTAACCGGGATTCCCCTGATTAAACGGATTTCGGTTGTTTCAGTTGTTTTGAAAGGTAAAAACATAAAGTTAACATTCCCTTAAAATCTTTATTTATAACGTTTACTTACCAAATTCGGGTTTAAAAATTGCAACATTTTTTTCAAAAAAAACCGATAACTGAATAAACGGCATAATCTGCAGGAATTACCTAACACTTTGGCAAATATACTTATATTATCTTTGGTAGAGGTGCTAACTATGTTTTTACTAATTGGAATCAACCCCGTAAAAAAAGTAAAAGAAATCATTCTCAGGCGGCATTGCCCTCATTGCAACGACCTCCGCAATTTTCAAGAAGTCCAATACCGTCAATTTCTGTCTATCTTTTTTATTCCTGTCCTCCCGCTGTCCAAGCTGGGTACGGTATTTACTTGTGTTACTTGCGGATATTCTATCAATAGCGAGTTGGCGACTGGGCCTATTTCAGAAAACCCAACTCTCCCCGCTAACCATTCCGATAAAGTTATTATAGTCTGCCCCCGTTGTGACGGCCCGATGATCGTGCCTATTAAAGAACACCGTTTAAACGTGACTTGCCCTCATTGTAGCAAAGAATTCATCCTCAAAGGTATTAAAGGCGAGATCCCATTGGCTTCCATTATTGATCCTCAAGAGACTTGAAACTATAAAATAGAAAACCTAAACCTCCTGTTTGGCTTCAACAGACAGGAGGTTTTATTTTTTACCTTAAGCTACGTAAACTTATTATGAAACGATAAGTTTTGGATGGCACGGATTGGTAGCGCAAATTTCACCTGATTCATAACTTAAAATAAAGACCTCTATCGGAATTAAGGAGAATATAGCAGAAGATAGAGGAAATTAAGCCTTGACTTTTTTTATCCTCCACTTTATAATAAGAAAAAACACAAGGATTTGGTATACATGCCTGAAAATGAAGTGCTTACCCTGGAAGAAGCCAGCCAGCTTTTTCAGGTTAGCAGTAAAACCTTTCTCAAATTACTACGGGAAGAAAATATACCGGCCCGAAAAATTGGCCGTGAATGGCGGTTTTCTCGGACTGCATTGCTAAATTGGATGGCTGAAGGCGCCTCCCATGATTACGTTTCGGTGGAAGAAGAAAATAAAGCTTACTTTGCGCAAGTCGCTCCAGTCTATGATGAAATGCGCAAAGGATGCTATGGCGAAGCTTTAAGGGATATACTCACATCGCGCATCCCTCCTCTTCTAGGGTCGATTGTCGCCGATGTTGGAACCGGCACCGGTTATCTCGCCAAAAAGCTCGCCGAATACGCTAAAACCGTTAATGCTATCGATTCATCGCCCGCCATGTTGGAAGTGGCCCGGCAGAGCCTCACTAAACAGCAACATAAGAACATTAAATTAATTGAAGGGGACGCTCATGATTTACCGCTTAGCGATGATTCCCAAGATATGGTTTACGCCAATTTGCTAATCCACCATTTACTTGAACCTTCATTGGCTATTAAGGAAATGCACCGGGTAATTAAGCCTGGGGGACAGGTTATTATCACTGATATTGAGCGTCATAATTATCAATGGACCAAACCGGAAAAGTCCGATATTTGGCTTGGCATTGAACGTTCTGATCTGAAACTTTGGCTTGAAGATGCCGGTTTTTCAATTCAAGAAATTTCCGATTTGGGTTGCAATTGCCGGACTTCCAACGCTACCGGTGTAACAGTGGAAATTCCAATGTTTGTGGCAATAGGAAGTAAACCATAAAATAAGCGGATTCCTAAAAAACTTATTTGAGGTGACTAAAAATGGGTATGACAATCACAGAGAAAATTCTTGCCGCTCATACCGGAAAAACCGCGGTTGTCCCCGGAGAGTTGATCAATGCTGAACTTGATCTGGTATTGGGAAACGACATCACCGCTCCGGTAGCGATCAAAGAATTTGCCAAGATCGGGGTCGATAGTGTTTTTGACCAGAATAAAGTTGCTTTGGTCCCTGACCATTTCACTCCGAACAAAGACATTAAGTCGGCCGAGCAAGCTAAAATGTTACGGGAATTTGCCCGTAAATATGGTATTGTAAACTATTTCGATATCGGTGAAATGGGCGTTGAACACTGCCTCCTGCCCGAGAAAGGCCTGGTCCTGCCGGGAGATTTGGTAATCGGCGCTGATTCTCACACTTGTACTTACGGAGCTTTAGGCGCTTTCTCCACCGGCGTCGGCAGCACCGACATGGCTGCCGGGATGGCCCTGGGCGAAGCCTGGTTTAAGGTACCGGAAAGCATCAAATTCATTTATTACGGAAAACTCCCCCGCTGGGTCGGGGGTAAAGATTTAATCCTCTTCACTATTGGTAAGATCGGGGTTGACGGTGCCTTATATCAATCAATGGAATTCACTGGTGAAACCATTGCCGGCCTTTCGATGGACGGACGTTTCACCATGGCTAACATGGCGATCGAAGCCGGAGCTAAGAATGGAATATTCCATGTTGACGAAAAAACCTTGGAATATGTCAAACCCCGGGCCAAACGGAATTTTACCGTCTATACCAGCGACCCTGATGCCAAATATGCTGAGGAATATGAATGGGATGTCTCCCAACTCGAACCGCAAGTGGCCTTCCCCCATCTTCCTGAAAACACTAAGCCCCTTTCCCAATGCGGCAATGTGGCCATTGATCAGTCAATCATCGGTTCCTGCACCAACGGCCGGATCGAAGATTTACGGGAAGCAGCGGCTGTCTTAAAAGGTAAAAGGGTCAATTCGAATGTCCGTTTGATCGTCATCCCCGGCACCCAAGATATCTGGCGGCAAGCGATGCGCGAAGGCTTATTTGAGATCTTTATGGATGCTGGCGCAGCCATTTCCACTCCCACCTGTGGTCCTTGTTTAGGCGGTCATATGGGTATTTTAGCCAAAGGGGAACGATCGATCGCTACCACTAACCGTAATTTCGTGGGGCGAATGGGACATCCGGAAAGCGAAGTCTATTTGGCGAGTCCTGCAGTGGCTGCCGCTTCGGCAGTAGCCGGTAAAATAACCGGGCCGGAGGAGGTTGGAGTAAAATGAACAAACTAAAAGGTAAAGTATGGCGTTTTGGAAATGATGTCGATACCGATTTAATTATTCCGGCCCGTCACCTGAATACCAGCGATCCCAATGAGTTAGCCAAACATTGCATGGAAGACGCTGATCCTGCCTTTACAAGCAAGGTTGGGAAAGGTGATCTGATCGTAGCCGGTAAAAATTTTGGCTGCGGCAGTTCCCGGGAACATGCCCCGATCGCAATCAAAGCTGCCGGAGTGTCGTGCGTGATCGCCGCCTCGTTCGCCCGGATCTTCTACCGGAATGCGATCAATATCGGCCTGCCGATTTTCGAGTCTACCGAAGCCAGTCAAAATACCGCTGAAGGCGATCAAATTGAAGTCGATCTAGATACCGGAAAAATAACTAATCTAACTAAAAATGAAACCTACCAAGCTGCCGCATTCCCCCCCTTCATGCAGGAATTGATTAATAGCGGCGGATTAATTGAATACGTTAAAAAGCGAGTCGAGAAATAATTTCTTTTTCATGCTGACATATCGTGTTCGTAGTCAGGCAATAGGCAGTAGGTAATAGGCAATAGTATTGTAATGTTAACCATTTTGAAGCCCATGTCCGCTAATCTTTAGAACGGACAGATGATGGACACTAATTTGAAAGCCCTATTTTCTATGTGAACCCTACCCTAACTATGTTGGAGTAATAAGAAAACTGAAAAAGGCACCAAAGGCTAAACCTTCTACACTCTTGCCTTATGCCTATTGCCTTTTCCCTCATTTTCTTGACAGGAGGAAATATTATGCCTAAAATTGCAGTTTTGGCCGGTGACGGGATTGGCCGGGAAATTCTTCCCGAAGCTATCGAAACTTTAAAATTGATAGTTGCTAAATTTAATCTTCACTTTGAATTTACCGAGGCTTTGGTGAGTGAGGACGCCTACCAAAAATATGGCCATCCCTTGCCCTCCCAAACTCTTGAGGTTTGTAAGCAATCCGACGCTGTTTTATTAGGGGCAGTCGGTAGCCCTAAAATGGATCAGCTCCCGCCGGAACTCCGGCCGGAACGTGCGGCTTTGTTACCGCTCCGTAAGGAGTTGGGGCTTTTCGCCAACCTCCGTCCGATTATCGTCTATGATGAACTGGTTATGGCTTCGACTTTAAAACCGGAAGTGGTCAAAGGCATCGATATTTTGGTATTCCGGGAACTAACCGGCGGTTTGTACTTCGGGCCTAAAAAACGAGAAGCCCTGGCCGACGGGACTGAACAAGCAACCGATACTTTGGTTTACAATACCCATGAAATCGAGCGGATCGTCCGCTTGGCTTTTGAGGCGGCCCGTTCCCGCCAGAAGAAAGTAACTTCCGTAGATAAGGCCAATGTGCTGGAAAGCTCAAGGCTCTGGCGGGAAACAGTTATGAGGCTTGCTGCCGAATATCCGGATATCGAACTAAAACATATGTATGTGGACAACTGCGCCATGCAGTTAGTCCGTTGGCCGGCCCAGTTTGACGTAATTGTCACCGAGAACATGTTTGGCGACATTTTAACCGACCAAGCCTCAATGTTAGGCGGTTCTCTAGGAATGCTCGCCTCCGCCAGCATCGGCGGGAAGGTCGCCCTCTACGAACCGGCCCATGGTTCCGCCCCGGATATCGCCGGGCAGGATTTGGCAAACCCGCTGGCTACGATACTCAGCACGGCAATGATGTTACGTTACTCATTCCAACTTGAATCCGAGGCCCGGATCATCGAAAAGGCGGTCAGGCAGGTATTGGCCGATGGTTACCGAACCGCCGACATTATGGCGGAAGGATGCCAAAAAGTCGGAACCATAGAAATGGGCCGGCTGGTAAGGGAGAGAATTTAAGCTATAAACGTCAGAAAGACCGGTTTCCCGGTCATTTTCTCTTTTTTCTTACTATTTATATTATGCCCGGCAGGTTTTTAAAAACCGTTGACTCATCAAACGGGACTCTTGGTTATTTAATTCTTTAACTGCTGCGGCAGCTACGGTCAACCGATCGTATGATTGATTTAAAACTAGGATCCCCCTAGCCTCCAATTTATGACGTTGGTCTTCGGTGCTGATGAAGTAGAAATGCTTTTCGCTGTTTAAGCAGATTATGTACATGTTGAATTGCCTCCTTTAGATGCCAAACATATGTTCTGTTTCATTATAACATAAAAAAGTATGGCGAACAAGTGTTCTCGATAAATATAATTTTCCCAATAATTATACTGAAAACCGATTAAGCGAGGCTTTTTTCCCATTGCCGAAAATGATATAATTTAATTACGATCCAAAACTGCTTTTTAATACATTTTATGGAGTTTTTAATGATGCTTATCGGAATCGCCGGAGGCACCGGTTCGGGAAAGTCGACGGTTTGCAAATCCGTTGAAAAAGAGCTGGGGATCGAAAATGTCATCCTACTCTCCCAAGATTCTTATTATGTTGATCAACCCGATCTGCCTTTTAAAGAGCGGGCCAAGCAAAATTACGACCACCCGGAAGCTTTTGAAGACACTCTGCTGTTGGCGGATCTCCTTAAACTCCGTAATAACCAACCAATCCAAGTGCCTATTTATGATTTTGCTCAATACCGGCGCACTGCCGAGACAATTCATGTTATTCCGCGGCCGGTTGTCATCGTTGAAGGGCTTTTGGTTTTAGCCAATCCCCAGTTACGCCAGATCTTTGATATCAAAGTTTACGTCGATACCGACGCCGACACCCGGGTCTTAAGAAGGATTCACCGGGACATGCACGAACGGGGCCGCAGCCTTGAGTCGATCTGTGATCAATATCTTAATACCGTCAAACCCATGCATGAGGCCTTTGTCGAACCATCAAAACGTTACGCGGATGTTATTATTCCCGAAGGAGGCCATAATACAGTGGCGTTGAGCCTTTTAGTGTCGAAGATTGAGCGGCATTTGAAGGGTTAACATTATAAACCTGAGAGGACGATAACCATGGAAACATTGGATTATTTTCAAGTCGAAAAAGAAGTCATTGATTTTATTTCGCGAAACAGCAAAATGGTTTTAGCGACCTGTTCTGAAAACCGGGTTACTGCAAGGGCTGTTAGTATCGTAAACCAGGGAATGAAGATATTATTCCAGACCGATACCGAGTTTTTAAAATACCGTCAAATCATAGAAAACCCGAATGTTGCATTGTGTTCGGGCAATATTCAAATTGAAGGGCAGGCAACAATCACCTGTCATCCCTTTGAAAACCCCTATTTTATTGAAAACTATAAAGTTATACATAAAACTGCCTTCGAGAAGTATTCCCATTTAAAAGATAATGTGATTGTCCAGGTTGAACCCTCTTTAATAACCTTTTGGAAATACACCGAAGTTGACCGCAAACCATACCGGGATTTTTTAGATGTCAAAGTACAAAAAGCATATCGGGAATATTATCAAAAAGCGTTTTAAGGAAAATTACCGTACCAAACATCCTGCTCCATGGTTTTATTATCAAATATCGGTTCCTTCATCTCAGGCAGTAATAAATTCTCAATAATTATAATTATAAAGATAAAACACACAGATCCTCCCTCTCCAATTCCTGAGCCATCTTGCCCCCAATAACCGATCAAATATTATCAAAAACAAAACCTGCAAGCAAAGTTAACTTTATGAAACAAAAAGTTAACTTTTTCAATGTTGACATTTTACCTGGTAGTGCTATTATTGGCAGCGAAGGTAATTTTAAAAAATAAATAGGAGAGACATCATGAATTTTGACATTGGTTTTTTCCAAATTGTATCCATCATTGTTTCGTTGTTAGCTTTTTGCGTAGCAATATGGCTTTACAAATGGGTATCGGCACAACCCTCATCCAATGTTCGAATTGCTGAAGTTGGAAAGTTAATTTGGAATGGCGCCAATACGTTCCTAACGAAAGAATATAAGATTCTGGCCCGTTTTTGCGCAGTCGTGGCACTTCTTATTATTCTATTTTTACCCACTTCAATATGGAATGGCGATCCTGTAAAGAACATATTAATGGCTGTTTCTTATTTATGCGGAACGGTTTTTTCGGCAATTGCCGGAAAAATCGGTATTAGTATCGCTACAATCGCAAATATCAAAGCTGCGGAAGCCTCTACCAAAGGAATTAAACCTTCCTTCATGTCAGGTTTTCGTGGCGGCGCTGTCATGGGTATGGCCGTTGTCGGCGGCAGCTTATTGGGTGTAACCTTGGTTCTGCTCTTAACCAACAATACCACGGTTTTGTTAGGATTTAGTTTTGGCGCTAGTTCCTTGGCGCTATTCGCAAAGGCTGGCGGCGGTATCTTTACTAAAACCGCCGATATTAGCGCCGACCTTGTCGGTAAGGTTGAGCTTGGGATTCCGGAGGATGATCCGAGAAATCCTGCCGTTATCGCCGATAATGTAGGTGATAACGTTGGTGATGTCGCCGGAATGGGCGCCGATTTATTCGACTCAAATGTAGCATCTATGGCGGCCGCGCTTGTAATGGCGGTTTCCTTAGATAAAGCGACAGGTGGAACAGTCAACGCCAGCATGGTATTTTGTTACGCAGCAATTGGTCTGTTAGCTTCGATTATTGGTGTGGCAACAGCCCGGATGGGCAAAGAGGGTAACCCCACTAAAGCGCTTAATAGTAGCACCTATGTTACCACAACTATCTTTGGCGTCTTAACCGCGGTCGCCACCTATGCTTTTAACTTTGAATGGCGTATCTGGTTCGCTAGCGCAATTGGTCTCGTTGTTGGCGTTATTATTGGTATTAGTAGCGACTATTTTACGGGTGATTCAAAGAAACCGGTTCATGCCGTTGCCAAAGCCTCGGAATCAGGCCCTGCGTTTACTATTTTATCCGGCGTTTCCTATGGTTTAATAAGCGCCCTTCCAGCAATGATTGGAATTGGTATCTCCGCTCTTGCGGCATATAAGATTTGCGAACCTTTAGGCGCTGGATATGCAATGTTTGGTATTTCAATGTCTGCTGTCGGTATGTTATCGATTGTCGGTATGATTATCTCCAATGATGCTTATGGACCGATCGTTGACAACGCCCGTGGCCTTGTAGAAATGGGTGGCCTAGGCGATAAAGCGTTAGAGATAACGGATTCTCTTGATAGCGCGGGTAATACTGTTAAAGCGGTGACTAAGGGATTTGCTATCGGCGCAGCCGGCCTTACGGTAATCTCTTTACTTGGCGCCTTTATTAGTGAAGTAAATACTGCCGCGATTGAACTTGGAAAACCGACTATCAATGGTTTAGATATATTGAACCCCCTTGTTTTCTTTGGCCTATTAGTGGGCGCGGCCATTCCTGCAGTCTTCTCGGCTATGTTAATGCTCGGTGTAGACCGAAACGCCCAACGTATGATTACGGAGATTCATCGTCAATTTAAAGAAATTATCGGACTAAAAGAAGGCAAAAAAGGTGTTGCGCCTGAATATGACAAATGTATTGAAATCGCTACAGAGGGAGCAATCAAAGAACTTATTCCCGCCGGATTATTTGCCATTATCTCTACACTGGCCATCGGATTTATCGGCGGTGTTCAAGCCATTGGCGGATTCCTAACTGGCAATATTATCAGCGGTTTGCTATTTGCTCTATTTATGTCAAACTCCGGTGGGCTTTGGGATAACACCAAGAAATATGTGGAAGCCGGATACGATGGCGGTAAAGGTTCCGATACCCACAAAGCTGCCGTTGTAGGCGATACAGTAGGCGATCCCTTTAAGGATACCGCAGGACCTTCCATTAATACTCAGATTACAGTTGTTTCACTTGTTGCTTCATTGATGTCATCAATCTTCTTAACCATGTCGTTGTTTGGTTGATCTAAGTTACGAGTTGTGTTTAGTTAAATAAAAGATTGCGCATCTCTATACGGTGCGCAATCTTTTATATCTTTACGAAGATTTTCTATTTTTGCCAATGGAAAGCTATGAACGGTCAATAAAAAATAAGATTTCGTCCAAGAAGAATTTCCAAAAATTTTGAAGCTAATTTCTCTTTATCGGAGCTAAATACGTAAAAAGAAGCCTCATTTTTTAACGTGGCTTCTTGAAGTTTGACATTTCTGGAGCCGACAATCGGAATTGAACCGATGACCTGCGCATTACAAGTGCGCTGCTCTACCTGCTGAGCTATGTCGGCGTTATTATAAAGCAATATTTATAATACCATAGCTGTTAACTTTTTTCAAGTAACGGCTTTCAGCTAAATTTTACAACTTGTAAACTCTAGTCTCCTTACCGATGTGTTATAATTGAAGCAATTTAGGTTTGCTTAATGTGGATGCGCCGGGAGGGAACGCCATGGCTGAAGTCAAATTTATCGAGATTAACGAAACCTATTTACCTCAAGTTCTGGAGATTTATAATTATTATATTCAAAATAGCACCGCGACCTTTAGCATCCAACCCGTCACCTTGGAAGAGATGCGCCGGATAGTGTTTTACAGTGACCCCCGGTTTAAAACTTTTATAATCTTCGATCAAGATAAACTATGCGGCTATTGCATCCTGGCCCGTTACAAAGAGCGGGAAGCTTACAACATTACCGCTGAAGCAACTCTCTACCTACATCCGGAATTCACCGGGAAGGGAATCGGTAGTCAAGCGTTGCAATTCTTAGAAAGTTTCGCCCGCCAAAATCAATTCCATTCCTTAATTTCCGTAATTTGCAGCGAAAATACGGCCAGTATCAAATTATTCGGGAAAAACAGCTACACTAAATGCGCCCATTATAAGGAGATCGGAAAGAAATTCGGAAGGCTCCTTGATGTGGTGGTTTATCAAAAACTATTGGTTTAAACTAAGGCGAAAATTGATAAACTCAATGATTTTTTCTGTAATTAGCATACATTCTTGAGTATCTTCATCAGAAATAACCAGCGGTTCATCTCCGGGATATCTGGTTTCAATATAATATTCATTGATTAAAGCCAAATCCTTAATAATCGTTTTAAAATTATGGTCATGCTTCTCGCATAACTTGCCTAATTTGACCAAGCCATGCCCTTCATTGAGTATATTTTCGCGTTTTAATAAAAACCCTTTAAGGTATTTTTCAATTGCTTGTTGGCAATGAAAACAGACTAAAGAGTTGTCGGCGCTGTGTTCCAGAAGTATTTTGGCTCCCTCTAAATCTTTCTTGGCATGGGTAATCCAATCTAAATATCTTTTACTATCAACCATACAGTTTTACTCCTTTAGTCTTAATCAAATAAGCGAGGCTAGTCATATCATTCGAGTTTTTTGACCAACTCTCCGGAGTATAAACTATGATATCAAATGGAATTTCGGAATTTAAATTAAGCTGTAAATCAGCTTTAAACTGTCTTGGCTTAGCAATGTTTTTAACTATGCACAGATCAATATCGCTGTTTTTTTTGATAATCCCCTTAGCGCCCGATCCAAACAGATAAATTTTATCGGGGGTGAATTTAGAAACAATTTGTTGTTTTAAATCTTCAACCTGTTCATAATAGTTCATCTAGATACTCCGGCTAATGTTCTTTAACTTATTATATAAGATATTTTTCCAGTTAGCAAATTTTCTTAAATCCTACAAACTAAAACCAAACATGAAAGGAGTTACCTCTAAATGTCCGAGCTATTCAACGTTAAAGACAAAGTCGTTTTGATCACCGGGTCCAGCCGGGGATTGGGTGCCTGTTTCGCCTCGGGATTCGCCGAGCATGGAGCGAAAGTGGTCATTAACGGGATCAATCAGGAAACGGTTGATAATTTTGTCCAAGAAATTAAGGCCAAAGGCGGTCAAGCTTCCGGTTATGCCTTTGATACCAGCAACAGTCAACAAGTGATTTTAAAAGTCGCCGCCATCGAAGCGGAAATGGGCCCGATTGATGTTTTGATTAATAACGCCGGAATTCAACGCCGCGCTCCTCTGGAGGAGATGACCGAAACTGACTGGCGTAAAGTAATAGATGTCAATCTTAATGCTGCTTTTATCGTCTCCAAATACGTAGCCCAAGGGATGATTGCCCGACGTCAAGGTAAAATTATCAATATCACCTCACTAATGGCTGAAGGGGCAAGGGGGACTACCGGGAATTACTCTGCCGCCAAAGGCGGCTTAAAAATGTTAACCAAAGCTATGGCCACCGAATGGGGTAAGTTTAACATTCAAGTCAACGCCATCGGCCCCGGTTATTTTTGGACCGAACTAACCGAATCCCTGGTAGCCGACCCTCAATTTGACGCCTGGGTGAAACAAAGAGTACCGACAGGCCGCTGGGGCGATCCCGCTGATCTCCTGGGCGCCGCAATTTTCTTGGCTTCGAATGCCTCCGATTATGTAAATGGCCAAACCATCTATGTTGACGGCGGCTGGCTAGCCGCGCTTTGAGCTATAAAAAACTGACTTTCCGGTTTACCAAGATATTTGAGGCCTCTGCTTTTCTCCCTAATAGTAATGCCTGACTGTGGGGAAATGCATCATCCTTCACAGAGTTAATGTGAATATTTCGGGTGAAGCCATAGTAAAATAAGGTATTATACCTTGAGTTAAAACCTGTCAATTAATTCTCTGCATCTTGGCGTCTCCGCAGGAGATAAGGGCTTCGAAGCTAACCTTTGTATAACCATGTTTATTTAGTATCTTGATAGTATTTAAAAAACGAACCCCTTGATTCTCTCTTAAACAGAAAACCAAGGGGTAATTATTTTTAGCTAAGGCTAATTATTTTTAAAGGCTCTTGAATCCTGACTACAGTTCTGCCTTCTGTCCTCTATCTCCTGGTTCCAGACTCCCGGCTACTGTCCTAAATCATCCCCGGTAATCGCCTCCGCCACCCGGAAGGGGTCACTGGAAATTACGCTGGCGGCGTATATTTCCATAGCGCCGAAATCCGCTGTCTTATTGTTGGGATCGCCGCGATCCACAATCCGGACTAGCGCTGGAAAATTACTCCAATCTTCTTCTGTATCAATCAAAGGCGGGACATAAAGGACAAGGTTAAAGCTGATGGCGCACAGCTCCATGTATTTTTCCAAGACCTTATGGACCGCCTGGTAAAGGTTATTCCCGGGAGTAGCCGTAAAGAGAATCACTTCCTTTTCTTTGATTGGTGTTAGATAAGCCATCCCCTTTACTCCGTCCCATTCCCAGCCCAACCCGAGACTCTTGTGAATCCGGTGCAAATCCCCGAAATAACAAGTTCCATATTTATTACTATAGTTTACCGCCGTCCTGCGCAGCTCCTCAACTTTCGGATAGTGCATCCCCTTGGTGAGCGCCATCTGGGCATGGCCGTGAATGATCGATGCCCCGCTCTTCCAAAGGGAATTCCACATGAAGAAATAATACTTACTCTCCGGATCTTCTTTCTGTGCTCGCTTGGCCCATTCAAAACCGGTTTCAAAATAGTCGGCCACCGCTTCTTTGGAAATCATTAACGGATTGTGTTCTTTAAAAATCACCAACCCATGATAACCGTCATATTTGGCGATATTACTGGCTGTGATCGAATGGCTCCCTTGGACCCGGCCGAATGTATCCGATGGAGTTCCGCTCTCTGCTTTACAAAATGGATCCCCGCCGCTGTTTTCGATGATCTGCCTTACCTCGTCATTGACCTTGCAATCCATCGGCCGACTGGCGCGGACTTCATTAAAGAGCGAACCTTCCATAGTTTGCAGATTAATGACTTTCACGATTTTTTGCTGCTCTACTTTTTCCAATGACCCAAAATTCTTATTGATCCATCCGTGCATAGCTTCCGGAGCATTTAGCTTTCCAATTGTAGCATCAACCCTAAAATAGCGGTTAAACAAATCTTGATCAGTTTTGGAAAGATTATTTTTAATATCTTCTAATTCACTAATAGTTTTTGTGGCTGTCAGCATCTTTTTACCTCCCTTTAGCTATATAGGATGAAGTAAATTTCAATTCATTAATTTTTTCATCATGGCCGGCTCTAGGGACATGATGTATATAAGAAATTTAATTCAACTTATATAGGTACATTCTGATATTCATTTGGCACAGGATGATCAGCCCGGATATTTAGGGCTCGTCGATACAGGTCTACATATTTCACAGCAGAATTATGCCACGAAAGATCAGCGGCCATGCCCCTATGAATCAACTTTTTCCATTGTTCTTGATAGTGGTAAGTTTCGATTGCCCTAGTAATTGCGGTATACATTGCCAAAGCATCATATTTCCGAAAGGTAAATCCATTCCCATTTTCGCTTTCCGGATCAAAATTTGATACCGTATCCTTGAGGCCGCCGGTTTCCCGGACAATCGGAACACTCCCATAGCGCATGGCGATCAATTGACCCAGTCCGCAAGGTTCAAAACGGGAGGGCATTAAAAACATATCGGATCCGGCGTAAATCTTTTGAGCCAAAGGCGCATTAAAGGTTAGATAAACCGCTGAACGATCCGGAAATCTCGTTTTAATACTGCTGAATAGATTATGATAATGCTCCTCTCCGGTGCCCAGGAGAATAAATTGAAAACTTAAATTGTCCATTAGCGCTTCAATGACATGGCCAATTAAATCAAAGCCTTTTTGGTCCGAGAGCCTGGAGATCATCCCAATCAAAGGAGTATGTGGTTCTTCAGCCAATCCCGCTTCTTTTTGCAAAGCGATTTTATTCTCAATTTTAGCATTCAAATTGTACAAGTCGTAGTGGCGATAGATATGGGGATCGGTGGCCGGGTTTTGAACCTCATAATCAATCCCGTTTAAGATTCCGTAAAGCCTGTCGCGGCGTTCCCGAAGCAACCAGTCAAAACCCTGGCCATATTCTGGCGTTAATATCTCTTCCGCATATGTTTGACTAACGGTATTTACCAAATCGGCAAAGAAAATCCCCCGTCCCATCATATTGATCTGATTTTCAGGTGAAACTCCCGGCGGAATCATAAACTGGTATTTGTCAATCCCGGCAATCTCCAGTACACGCTGGCCAAACACGCCTTGATAGGCCAGGTTATGAATGGAATATACCGAAGCCGTCTTTTTAAAGAACGGATCGTCTTTATAAATAGTATTCAACCAGTTAGGAATGATTGCGGTATGCCAGTCGTTGCAATGGATTATATCGGGAGCCCAATCGATCTTCTTTACCATCTCCATCATGGCCCGGCAAAAAAAGATAAACCGGTCGGCATCGTCATGATACATGTAAATGCCTTCCCGGTCGTAATATTTAGCGCTATTAACCATATAAATTAGGATTTGCCCGATTGCCGTTTCCGAAATCGAAGCTGTATCCGTCCGGCCATTCATCGGAACGGTTAATTCCGGCAAGAATTCTTTAATTCCAAATTTTCCTCGGTCAATAAAACCATATCCGGGCATAGCCACCCGAATATCATGCCCCATTTCTTTTAAAGCTTTTGGTAAAGCTCCGGCTACATCGGCCAATCCCCCCGTCTTGGCAAACGGGACCACCTCGGCGGCTAGAAATAGTATCTTTAGGGGATTCTCACTCATCAAATTCACTCCTCAGCAATTAAGTCTCCATTTAGTTTGGTCTGGAAACCGCTTTTTAAACATGCTCTTCCCTTTTTATAATTGCTGAGGATTATTAATTCTAATTCGGTAAATTTGAACTTCTGTTTTGAAAATAACGCAATAAATCGTTCACCATATTTTTCAATATAATTGATAATACTGAATTTACCGAAGTTGATATAATGATGGAAATTTATTTCCGGCTCCCATAAACCCGATAACCTCCGCCCTTTTCCAATTCAATCACATTATTAAATACCGAATTCAACTTGGTTTCCATACTTTTAGCCCCATGCTTGGTTTTGATCACTAACATCAGCCAACCGCCAGGATTGAGCACTTCAAAAGCTTGATCGATTAACCTGTAAATAACTTGCTTACCGGCACGGATAGGCGGATTAGTCACAATCAAATCGAATTTTTGATTAGGAAACGGTTCAAACCCATCCCCCGATTTGAACAGAATATTAGTTAATTCGTTAATCTGGGCATTTTTAATTCCTAATTCAATTGCCCGTTCATTAATATCACTCAGGTAAATGGTTGCCTCCGGGAGAAGTTTGGCTATAGTAAGCCCGATTGGACCATAACCGCATCCCAGGTCAAGTACTTGTTTAAAACCGGAATTAAGCGGCAATGAATCAATCAATAATTTTGTTCCCGGATCAAGCCGGTTTTTAGAAAAAACCCCAGCGTCAGTGATTAATTTGAGGGTAATGTCTCGAATCTTCACTTCAAATTCCTGATAGTCATGGGTTGAAGTCGGCTTATTTGAATAGTAATGTTCCGGCGCTATTTTGGTTAGCCTCCTTTAAACAATAATGATCATTGTTCTTTTACATAAACTTACCATATTTTTATTGTACCAAACTTCGCCTAATTTCTCCACCTTCGGTCAATTTATTTATTTTAGCAGTTTTAGATTGTATTAAAACTAAGCTCTGTTTTCAATAATGGTGATCTTAATATCCAAAAAGTAAGAGGTTCTGTCCGCCGCGGGCTAAACCCACCCGGCTAGGCTTACAGTCAACCCGGCTAAAGCCGGCTGTTTTAGATGTAAAAACGTAAACCTTAAATAATATATTAGATCCGGTAGCCCCATTTATGGGGGTTCGTACGCGAAATATATTCAGCCGTGGGGTTTCAGCCCACGGATTGGCCATAATTGGTAACAAACAATATTCTAGATCAACCGTTTCTGATAACAGAGCCTAAAATTAAAATCCGGCAAGTAAACGTTTAAAATATCTAAACAGTAAACTTCTCTGTATATTAACATTATCTACTATAAAAAATCTGTGCAAACCCTGTCTAACAAAAACCTCCTTTTAGACAGATTTACGCAAATTACACGGATTTTATAAATCAACAATTATCACTGACATAACCAAAAAGGTTAAACTGTGAAAATCAGCGCACAATCCCTACAATCAGTGCGATCTACGTAATCTGGAGCCTCTAGATAATTTGTGAAATCACAATAAAAAAAATAAGGGACTGTGAAAAACCACAGCCCCTGACCCTTAGAAAAAATATTTTTACATGATTGGCATATTATAATGAACAAATACCCGCGCCTCTGCAAAGCTTGAAGCCAGTAAGAATAGTAATCCATAAATAAATAGCTCTTTTTGATCGGGGGTAAATTTGATTGGCCAGAATTTACGTTCCTTCTCCCAGATCCATTCGGTCCATTTAGGAGCCACCCACCAACTGAAATGAGCGCTAGAAACAACCAACAACAAATATGAGAACCAATTCCAGAGCCCAAACCGGGCGAACAAGATTAATGAGCCGAAAACCAAATTGGAGCCTACCGGATAGGTTTGTGAATTGGAGCCAACCACAATTCCCCAAAGGATTGTATAAAATATAAAGTAAATAGTTCCCAAATTCCAACGGCTAATTTTAAACAAGTTCAACCCAAAAATGAATATGAAAACAAATACCAAATGATTAAGAAAGAATTTAAAAGTCAAAAGCAAGACATTACCCCAGACCCCAAATAAATCGGCAACTTTTACCGCTTTCCCAAAAATGTTCCAGGTTTCTCCGAAAGTTTTTGAGCCCCAGGAACCAATAGCCGGTATTGTCTGAGCCTTAAAAAATTTCTGCACTAAGAATGAATCCGATAGCAAGTTTGGTTTTTTAACGGCAAATGTAAAAATCGCCCAAGTCGCCAAAAATAACAATAAACCGAAAATTAGATATCCCCCAATTTGGCAGTAGATATCCGAATGAAACAACAAGTTATAAGTCCGTGACCAGAACCGGCCTAATTTTTCTTTAAAAGAGCCTTTATTAGCCCCTCCTGAAGCAGCCGGTTTAGATGCTTTCTTATTTAACTGCTTCAAATATTCGTGCCCCCCTTTTTTATATTCATCCTCTCAATAAAATCGATCTATGTATTCGCCATAGATCGGCAGTTCCCTTCTGTTTCCACAAAAATGATTAGCGACCCGTTATTTAGAATTTATGGTTGAAAACATGTCTCAATACGTATTTTTGGATACCCATAGTATATCGCGACATGTTTACTGTGGTTCATAAATTGAAATAACACATTACTTTGCCCTTTTCCATGGATGGAAAAGTATCCTCAAAGTTATTTTAAATTTATTTACCGCAATTTAATTATTTCACTTTATTCTCTAATTGCGAGTACAACATCTTGGAAAGCCCCAACCCTTGTTCCGCAACTTGCTTTGAGATTTCATCCAGGAACATGCTTTGATAAAAGTCCCCTCCAAAACCTTTCCCAAAAAATTTGGTGGAACTATTCATAACTTCCAACATTTGCCGAACCATAAGCGCTTCAAACTCCGAACAAGTTTTTTTCAACTCCGCTTGCTCAGGAGTTAGAGCGGTTTTATTGGTTTTGGAAGGTAAATTATTATTGGAAATTTGATTAATCATCGCCAACCCCTCCTAAATAAATTCCAAAACCCCATATAAAGCGCCGGACTGCTCAATGGCGACCAAAACCGAAATAATATCCTGAGGAGTAGTCCCGACAGCGTTAAGCGCCCGGACAATCGTCCCAATATCGGTCCCGGAAGGCATTAAGACCATGCTACCCTCTTCTTCTTTAACTTCAAGGCGGTCTTGTCCAGTAGTAACAGTCTGTCCCATTGATAATGGGTAAGGCTGGGATACTGCAGTTTCGGAATCGATTTTAACCGTTATATTGCGGTGTGTCACTGCCACTGTGGCAATCCTCACTTTATCTCCGACCACAATTGTCCCGTTTCTCTCGTTCACGATAACTTTGGCGATTCCATCCGGTGTAACCGGTAAAGTCTCGATTTCGGCAATGAATGAAATCGCTTCAGGCATACGTTCGTTGGGTATTAAAACCTCTACCAAGCCCATATCTATTGCTCTAGCTGCCCCTTTAGCAATATTCTCATTAATAGTCTCCGCCAAACGGGCAGCGGTTGTAAAATCGGGGTTATTCAAAGCCCAACGTAATTTCCCATTAAAATCAAGCTGCATCGGAACCTCGCGTTCCACAATCGCTCCATTGGAAATCGTCCCTACCGTGGTAATATTCTTTTGCTGACTAGCGCCCCTACCGGAGACCGAATACCCACCGACATAAACCGGCCCTTGGGCTACCGCATAAACCTTACCGTCGGCTCCCACTAGAGGAGTTTGTAAAAGGATCCCACCTTGGAGGCTTTTAGCGTCACCTACTGAAGCAACCTGAACATCCATAGTATCCCCCTGATGTAGATAGGGAGGGAAATTTGCAGTGATAGCTACAACGGCAATGTTTTTAACCTTCAAATCAGAAGCTCCAACCTGAACGCCCCATTTGGCCAAAGTATTGGCTACCACTTCCGCGTTGGCCTTTGAAGAGTCGCCGGTGCCATTTAGGCCAACGATTATACCCATTCCATTCAGCTGGTTGCTCCGAACCCCTTGAAGCCTGGCAATATCCTTGATGCGAGTGGTAGCTGTCTGACCGGCCGCAATAGCCGAAACCCCAGCCCCAATCAAAAGCGACAATAATATTATTAACGATCCAATCCTTTTGGTTGTCATTACGCTACCCCCATCCTCATTAAACTTACCTTCGGTAAGTAAGGTTTTAAACATCTATGGAAGCAACCTTCAATCGGAGAAATCGATGTAATCTGTGAAATCCCGGTTAAAAAATCCAATGGAAAAATCTGGTTATAATTCCTTGCTTCTGCGCATTGTTGATATTCCCGTTTCCTTGATATTCAATGACTGCATTAGCGATATTGGACGAAAGTGTAGTATTATTGATATTGACGTCTTCCGCCCTGATCATTCCAGTTATTTTCAACACTTGATCCTCATTATTAACCTTAATTACCTGACGGCCCTCGATAACCAAAGTCCCGTTAGGGTTCACCCCTATGACCTGGACTGTTATTTTGCCTTCAAGGGTGCCGCCTCTAGTAGTTGAACCTTCCCCTTCCGAACTGTTGCCCCAATCGGCGCCAATGCTCTCAGGCAGAAGTTTAGCTAAGAAACCGGTTCCCGGCCCGGCGCTGACCGAACCCTTTTCATCACTAGAGGATTTGGCCTGTTGGGTAGCTTTAGCCTGTTCTACTATTACCACCGTGATTAAATCGCCTACTTCAAAAGAGCGTGGCATATTTCCATATAAAGAGGCGCCCTGATCGATCCAAAGGGAATCCGCCCTAACGATACTTCCTTGTACAAAAACTTGTAAAAATATACTTAATAATATTATAGCCAAATAATTATTCCGTTTCATTATAGATTCACCTCCACCAGGTTCTGGCCGGTTACTCGGCCCTGAAAAACCTTTTTACTAGTAGGGTTAAGGATCGTTATTTGATCGCCCAACCAGCCGTCCTTTCCCGCCAAGCCGGTCATTTTAATGGTCATATTTCCGCCTCTAACCATTACATTAACAATATTTTCTTTGGTTACTAAAGGAAGCGGTTGAATGTGGTCCGTTGTTAAAATCTGGCCTTTTTTTATGATTTTAGTCGACCGTGTTTTTGGTGGTAAGCTCCCCAAGATCTCTTCACCGCTGGTTAACTCCGTTTCAATCATTATAAAGTCGCTTTCATTAATAAGCGAATGACGGTTGAGATCGCGGACTGATTGATATACCCAGCCAAGCGCCCGGATTTTGCCGCTGACATTAATGGTTTTGACCTCGTTTTCTTTTGATATAGCCACCCGAAAGAGAGCCGTCCCGACTTGAGGAAGGGTACCTACGGGCATAGCTTTAATTTGCCATTCCCCTTTACTAAGCCAAGTCTCAACCGGTATGTTTCGCAATTCAACCCATTTTTTTGTAATGCTCGAATTATTTGAGGGAATTATGCTTTGAATCGCTGCTTCCAATTGTTCTCCTGTGATGCAGGCCGATTCCACTCTAACCTCAACCTGTTGTCCCATCCGGATATCCAGCCCTTGATTAAAACCTTTTTGTTTTAGGAGTAATCCGAGGTAGTCCCTGGAAAACACCCTTACTTGGCCAGGATAGGGCGCCGGGCCGAGATCAACCATTAAATCCATTCCCGCAATTTGAACCGAGCCATGAATTGTCCCCAAATCCGATAGATAAATCTTTGGTCCGGGAACTAAGACCCGATCCGGGATTTCGAAAACCAGGATACTAGCAGCCTCGACATTTGCAAGGCTGCAAGTTAAAACGAGAAGATATAAGGCCAACTGTAAAAATCTAGCCATTGTTTCCTCTATCGTCTCAACCCATTAGCCGTCTGAAGCATTTCATCGGAGGCCTGGACTGCTTTGGAATTCATTTCGTAAGCCCGCTGGGCCACAATCATATTGATCATTTCTTCAACTACCTTCACATTAGACATTTCCAGATATTGCTGCACAATAGTCCCGGAGCCGTCGCTTCCCGGGGTCGTTACTAACGGTGTGCCAGAAGCGGCGCTCTGACGATAAAGGCTGTTTCCTTCATTTACTAAACCAGCCGAATTGATAAACCTGGCTATCTCAATTTGTCCAATTTCCTGAGTGGTAGTTTCACCGGACAACAAAACCGAAACAATCCCATCCTGACTAATGGAAATTTCGGTAGTTCCTTCGGGGATAGTAATTTCCGGTTCCAAATAGTACCCTTCCGAATTGACCAGTTTACCTTCGGAATCAACTTTAAACGCCCCGTTTCTAGTATACCGGATCGTTCCGTCTGGCATTAGGATTTGAAAGAACCCATCGCCACCAATTAGCATATCCAATGGATTATCGGTTTGTTGATAATCGCCTTGAGTAAAAGTTTTAGTTGTCGCTACCGTCCTGGCTCCATGCCCAACCTGTAACCCGGTAGGAAGTTCCCTCCCTTGCGAGGTAGAACTCCCCGCCTCACGAATCGTTTGGTAAAGCAAGTCTTCAAACTCGGCCCTCATTTTTTTAAAGCCGATGGTATTGACATTAGAAAGGTTATTGGCAATGGTGTCCACATTAGTTTGTTGGGTCAACATGCCCGAACCTGCAGTCCATAGCGCTCTCATCATTTTTAACAACCTCCTCATTAAAAAAGAAAACTGCACAGTATATATGTCACAATAAGTTTCTTTAAAGCCCGAATAATTGCGACATATTTGCCTTGATTCATAAGATGAAAAAAGTAGATTAATTTCAACATTCACAGCCGGATTTTGAGATGTGAATCTCTCTTTTCAAAACTTTTTCATCTTATATTACCAAAGATACCTGGCAGTCTGAGTTTGTTTGTGGGGGGAAAACCTCAATCAGTCGATTTTCCCAAAACCTCCGCAAGCGGTCCGGTTTCTTCCTTACTCAACTGCCTATACACTTTGGCCTTTATAATTATCGTACTAAATCATTGACAGCCTTGCCCAAAGTTTCGTCATGAGCCATTAATGCCCGTTGGTTAGTATCATAAGTCCGGGTTACATTAATCATTTGGATCATTTCACGGATTGCATTAACGTTTGAACGTTCCAAAGCTCCCTGGATTATCTGATACTTTGAAGCGATTTGGGGGTTTTCATTATCGTAAAGGGCCTCACCTGCTTTTACCATACCGGATGGGTCGAAGATCTGCAAGCGATCGATAATGGTTCCCTCTTGCATAATATCGCCTTCCTGATTGACCGTAAAACTGCCTTCCACCCGAATCGGACCGTTTTGCCCTAAAACATTATACCCAGCTTTGGTGACCAAAAAGTTGTCCTTATCCACGGTGAAATTTCCACCCCGGGTATATTTAACTCCGTTATTTGTCTCCACCGCAAATAAACCAAGCCCTTCAATGGCTAAATCGTGAGGGTTTTCAGTTGTCACAATATTTCCATTGGTGAAATCGCAAAATTCGGTCACTGCTTGAACCCCAAGGCCTAACGATCCAATATTTTTAATGGTCTGTTTGGAGTATGCGTTAATCATTATCTCGGCAAAAGGTTGCTGGACTACATTATCCCGTTTAAATCCAACCGTATCCACATTGGCTAGGTTGTTAGCGACCACGTTTTGCCGGTCCATCTCTGCTACCATGCCGGTCGCTGAGGTATAAATCCCTCTTAACATTGTCTCACCTCCTTTTTTGGTACTTTATATTTTATTATCGGTTAATAGCCCAAAAAAATTAAGCTTGCTTTTGAATAATTATCAAAATCAGGCTTGAAACGGCAGAATATCGCTAGTCAAATGTTAAAAAATAAAGGTCAAATGTTTGAAAAAAAGAACCTCGGATTCAGCTCCTTAGTTCTAGGGCTCAGGCTTTTGACTGTAGGCTTTTATCCTTAGGGCAGTTTTGTCATAAAAAATACGGCGAAACTTTTTAAAGAGTGGTTCAACTGCTTGATGAGGGATTTGTCGAAAGCGTACCCGAATCGCCGGGTTCGATATAACCCTAAAATGATATGGGCTAATTTGGAGGCGTCATGCCGGATATAATTGGTTTTGGTGATAACCGGAACTGCCAGGGGTGTAACTCCCAAACTGGCGATGTCTTCCAAGTCAACTTGAACTGGTTTAGCCCCTTCTTCAGTATACCTTTCCAAAATTTCCGCATCGATTATTTCATTATTGACCAAAGCGACATCCACCAGTCCCGGTCCGGCGTGATCAACGATCGCCTTTAAATGCTGACTCGCCGAATAATTATCGGTCTCACCCGCTTGGGTCATGGCATTGCAAACATAAACTTTAATCGCAGTTGAACTACGTAACGTCTCGGCAATATCTTCCACTAACAAATTGGGGATTATACTAGTATATAAACTCCCCGGACCTAAGATAATAATATCAGCCTCATTGAGCGCAGCAATTGCTTCAGTAACCGGTTTACAATCAGCCGGTTCTAAAAATACGCGTTTAATGGGAACCCTGGATTTAGGTATCTCTGATTCTCCCGTTACAACTCTTCCATCTATTAATTCTGCTTTTAAAACAACATGTTCCAGGGTTGCCGGTAAAACTTGGCCCCTGACCGCTAAAACTTTACTGGATTCCTTAATGGCAACCTCAAAGTCACCTGTAATATCAGTCATTGCAGCCAAAAAAAGATTGCCAAAGTTATGGCCCGTTAAATCGGAGGAACCGGTAAACCTGTATTGGAACAGCCTTTCCATCAAGGGCTCAATATCGGCCATAGCCACTAAACAGTTGCGAATATCGCCGGGAGGAAGAATGCCGAACTCCCGCTGTAAACGGCCCGAACTCCCCCCGTCATCAGCTACGGTCACAATCGCGGTTAAGTGTGGTGTAATTTCCTTAAGCCCCCTCAAAATCGTGCCAAGACCGGTACCACCGCCGATTACCACAATTTTGGGCCCTCTACCTCCCTTCCCGTTACGAAGTCGTTCATATTTAGGAAGCCAGGCAACCATCGTCCAAAATAACTTGAGGGTACTCAAATAACCAAGGCCTAAACCGGCGGCAACCAGTGTACTACCGTTAATACCACGCCCCCAAACATTTAATGCCTTTACTTTCCAGATGCCAAAACCAATTACTACCCCGATTCCAATTAAGGAAAGACAGACCAAAAGACATACAAGCCAACATGCTGCAATTACTTGAGGCCGATTCTTGAATGACATTCCGGATCCGTCCCCCTTTCTTTAGTTTGATTTATTGGCGTCACGATGATCAACTGTAACTTGGTACCCTTTGGCTCTCAGATACTCACCCAATTTATTGGCGACCGTAACCGAACGATGCCGCCCACCGGTGCAGCCAATACCGATAATTAAATTTGCTTTTCCCTCTTTGGCATATTGTGGGGCTAAAAAATCAATAAAGTCGAAAAATTTCGTTAAAAAACGCGCAGTAACAGGCCATTTTAAAACATAATCAGCCACTTCATCCCTATTGCCGTCCAACTCTTTTAATGAATCAACATAAAATGGATTTGGTAAAAAACGTACGTCAAAAACTAAATCGGCGTCCAGGGGCAAACCTTTCTTAAAACCGAAGGAAATGACAGTAATCAACATCTTTTCTTGCTGCGGAAAGCTTTCATAGTTACGGTTAATTAATTCCCGAAGGTCGCGGGGTTTGAGATCGGAGGTATCAATAATCATACTTGCCTTACCCCTGATCTGTTCCAGCTTTTTCATTTCGGCCCTAATACCGTCGGAGATCCCACCCGTATTAGAGAGCGGGTGCTTGCGCCGGCTTTCTTTAAAACGCCGGATTAAAATCTCTTCACGGGCTTCTAAAAATACAATTTCATAGGTGAATCCGCTTTGTTCCAAGGTTTCCAACGAATCAAAAACATCGTCGAAAAAACTGCCGCCCCGAATATCGATGACTAATGCTATCCTATTAATCCGGCCATCCGATTGTGCACAAAGCTCAGCGAATTTCGGTATCAATACCGGCGGTAGATTATCAACGCAAAAATAACCTAGGTCTTCAAAGCATTTCACAGTCTCCGATTTTCCAGCTCCGGATAGGCCAGTGATAATTACAAATCTAATACTTTCGTTCATAAAGCTGCCTTCTTCCTTGGATCTATGATCAATTATCAACGAATAGTGCCAGAAGTGATTATATAAAAGAGTATCGGCACTTTATGATGATAATTTCATACTAAATTTAATTAATACATAATTCTACTTTGGTAAATTTAAACTTACGTTTTGAAAATAACACGTTAAATCGTTCGCGATTATTTTCAAAACGCTTTATAATACTGAACTTACCGAAGTAGATATCATATAATACAAAGTTATTCCGTATTACTTTATTAAGCTCGATTTAACTACTATTTTAAAGCAAATTCCACCTATATTCTATAAAAAAAGTCTGTTTAAGGAGCCATTATTTTTCATTTTCTAATTCTACTTCGGTAAATTTGAACTTACGTTTTGAAAATAACGCGTTAAACCGTTCGCGATTGTTTTCAAAACGCTTAATAATACTGAATTTACCGAAGTAGATCTAATCGTGCATTGATAATTTGCTCCGGGTTTAATCCAGCTAATTGAGCAGCTTTTACTCCTGCTTCAAGTTTTCCGACATTCTCAGGTTCATGGGCGTCGCTTCCAATAGCGAACTTGACTCCTTCGTGAGCCGCAGCCCGGATAAAATCGATTGATTTAACGCCATGCCTGGCATTAATTTCTAAGGCAGTGTCCGTTTTAACACATGCCCTAGCCAGTTCCAGAGTATCGATGCTGATATTCAAACCCGGGTGAGTGATAATGTCGATTTCATTATTATAGACTGCGGCTATAACCGCTTTGGTGTTATCGTTACGAGCTTTCATTTTAAACTGTTTATTTAATTTCCCCAAGGTCCATTGAGAAAGGAATTTGACCCCGTCCTCCAAAGACTTGGGGCGGATGGCGACATGAAATCCCGCCAGGACTTGGTCCAATTTACGTTGCAATTCCAATGGCACATCCAGTTCCCCTTGGTAACTTATCAGATTTGCTTCTGTACCGGCCAAAATTTTCAAGCCGTCAAATTCAGCTTGAATCGTTTTGACCTCGGCCATAATCTGGTCGAATACTTTTAAACTCGTAGTCCCGACATGCCCCCAGTTAGCCGGCCCGTGGTCGGCGATTCCTACCACTTCTAAACCTTTTTCCCTAGCTGCCTTTGCATTTTCCCGAATTGTTCCGCTGCCGTGTGAATAAACGGTGTGAGTATGATAATCGGCAAATATCCGCCATTTCATAAAAAAATCCCTCCGGGAATAGTTTCTCCTTTCTAGGAGTGTTTAAACCCGATGGGACTAAAAGTTGAAAGTTCCAATGAACTTTGTATATTTAGAATAAGTTACCCTTTTCATCGAATTCCCACATATAAGGAAGGCTGACAATTTCCAAGTTAGGGTTATTCCGGACCAACCCCAGCAAATTCTCGGAAACTTCAATCTCATCAAGGGACAAGGTATTTTTAATCCTTACCAATCCGGCTTCCCGATAATTCATCAAATTGCAAGTCTTAAGCGATGCTTGAATTGCTAGAAGGTCATTCTCCAAGGTCACTGGTATTTTCACTCCACCGGTTAGCGTCGCGGTTAAAGTATTGGGATAAGTTTGTTCGGGCCGAAATTTATTGACAGCCCTCTTGGTAGTGAAATCAGCCATTCCAAGCCCGTTACCGTTGCCGTGAGAACGTTCGGTAATGTCTAAGATAACAAGCCGGTGGATTTTAGGGCCACCACTGACACAAGGAGAATGATATCTGCCTACGATATTAGTATCAAAACCTGATCCGCTAATATCTTTGCCAATCTCATCAATTATCAACACTTCCAGGGAATCGAAAAAAAGTTTAGGCGCCAAACGTTTAGCTTCTTCCAAAAGTATTGGCTCTTCCACTGGAATTTCGGAACCGGTTAAGACATGAATTTGACCAGTTTCGTGATAAGCGTTTTCAATGATGCCAATCCCAAATAGCACATTCGCTTCTTTTAAAGCTTTTAAGCCGATAGCTGTGAGATTTTCGGGCATTGTTTCAAAACCCAAATTGTGACAGATATCTGCCCCTTTTTGTTTTCCCAGGCCGATTACGATCATCTTCATTAAACCGCTTTCATACTTGGCCCGGAAACAGACATGCGGTTTAATCCGGTTAATGATTACAATCCCGTCAGCCTGATAAGCGTTTTGATCCATATAAACCGGGAGCCCGTTAGCGGAGAGCCCCAGTTGGACCACGTCCATCGAAGAACGGATTGGAGCGCCGACATAATCTTCAGTGATGCCCATTCCGATTAACATCTCCCGCTGGCCTTCGGCGGTCGCTCCGGCATGGCTCCCCATTGCCGGAACAATGAAAGGATCCGCGCCAACTCTTTTTAATTCAGAGATTAACACCTTAACCATTAATGGTTGATTGGCAATACCGCGGCTACCTACTGCAACCGCAATTTTTTGCCCTTTTTTAACAGCCGCGAGTACCTGTTTTTCTACCAGGCGATCCAACAGTCCTTTGGCAATATCCGGGATTGTCTGCCTCTCGAATTTCTGTTTAACTTTGACCACTTTCGGAATGATAATTGGATCCAAGAGTTCATTGATGGTGCTCAATTTGGTCGCCTCCAAAAAAACGTTTTTTTAAAACTTTAAAAAAGGCACCCTTAGCCCACTCTATTGCGGGCTTTATCATGGTATCGTTCTAACGCCAACTCCAATAGGCGGTCGATTAGTTCAGTATAACAGATCCCGCTGGCTTCCCAAAGTTTCGGATACATGCTGATCCTGGTAAACCCGGGGATGGTATTGATTTCATTAACAAATATTGCGTCGGATTTTTCATCCACAAAGAAATCAACCCTGCCTAAGCCGGAACAATCGATAGCTTTAAATGCCCGTACCGCGTAATCTTGAACCTTGGCGGCCGTTTCCTCGGGTAAAACAGCTGGGATTTCTAACTTTGAATCATTTAAGACATATTTGGCTTCATAATCGTAAAACTCGGCGCAAGGCACGATCTCGCCCGGGACAGAAGCGATTGGCTCATCGTTTCCCAATACCGCGCATTCAATTTCCCGCCCACATAACATCTTCTCCACTACGATTTTCCGGTCATACTCGGCGGCAAAACGCAAAGCCTGAGTCAGCTCTTCCCGGTTATGCGCTTTGGATATCCCTACGCTGGATCCAAGATTGGCAGGTTTTACAAAACAGGGATACCCTAACTTCCGTTCAATCTCATTTAAGACGGCTTCGCTATTTACGTCTAAATCCTTTCGTAAGTAATATAAATAATCCCCAACCGGTAAACCTTTTTGTTGAAAAACCATCTTCATAACTGCCTTATCCATACCAACGGCTGAAGCCAACACTCCACCGCCGACATAAGGAATCCCCGCCAATTCCAGCAAGCCTTGAATAGTCCCATCTTCCCCGAAAGGACCGTGCATCACCGGGAATACTACATCAACCCGATCCCGAAGCCCTGCTAGTAGGTTTCCCTGATTATTCGAGAGAGTCGCTAATTGGTTGGTATCATTTTCGTTTCCGGTATTTAAAAACCGGACTTGTAAATCCTTGTTTTCAACCAATCGGTTTGGGGATTGGCCCGGGATCCAGCGTCCGTCCTTACTTATCCCGATAGGATAGACATCGTATTTTTCACGGTTGATGGCTTGCATTACTGAATTTGCAGATAAAACGGAAACCTCATGTTCCCCCGATCGGCCGCCATAAATCAACCCAACACGAATCTTAGTCATCCCGACCCTCCGCTTTTAAAGACGCTACATCTGTATTTCTACTTCGGTAAATTTGAACTTGCATTTTGAAAATAAAGCGTTAAACATATAAATTGAAATTAATTTTTGATTATGCTTTTCCATCCTTAAATCATGGCTGGAAAAGAGCAAATTTTTGTATTTATTTCAATTTATGAATCAAGGAAAATATGTCGCAATAAACCGTTGGCATTTAAAAAAACTAATTACGGCATATATAGTTCGCGATTATTTCCAAAACGATTTATTATATTGAATTTACCAAAGTAGATATATGCGTTATTATAAATTATTATCACAGCTATTCTCGATTTATTCTAATCTTTCCTGCCGTAAGGGACTAAAAAATTGATTTAAAAATATTGAACTAGTTTGGGTCAATTTAACCCTGCCTTAACTCTTCCCTAATCTGCCGGAATTCTTCGATACTTAGTTCCCCTTTAACAAGGCGTTGTTTCGCTAAAAAAATTAAAGATTCAGGAGAATGTAAATCACGCGGCTTTTTCCAAAGCCGTTGCCTAGCTCTAACAATATGGATTATTACTAATCCTGACAACAAATAGAAGATCCAGCTTTTTTGATGCCAAGGCGCTCCGGTCATAAATTCCCAAAGTTTAATGGCTAAAGAAGGCAAGAAAAAAAAGATACTTGCTAAGCTGCTTACCCAGGCTATCCCTTTATATTTCATACTATTTCCCTACCATTTTGATAATATTGCTTTATATATTTATGTATATCTATTATAGACAAATGCCCCTTTTTTATCCTTCTTTAGCAAGAAAAGAGACGGCCAAGTTGGCCGTCTCATGCTTTAGTACTGATGGTCGGTTTAAACCGCTTGTAGATTGAGAGCGAAAACGGGATTAATATCATTAACAAAATAATTCCTAATAAAGCGGCCGAGATAGGCCGATTAACAAAGACTGAAAAGTTCCCGTGAGAAATCAATAATGCTTGGCTTAAATTTCTTTCTAGCATCCGTCCCAAGACAAAAGCCAAAAGCAACGGCCCCAGATCAAAACGGAATTTACGCAGGAAGTATCCTACTAAACCGAAGATGAACATCATTACTACATCCATTACATTATTCTTTGAGCTGTAAACTCCGATTGAGCAGATCATTACCACTATTGGGGCTAGGATTGAATAAGGGACCCTCAACATTTTAATCCAAAGCCCGACTAAAGGAAGGTTCAAGACAAGCAACAAGACGTTGCCAATATACATTGAGGCGATGACTCCCCAAAAGAGATCCGGATGTTCTTTGATTAAGAACGGTCCCGGGATCACATTTTGAATCATTAACGCTGCAAAAATCATGGCAATTGCCGGATTACCGGGAATCCCCAAGGTCATCATCGGAATAAACGAAGCGCTGGCAGCAGCGTTATTTGACGATTCCGGACCGGCGACCCCTTCAATCGCGCCTTCGCCAAACCGCTCAGGCGTCTTGGAAGCCTTCTTCTCTACCGCGTAAGAAACCATTGAGGCGATTACCGCTCCACCGCCGGGTAGCAACCCTATAAAAAATCCGACCAACGAACCCCTTAGAATCGCCCATTTGGTCATAGCGTAATCTTTAAGGGTCGGCCAAATATTTTTAATTTTTTCGGTGACCAATTCGTTGTTGACATCTTCTTCTAGATTGGTTAATATTTCACCAATTCCGAAAACACCCATAGCTAAAACCAAAAAGTCCAATCCGTCCATTAAAATGATGGTGCCAAAAGTGTAACGCAGATTACCGCTTACCGGGTCCATTCCCACCGTAGCAAGTAGTAATCCAAATACCGCCATAATTAACCCTTTAAGCACTGATTTACCTGATAAAAACGAGGTCATCATCAGTCCCAGTAATGTCAGGGAAACATATTCGGCAGGACCAAATTTTAGAGCAAAAGCTGAAACCGGAGGAGCTAAAAAGGTCAAACCGATAATTCCGATCGTTCCGGCAACAAACGAGCCAATGGCTGATATTCCCAAAGCGGCTCCGGCCCGGCCCTTTTTAGCCATCTGGTAACCGTCGATACAAGTTACAACTGAAGCAGACTCTCCCGGTATATTTAAGAGGATCGAGGTGGTTGAACCGCCATACATCGCCCCATAATAGATACCGGCCATCATAATAATGGAAGTTACCGGCGAACCCAAGGCATATGTTAGGGGAAGGAGGAGCGATATGGTAGCCGCCGGACCCAAACCCGGCAATACTCCGACTGCGGTCCCGAGTACTGCCCCTAAAAAGCCGAATAGCAGGTTAATAGGGGTGAGGGCCAAAGAAAATCCTGAAGCCAAACCTTGCAAGGAGTCCAACATTTTTTTCCCTCCTTTTAATATTTTTACTTAAGGTAATTAGGAAAAACAAAAGCAACTTAACTTTGATTAGGTAAACAAAGATCTTTTATATCATAACTAACTTGGTTTAAAATAAGAACCCTTTTGGAAGAGGCACTTGCAAAAACACTTCAAACAAAAGATAGGTTATAGCAGTTGCTAATACCGATACCACGGCCACCGTCGACCATTTTTCTTTAGCCACAACGGTCATCCATGTTACAAACAGGACAAAGGTAGCGGTACAAAAACCGAACCATTTCATCAAATAGGCATAGGCAAACATAATCACTATTGCTAATAAAGGACGGAACCAAGTTTTCCCCGGCCAAAGCTTAACTTTGGCGTCCGTTCCCAACTGGGTGAGTAAATGGATAACTGACATTATTGTTAGTATTACCGCCAACCAGAAGGGTAAAAAACCGGGTCCAGGTAATCTAAAGCTTCCGAAGCCAATCTTCAATGCGCCAAAGGCGGCCCCTATGCCGATCAAAATCAAGACTACAGCAGCGATTCGTTCCCACTTTTTCATTAGGTACCCTCCCTTTGAAAGTCCTAAATAATAGTTCTTGGTTACGCTAAATATACCTTTTGTTGTTTTTGAGATGACTGATAAATCCCTAATACAATCGCCAAGGACTTCAGCCCTTCCTCTCCATTAACTTCAGGTTCTTTGCCATTTTGGATGCTACGGATAATCTCCTCCAATTGGGCTTGGTGATTAAGAAAAGAAATTGCCGGTGAATTGGCTTTTCCATAACTAACCTTTTCTGCCTGGACATAGTCAGCCTCATCACAACCCTCGACCTTCCATTCCTTAATGTTGCCGCCCTCTAAAACTATGGAGCCTTTTTGCCCATGAATCTCGATCCGCTCCTTAAATCCGGGGACAATGGCGGTGGAACCTTCAATTACACCTAAGGCGCCATTTTGGAATTCAAGAACCGCTACCCCCAGATCCTCGGTTTGAATCCGGTGCGTAGCAGTACAAATCGTTCCGGAAACACTCTTCACTCCGCCCATAAACCATTGCAAGAGATCAATGCTGTGAACCGCTTGGGTGATTAATGCCCCGCCGCCCTCAATTTCCCAAGTCCCTCTCCAGTCGGCGCTGGCGTAATACTCCGGGGAACGATACCACTTAACATAAGCGTCACCCAGAATAAGTTTGCCCAACAAGCCTTGATCAATGGCTGCTTTCACTTGGCGAGCCGCTTTAGTATAGCGGTTTTGATAAATTACCGCTAATTTCAAACCTTTTTCCCGGTATATATCAACCAGTTTTTTAGCTTTCTGACAATCGATATCAATTGGTTTTTCAATAATTAAATCTTTGCCTGCAGCTGCGGCTTGCAATCCGTGATCAACATGAAACCCCGGAGGCGTACATAAAATGATCGCTCTAACTTCCGGGTCATCGCAAATTGCTTCGAAACTTCCGTAGGCCCGCACTTGATTCTCTGCTGCGCATCTTTTGGTAGTCTCGGGATTTCTGCTCCATACTCCACAAAGACGGGCTTCAGGAATTTCGCCAAGCGCCGCCAAATGGACTTTAGAGACAAGGCCACACCCAACTAGGGCTATACCTAATGGTTTCATGCGAACCCTCCTCAGTCAATGATGAGCAATCCTGGTTTAATCATAGTTGTTCCGTTAACCTCCAATTCGACCTTGGGATAGATTACCGGCTTGGTGATGAATAACTGTCCGTTAGCGGTGACGATTATCCCATCTTCGGTTTTGGTGCCCGAAATCGAAGGGTTCCAGCAATAGGCTTGGTTTTCAAAGATTACTTCATTAGTTTCCGAGGTGACTTTAATGTCCCGCGCATAATAACCCATAGCCCCGCCTTGGTGATGGAGTTGCCATTCATCTTGATACCCTAGTTTTCGGTATGTTTCTAATCCAACTTCAAATGGGACCTTAGCGGGTACCCCTGGTTTAGTAGCTTCCGCCATCCGGCAATCGATCTCCAGATTATCTTGAAATTGTTTTAATAGCTTTGCTTCAGGCTTTCCGAAGTGAAGCAACCGGGTAATGGTAGTGATTAAGCCTTTATATCGGGCATTGACACTAACCATTACATACCGCTTGATCATCCGTTCCGTTGGGATTGGGTGGCGGTAGAGGTAAATACGATCATCGGCGGCCACCATAAAACCGGTTGGGTCGATCCGTCCTTTCCAAAGTTCCGCTCCGATCCTTCCGGCGATTTCACATTCAGTGTCGCCGGGTTTAATCCTTAACATCACTTTTTCGACAGCTTGGGAAAGTTTTTCCCCTAAGAAGAGATAGCGTTCAATCTCATTTTCAGTCAGCGAATAGCGCAGCTTTTTAAGCTCCGCGTCTAAATTCCGGCACTGTCCAAAACCGACGTCTGCCCCAACTTGGGATAGATCTCCGGCAATTTTTCGGACCAGCTCCGCTTCCCGCTCGACGTGCCATTCGTATTCCAATAACTCAAAACCCAACTCTTTAAGCCCTTCTTCATCCATCATCCGCGCCGCTTCAATTTTGTTAGCGATCAGATACCGGGCTTCTTTGGTCACTAGTATTGAGGTCACTCCCATTTCGGTAGCAATGCCGACCATATTCAAGCTGCCACCGGTCAACCAGGAAAAATTGGCTTGTTTTTTAAGGAGGATGGCTTTGAGGTTTTGAGCTTCCAAAAGTCCAATTAAACGTTTTTCTTTAACAAGAAATTCCTCTCTTGTTGTCATAGTTACACCGCCTTTAAACACAGGGGAGCCGAGGTACGGCTCCCCTAATTAGTAAGTAATTAATATTGGCTCTTGTAACGATCACCTAATTTGTTTTCAATGATTAATTCTTTATAGCGTTTATCTTCTTCACTCATAAATTTGACGAACTCTTTGGGACCCATGTATTTAAGAGGCCACATCATCTCGTCGGCTTTTTTAACAAAATCCGGATCATTCATGCATTGTTTAAAGATATTATCAAGCTTATTAATGATCTCCTTAGGGGTTCCCTTAGGAGCCATGATCCCGCGCCACATGGTGCCGGAAAAATTCAGCCCTTGTTCTTTGGCGGTTTTAACATCCGGGAATTTCGCCAATCTCTGGTCGGCAAAGATTCCCAGAATCCGGAGTTGTCCGGCTAAAGCTTGCGGCATTCCCTCAGGCGAAGAACCGATGGCCGAATCAATATGTTTTCCCATAAGGTTGGTAAAAGCTGGTCCGCCACCTTCATGGGGTATATTATTTAATTGGATTTTAGCAAATTTTTGAAAAGCGAGGCCGACCAAGTGGGTACCGCCACCGGAACCGGCATTGCCTAATGTAATCTGGCCAGGCCGTTTTTTAGCGTCGGCTACATAATCACGAAGGTCTTTATACTTAGAATCAGCTGGAACCATTATGTAACAGGGAATATCGGCAAACATCATTACCGGTTCAAAATTGTCAAGACCGTATGGGACTGAACTCATATGAATTTTTGTGATAAACGGCGTAGTCCCGGAAGAAAGCGAATAACCATCCGGTTTAGCTTGTGAGGCCTCAATAAATCCCATTGCGCTACCGCCGCCCGGGACATTCTTAATAATCAATTGTTGATTATTAGCATATTTCGGGAAAACACTGGCAATGGCGCGCATCAATACGTCAACTCCGCCTCCGGCAGACCATGAACAGATGAATTCCACCGACCGGGAAGGGTAATTATCTTCAGCCATAATAAATCCGGTTGAGCTAATTGCCAAAATCAAGCCAATCACCATCAAAATCTTAAAGTTCCTCTTCATTCGATAAACCTCCTTTGATTAGTAGTTCTCTATTACGAATGCCTGAACTTTACAATTTTGGATATTACCACCTCCTTAAAAACGCCAAGGAATCAATCCACGTCGTCAAATGACAACCGGCGCAAACGGCTACTCTATGTCCGAGAGATTTTACCGACCGAACCCCGCTTCTCCAAACTGCCGCTCAATAAAATGGTTTGAATGGCGGTGCCCCGGCCTTCCAATTTATCAATTAAGATTCGCGCCCCTTCCGCTCCGATTTGGATGTCGGGAAGGGCAATACATGTAAATTCCGGCACATTCAGTTTGGCCCAACTCGGATCGCCATAAACTAATACCGAAACGTCTTTGGGGATATTGACGTTACGTTCACGCAAGGCTTGAACCACACCTTCGGCAATATTGTTTTGGTCAATAAAGAAGGCCGTAGGCCGGTCTTCATCCATAATCCCGTTGGCGATAATATACCCAGCTTCGGCAGACCGGGGGCACCTCCGAACGATAATGCTTTTCCGAGGGACGCCGAACTCAGCGGCTGCTTTAAAAAAGCCTTCATTCCGGTCTGTAATGGTATTCAATCCGATGTCCCAACCAACGTAAGCAATATGTCTGTGGCCTTGTTCAAACAAGTATTTAGCTCCGATATATGCCGCATCATAGTTGTCGGTAGCCACATAATCAATATTCTCCTTGATTAACCGATCCAGTAAGACTACCGGGGTCCCCGAATGGATGATTGTTTCAATTGAACTATCCCCTTCCAGGGTCGGGGCTATTAAAAAGCCATCAACCCAGTTTGCTATGAGTTGGTTAACCAGTTCGATTTCTTTTTGAGGACTATCATCGGTACTGCAAATCAGAAGTTTGTAATCCCTAGAATTGGCATATTTTTCAGCCCCGATTACGATCCGGCTGAAAAATACGTTTTCAAATTGCGGGACAATGATGGCGAGGAGTTTGCGGGCTTTCCCTTTCAAACGCTGGGCTAAAAGATTAGGTTGATAGTTTAGAGTTTTTGCCGCTTGGAGCACGCGCTCCTTTAACTCATCACTAACATATTTTCGGGAATCGCCATTTAAGACCCATGACACCGTAGCTACCGATGTTTGGGCTAATTTGGCAATATCGCGGATTGTGGCTCTCTTTTGAATTTTTTCCATCGATAAACTCCTTATTTTTAAGGTCAAACTCATCGATGAATCTAAAAATACGTTTTTCTAACCTTATAGTATCACTTTTATTAAAAAGTTGCAATATATAGGATGAAATAAATTTCTTAACCACGATTTGCATTCTTAAAGCCGAATGCAAATAACCTCAAATCGGTATTTATTTCACCCTATTACAGTTGACATAAGTTGAATTAAATTCATTAATTTCTCATCATGGCTGGCTTTAAAGGCATGATGTAATATCAGAAATTTAATTCAACTTATATAGTAAATAATAATCTTAGCAGCCCAAGATCACTCCATGTAAGCGCCACGATTAACCGGTGCTGCTTTTTCAAAGTAACGGCGTAGTATACCGTGTTTAGCGTTAGGAACCGGCGGTTGCCATTTGGAACGTCGTTCTTCCAGCACCCGAGCCACTTCTTCCGGAGAAGCTTCCTGTCCTTTAAAACCGATAATATCCAATTTCCGGTTGGGAATGTCCACCAACACTAAGTCGCCGGTTTCGATTAAGCCAATCGGCCCTCCCAAAGCGGCCTCGGGTGCAACATGGCCGATACAAATGCCACGGGTCGCCCCGGAATAACGCCCATCAGTAATAAGTGTCACTGAGGATGATAATTCCGGAATACTAGATAAAGCTTCGGTAGTCATAAACATCTCGGGCATACCGGAACCCCGCGGGCCTTCATTCCGGATAATCATGATCTGATCAGGTTTAATTTTGTTATCAACAATAGCCTGATATGCTTGATCCTCCGATTCAAAGACTGTCACTGGGCCTTTTTTGATCAGTTTTTGATTGGGTACCGCCGCATATTTAATGACGGCGCAATCAGGAGCCAAACTACCGTTTAAAATGGCGATCGAACCTTTTTTAGTCGCTTTCTCAGGAGTACGGATAATATCCGACGCTGAAATCCGATGGTTCCCCAAATAAGACTGTACCCTTTCAAAATAATTATCATTCATTAAATCTTCCAGATTTTCACCCAAAGTTTTACCGGTTACCGTCATTACCGATAGATCCAGTTGGTCGCGGATCAACCACTGAATCATCGGGATCCCTCCGGCATACCAGAAAAACTGGGTTGGAAATTCTCCACTGGGCTGAAGGTTTGTTAGGTATGGTATCTCCTGGTTGGCCTTGTTGAATAACTCCAACGGCAATTCATAACCGGCCTCATGCGCAATCGCCGGTAAATGAATGATAGCATTAGTCGAGCCCCCAATAGCGGCATGCACTTTGATTGCATTTTCAAAAGCAGCCGGCGTCAATATCTCACCCACATCAATCCTGCGTTGGACTAGGTTGATTATTGCCTTCCCCGCTTGCCTGGCTTTCCGATATAATTCTTGATAAAAGGCGGGTATCAACGCTGAACCGGGCAACGCCAACCCCAATGCCTCCGACATACACTGCATTGTACCCGCAGTCCCCATGAAGGGGCAAGCGCCGCAAGTAGGGGCGGAAGTCAAACAAAACTCCCTAATTTCCTGGACTGTTACTTTTTTTTGGTGCTCTCTTAAAGAGATATCGCCGCCATAGGCGATAGTTGACAGATCCGGCCCAGATCCCATGGTTCCGCCCGGCACATGAATCGCTGGAATATTTAGCCGCGCCATGGCCATTAAATGGGCAGGAATGGATTTATCACAACTAGAGACCATTACCGCCCCATCCCATGGAATTACCGACCCATGCAATTCTACCATATCGGCGATGATCTCCCGGGAAGCCAAAATATAATTCATTCCGGAGTGCCCCTGCGCCCAACCGTCGCAAAGATCCGTCACATGAAAGTGCGCCGCTTTACCGCCCGACTCCATCACTCCCATGCCCGCTGATTCGCTGAGATCGCCCAGATGGACGCTGCCAGGGTGGCTGTCTCCGTAAACGTCATCAATAAATATCTGAAACTTGGTTAAATCCTCCTCAGTCCAGTCCATTCCTAGCCTTAAGGCGTCAAACTGCCTCCAACGGTTCCGGACTTTTTGGGTGCGGGAAAGGCTACTTTGCCAATTATTCATTTTAATTTCCCTCTATATACAACAGGTGTAAAGGCCGTTGCATATCTTTCTCTAGTCTGTTTTATGTTATCATACCCCATAACCCATTATAGGAAACCTGCGCTCAACTGGCAATATGGTTCGGTTACTGTTAACAAATTAGATACCATTGATTTAACGAATTGCGTATTAATTTTCAGCTTTTTTCAAAAACATATTTAACTAGCATATTGATGCTTCGTTTTCTTTGGTATAATTAATTAAAAAAAGTTATTTTGGAAAGGGCCGCTAATGAAGAAGGTTTTGTTGCCCGTCACTGTGATCGTTATTGCCGTGTCGGCGGTAGTTTGGCTTTGGGCGAAGCGGGAATCTACCGTCACCAAATCCTTGTTTGCAATGGGTACCGTTTTTGAAATAACCGCTACCGGTACTAAGCCCGGTCAAGCTATTGAAGGAGCCTTTAAAGAAATCAAACGAATCGAATCCTTTACTTCAAGTCAAAGCCGCTCCCAACTGGTAAAGGTGAACCAGGCAGCCGGGATCAAACCGGTTAAGGTCGCCCCGGAATTGATGGCCATCTTAAAAAAGGTTGCCAAAAGTTATCCGGACTTATCGGGGTCCTTCGACCCGACGGTTGGTCCGATCGTCGATCTTTGGGGCTTTAACCCCCAAGGCCAACCCCGACTGCCCGATCCAAATGAAATTAACCGGGTTTTACCGCTGGTTGGTTTCAACCGGGTAGCGCTGGATGTTAATAAACGGACTGTATTCCTGCCTATCAAAGGGATGAAGCTGGACTTGGGCGGAATCGCTAAAGGTTATGCGATTGACCGTGCTTACTTGAGCTTGCAAAAGGCCGGGATTCGTTCCGCTCTCATTAATGGAGGAAGCAGCAGCATTCGGGTGCTGGGAAAACGTCCCGACCGGAGCCATTGGCGGTTGGGAATCGGACATCCACGGCAGCCCGGGGAATTGTTAGGTACTCTCGGCCTGCCGGAGGACCGGGCCTTGGGCACGTCGGCGGATAATCAAAACTTTTTTATCAAAAACGGTAAAAGGTATTCCCATTTAATCGATCCCCGTACCGGTTACCCGGTACAGGATAAAATCCTAGTCACCGCAACCGCTCCTACCGCAATTGAGGCAGACCTGCTTTCAACCGCTTTTTTTGTATTGCCGGTGGCGGAGATTAAGGCTTTTCTTACTGCCAATCCGAAGTATGGGGCGATTATTTTTGACGCCTCCGGAAAAATACTTAATAATAACGAAGTCACCTTTAAGGCTGATTGATATTTGTGAATAATACGGATTACGCGTTTTGCGTTCCCGGTTACGCCCGAAACCGGAAGGATCTCCGCCAAGTGCTCTCTTGATGGATATAAATGCAATTTGGCCTCCAAAGACAGGGATATTGCGGATCAAAGAATTATTTCGGATTTTTCGAATCGAAAGGGTCAATTTGTGAACAGTCAAGAAGAAGCCGGGGGCTATCCAACCGCTAAACCGGCCTATCGCCCTCTCAAAGTCCCCTCTTTCAATATTGATGAATGGTTGCAAAGTTTCGCGGCTGAATTGGAGCAATAATTAATATATTGCGGTATATATAATTAAGTAACCCTTAACCGCCTTAAACAGGTGGTTTTTTGTTTTTCTCAACGAAAAATTCCCGGCCTAGGGGCTATTGGTTGTCTAATTCCATCCCTTCCATTTAAAAAAGCAAATTAAGCGTATTTTTTGACAAATGATTTATAGAACGCTACTGTTGTTCCCTTATATAATTTGAGTATATAATACTTTGTTTTAATAAAATAACTTGATTGCAACAAAGTGTTCTTTTAATTGGTATTTGGGTTTAATAAAGGGCTTGGTAAGGTTATTAATTTAAATTCCAGGAGTTCCCGTTAGAATTTAGTAGGGTTTTTGGAAAGTGTTATTTAATAAAAAAATCAATCGGGCTCTAATACTTCATCAAAGGAGTGATGTTCAGTATTTAATTTTTGATATTATTGTTAAGGGTTTGTATTAAAAAAGGAGGTAGAAAGGATGTTTAGAGTCAAAAAAAAGGTGGCCGTTATTGCCTTAAGTCTCTTAGTTATCTCTTTGATAAGTGTTATCGGCTATAGCGCTCCAAAGCCCGCTCCATTAACAATCGCCATGCCGACTTGGGGTGGCAGCACCGATCCTTTGTTAATGGATGAAGTAAAAAAAGAGATGGAAAAACAGACCAATACAATTATCAAAATGATTGCTCCCCCGGCTAATACTTATTCCGATAAAATCAATGTTTTGCTCTCCTCCGGTGATATTCCGGATGTTTTCCGAATCAATAAAGCAATGGTAAATGTCCATACCTTCACCGCTAGAGGTTTTGCCGCTCCATTAGATAAATATGTGAAGAAATCCAAATATCTCAAAAATGTCGAACCGAAATATTTCGATTATATGAGATCTGCTAAAGGGGATATTTACGCCTTACCAAGGTTGAAAGAACAACAAAAAGTAATTTGGGCCAGAAAAGAGATCCTTGACAAGTATAATGTGAAACTGTCAAGTACCCCGACTACCGAGGAATTTCTCTCGGAAATGTTGAAAGTTAAGAAAAATTCCGATATTGTCCCGTTCTCCTATTCGAAATTCCTGGATAACCTCCCATTTCTGTATAGTTCTTTCGGGGCTTATCCCGAGTTCGTTAAGGATAAAAAGGGGAAATATTTCGATAGTTTCAATACCCCGGAGATGCGGGAAGCCCATGTTTACATTAACCGCTTATATAAAGAAGGCGTCCTGGATCAGGAGTTTCCAACCAATGATAATTCAGCGATGCGGAATAAATTAATCTCCGGTAGGGCCGCTAGTAACTTGGATTATGATAACCGTTATTTCTTCTACCTCGATGGGATTACCCGGGTAGAACCTGATTCCAAAGTCGATTTGGTCCCAATTTTTAAATTGGCCGGACCTAACGGCCAAGGCGGAACCTTGAACGAAGCTATTCAAGACGCATATATGGTTTCCGCTACCTCCAAATATAAACAAGCTGCCACCGATTTTATCGCCTGGATGTGTTATTCGGCTGAGGGCATCAAAACCGTAATGGTTGGGGTTCCCGGTAAACATTATGTCGTGGTAAACGGGGTTGGCAAACTTACCCCTCAAGCGGAAGCCGGCGGACAAAGCTTATCAATGAACAGCGTGATGGGAATGTTTGTTGATGTCAAAGATTTAAACTTAGGGTTTAAATTCCCCGACCAAGATATGTTTTCAAAATATCTGGATTTAACTAAGGATATTAATAAGCATACTGGTCCAAAATACGTGATTCCAGCCGGTATCTCGCCTCTATATGATAAATATAGCGCATCTTTGACTAAAAAACGCCAAGAATTAGGATTAAAAATGATCCTGGGGATAGCGTCCATTGAAGATGCTTACAAAGAGTATGATGCTTTCTTTAAAAGTATTAATGGCGCCCAAATTCTCAAGGAATTAAATACTAAAAAGTAATCAATTCCGAATTCAATAGTTGCAGATTGTCCTGTATAATCGTTTCTATACAGGACAATTTTATAATTTTGCAGAATACCGATTGTAATATATTTGCCTGTTACCCTTCCCGATATTTTCTTATAGCATATTTAAAGGAGCCAGATAACATGGTAGGTAGAGAATACCCATCGGAAAAACACTACTTTAAGGATTCAAAAACCGGATTTGAAATCTTACAACTTACCAGCGGATCAAGGAACAACCGACATCTTTACTTTGTCGACAACTCTTTCACCTTGGGGGATAAAGAAATCATTTTTACCTCGGACCGGAGTTCCGAGCGGCCCTTCGTTTATAACTATTTTAAAATGGATCTAACCACCGGGGTTATGACCCAGTTGACCGATGAACCGAATGGGATTTCCCGGGGGACTAAAACCCCCGACAGTGAGTTCGTACTCTATGTAACGGGCAATAAAATGAAGAAACTAAATACCAAAACCGGGCAAAATGAAGTCATTTATGAACAGTCCGATCCCCGCTTTAAAATGACGATCCCGTTTATCAGCCCCAACAAAAAGTATGCCGGTGTAATCCTGGATGAAGCCGTCAATGTGGAAAGGGGCGGCAACTACTCGGGCTTTAAAGAGAAGATGTACGCCAATAAGATCGGCAAGATTAAACTGGTTTATTTGGACGGTTCCAAAGCTTTTGATATTTATGAAGATACCCATTATCTCGAACATTTCCAGTTTTGCCCCGACGATCCGACCATTGCCATGTTTTGTCACGAAGGTCCTTGGAATTTGGTCCAGCAAAGGATTTGGATCCTTGATTTGGTGTCGAGGAGCGTAATCCCTTGTTTTCGTCAGGAGGAAGACGACTGCGTAGGCCACGAGTTTTGGACAAGGGATGGCCGGATCTTCTTTGATAACCGGCGTAAAGGTCACGACGGCACTATTACCTCTTCCAAAACACAAGCGACTATTGCTCCGGAAGTAACGGACCAAGTTCCCTATGTTGGCTTTGCCAATCGCAACGGCGAGGTGGAGCGGACGGTAGAAATGCCTTATTATTGCAATCATTATCATGCCAACATTGATAGTACCCTGCTCGTCGGAGACGAGGCCGATGATTTGGTCTTGATTGACATTAAAACCGATCAGCCATCCCTGAAAACCCTTTGCTCCCATAACACTTCCTGGTGTAAAGGGGATACTCACCCGCATCCCACATTTAGTTGGGACAATGATAAGATCCTGTTCCGATCCGATCGGGACGGCGGAAATGTCCAGCTTTATCTGGTAGAATTAGGGCAAGTCAACCGTTAGTATTAATCAATCCAATATTTGAGGTGACCATCGATGACGCGAATACCTTTTCAGGAAATGTATGCCGAGTTCTTACGGGTCTTATTGAATATGGGCTTTACAGCGGAACGAGCCGAGCTCTGCGCCAAACTCTTTACGGAAGCCAGCCGCGATGGAGTCTATACCCACGGCTTAAACCGTTTCCCTCGGTTTATCAACAATATCAAAAACGGCCACATCAACATTAACGCCCAGCCTGTAAAAGTTGAGGCCCTTGGCGCTCTGGAAAGGTGGGACGGTAACCTGGGCCCGGGAAACTTAAACGCCCATTTCTGTATGAAGCGGGCCATTGAAATAGCTAAGGAGCATGGCATCGGATGCGTTGCCTTAAAAAACACGAACCACTGGATGCGGCCCGGCGCATACGGGTTACAAGCAGCCGACGCCGGATGCGTCGGAATTTGCTGGACCAATACCATTCCCAACATGCCGCCTTGGGGCGCCAAAGAACCGAAGTTAGGCAACAATCCGATCGTGTTTGCGGTACCGCGTGAAGAAGGGCATATTCTGTTGGATATGGCGGTCTCCATGTTTTCCTACGGTAAGCTTGAATCTTATGCGCGCCACGATGAAATGCTCCCGGTAGATGGCGGGTTCGATAGTGACGGTAATTTGACTAAAGACCCCAAAGCCGTGCTCCAAACTAACCAGAGCCTTCCCATCGGATACTGGAAAGGTTCCGGGCTTTCACTCCTGTTGGACTTAATCGCTATGATTTTATCCGGTGGCAATTCCACTTTAGAGGTAGGTAAATTTGGAGTCGAGATGGGATTATCGCAGGTATTTATGGCCCTTGATATTTCAAGGCTCTCCGGTAAGGATTTGATAATCCGTTCGCTTCAGGAAACCATCGCCGACTTGCACCGTTCAACCCCCATCCGAGAAGGCGGAACAGTCTCCTACCCCGGCGAAAGAATGTTAAAGGCCAGAAAAGAAAACTTGGAAAAAGGAATCCCGGTTGAGCCGGTATACTGGGAGCAAGTATTGAAGATGTAGTTAAGAAGGTGCCTAAAATGATTAAAACCGGATTGGTTTCGGTTACTTTCCGCAAACTCGTTCCCAAAGATCTAATTTCACTGGTAAGACAGGTTGGGCTTCAAGGAATCGAATGGGGCGGCGATCTGCACGTCCCGCCCGGCGATACCCTCAAGGCACGCGAGGTTTACCGGATGACCGCGGACCAAGGTATTACTGTAGCGGCATACGGCTCTTATTATCGGATTGGATGCTCTGAGAATGGTATTGATGACTTTAAAAAAACACTTGATTCGGCTATAGCGCTTAAGGCCCCGACCATTCGGGTCTGGGCCGGAAATAAGGGCTCAAAAGAGGCCGATGGAGCCTGGTGGGATAGAATTGTGTCGGAATCGCGTAATATTGCGGATTTAGCCGCTGAAGCCGGAATCTCAATCTCTTACGAGTATCACCATAATACTTTAACCGATTCCAACCAAGCTGCGGTCCGGCTCTTGGAATCCGTTAACCACCCAAACGTTTATACTTATTGGCAACCTCTTTCCGAATCTGATTTTGATTCCAGGGCCGAAGGGTTAGTTAAAATTAAACCAAAACTAACTAATCTCCATGTTTTTCATCGTTCCTCCGATAGCCGGACCCCGCTTAAACTGGGGAGCGGCGACTGGGCCAGATATTTTCAAACTGTTTGTGATGAAAAAATCCATTATGCGCTGATAGAATTCGTGCTAGACGACTCCGAAGCGCAATTTCAACAAGATGCGGAAACCTTAAAAGAACTAGTGTCAACCATGAACTGTAATTAAGTTTGATAAGTTTTCCGCGGAAAGGATGTTCAAGTGGCAAATTTATCGGTAAAAGAATTGAATCTAACTAATCCGTTTGTGATCGCTTCCAGCCCGGCGACCCATGGAGTCAAAGCAGTTTTAAAGAGCGCCACGGCCCTTCCCGGAGCAATAGCCATGCGTAATTTCGGCCACGGCGGCGGTGGCGGAAGCTATACCGCGCCCTCCGGCGAGGAGATGCGCGCCGGAAAACCGGCAATTCAAAGCCACGCCATTGGCGCACGGATCAAAGATCCATTCGCCTCCTTCGAGGAATATTGCGAAGGTGTATTTACGGTCCGTAAGGAAATGTCGGCCGATATCAAACTCTGGGTATCGGTGGGGCATTATGGCGACATCATCTCCGGGAAGGGTTGGGAACATGAATGGGCCAAGCAAGCTATTGAACTGGAGCTTGCCGGGGCTGATGCGGTTGAACTTCATTTCAATACTCCCGGAGTAGCGGTTGGCGGAGACCGGATTTTTGATTACTATCGGCTGGTCTATAATGCAACCAAAAGGATTAAAAAGGCTATCAAAATACCGGTAATGGTCAAATTGCCGGTCGAAGCCTGCGATCCCCTGCGGGCGATGGAAGCTGCTTCCCTTGCCGGAGCCGATGCTATTGGTCCTACCGCCCGATGGAAAGGGTTTATCTTCGATTTAGATTGGAAAGAAACCCGGACCCGTCCCGGAGCCGGTTACGGCGGCACTCAGGCGTTGCCGATTATTTCTTATACCGTAGCCGAGGCCAGGATGAACGGAATAACAACTCCAATGTACGCGGGGGGCGGAATCTTCTCCTGGGATGCCGCGGCCAAACTAATTATGGCCGGCAGCCAATGCGTCCAGCTGGGTAGCTTGGCCTGTTGCCTTGGTCCGGGAGCGGTTTCCGAATTAATCAAAAGTTTTGCCAAATGGATGGATCAAAAAGGTTATCCTGATATCGACAGCCTTTGCGGAGATGCTTTAAACCTGTTTACAATGGCCCCGGAAATCGCTGATGAACGCCTTAAACGCCTTGGTAAAGCTTATCAACAAGCTGAAGTGGACCAAAATCGCTGCATCGGCTGTGGCAATTGCGTTGATGCCTGTTGGTATGAGGGAATCTCCGTCTCCAACGGCTGCGCAACCAAGACAAAACAATGCATCGGCTGCGGTTATTGCTTCCAAGTCTGTCCCACCGGCGCGCTTCAGGTCGAAACCGGCAAGATTCTCGCTTCGGTATATGATGCAAAATAATACTAATCTCGCTCGCACTTTTAAACATTGGAATAAAGGATGGTCCGGGAATTGAAAGAGATCAACGTTTTACTTGTAGGCATCGGCGGTTACGGCGCCAACTACGTAGCCGCTCTTTTACCGGATACCCCAGACGAACGGCTGCACGGGATCAAGGTCGCCGGGATTGTCGACCCATTTCCCGAAAATTCCGCCTTGATTTCGAGGATTATTGAACGCGATATTCCGATTCACTCTACTCTAGAATCATTTTATGAAAAGAACCAGGCCGATCTGGCGGTAATCTCCTCTCCCATCCATTTCCACGTTGAACAGATCCTTTTTTGTTTATCCAAAGGAAGTAACATCCTTTGCGAAAAACCGCTCTGCGCAGACTACCGGGATGGGCTTCGTCTCCTGGAAGCGGAGCGCGCCTCCGGCAAAATGGTGGGTGTCGGATTTCAATTATCCTATGCCAATGCCGTTCAGGAAATGAAACAAGACATCGCTTCCGGCTTGTTTGGTAAACCGCTTCAGTTTAAAGCGCTGCTTTGCTTACCCAGAGGCGAGCAATATTATCATCGAAACAGTTGGGCCGGAAAGATAAGGACTGACGATGGCCGTTTGGTGTTGGACAGCCCGGTGAATAATTCCTGCGCCCATCAGCTCCATAACATGCTTTATATATTGGGTCAGGCCAGGGAGACCAGCGCCAATCCGGTTTCGTTGACTGCCGAATTATATCGGGCATGCCCCTACATTGAAAACTACGATACCGCCGCCTTACGGTGTATCACCGCCGATGGTGTTGAGATTTTATTTTATACGACCCTAGCGAGCCACGGTAAAATTAAATATGGGCCCATCAGTCAATATCGCTTTGAAAAAGCGGTTATCTTCCATGACCAAGGGGATGATGAAAACTTTTGGGCGCGTTTTAATGACGGGACTACGAAATATTATAGCGAAACGCCAAAAAGTGACCGTCTCCAGAAATTGTGGGATGCGATTAAAGCCGTCCGTGGGGGTAAGAAAATGGCTTGCGGCATCTCCGCTTCGATTCCGCATCTTTTATGTGTTAATGCCGCCCAAGAATCTATGCCTGAGATCGGTTCCTTCCCCGAATCGCTCCTTAAGGCCGAAGGCCAACCGGGTGATTCCAAGGTTTATGTACTGGGGATTGAGGCTAACCTTCTGGATTGTTTTAATGAGGCTAAACTCCCAAATGAGTTAGGCGTCTCATGGAGTAAGCCGGGTAAAAAACTTGAACTATAAAATTATTGCGGATTATAACTGTTAATTTTTCTAATATTTAGGCGGTTTCATAAATACATTTAGTAAGATTTTGATACAATATATGGTGTTCAGCCCAGATTGGTCTATCAATATATTGTATCAAAATGATAAATCTAGGATTTATGAAACTCGCTCATATTATACTCTTAACGTCAAAATTTAAAATACCTTCCTGCCCATGGAAGGTATTTTAAATTAGGAGGTAATTTATGTGAATATGACTTATTCCTTTGAAATGGCATGTTTACTAAATTCTGAAATCTTTTTACGTAATATATTGAAACTTTTATCGGTGATATTATGATATAATGTACAAAAATGCCTTCTAAATGCAATTATAACTAAACCATATCACTTCTTCTTGCTTTTATCGGTTATTTAGTATTCACTTTTTGCTTTTTTGGAGGAGAGATCAACGATGAATAATGGCATTGGTTTCCACACCCGGAAAATTGACATTCTTCGTAATGCTACTTCCCAGGAGAAGAAGAAAGAACCTCATTTTCATAATTACCATGAATTTATGTATATCATCCGGGGAAAAGCCCGGGTAACTATTAATGACCGGGTATACGACGCCGGCCCCAATAGTATCTTGGCAATCAGCAACTTGGAAAAGCACCACTGGAGGACCCTGGAGCTGCCATTTGAACGTTATTGCATCATCTTTAAACCGGAATATTTCCATGCTGTGATTCAGGATCCGGTGTTATCATCTGTCTTCCGGAACCGGCCGGATTATTTCATCCATTTACTCCAACTTTCCCAGGATCATAGCGCCCAGTTATCGGATTTGGTCGATCAAATGCAGCAGGAGATTAATACCGAAAAACCTTATTGGGAAATAAGCCTGAGGTCGTTATTCCGTTTATTGATAATTTCATTATACCGAAATTACAGCTCTTTCTTCCCGGTACCCACCTTAAATAAAACCGCCGCCCTGGTTTTGGAGGTTCAAAAGTTCATTGAGAATAATTGTCAAAATGAAATTAACTTGCAAGATGTCGCCAAAGGCCACTATATTGATAGATATTATCTCTCCCACCAATTTAAAAAGGTTACCGGTTTTTCTTTTAAGGAGTATTTAATCTTACAAAGGATTGCCAAGGCCAAGGAGCTGATCTGCCATTCTACCGAGAATATTACCGAAATCGGATTATCGTCCGGGTTTAATAATATTAATCACTTTATCCGCATTTTCAAAAAGTATGAAGGGATTACCCCTTATCAATACCGGAAGAAGATGAAAGCTTCCTAAAGCCGGGACCGGGCGGCGTGATCCCAAATAAAACAGCAAAAACGGCAAACATTTTAGCAACAATAGCGCAGAAAGGCCTCCAATATTGAATTATAATTAAAGTAATCAAAAATCGGAGGTCTAAGTCGATGCTAAAAAACAAAAAGATTGCCGCCCTTATTACCGATGGCTATCATCACGGCGAGCTGACCGGGACAGCCCAAGCCTTAATCAGCGAAGGCGCTTCCGTCACAGTGGTTGCCCTAAAACCGGAACATCTTACCAAAGGCGTTTTTGATCATATTACCTATAAGCTGCCGGATGAACAAAAGCCTAACCAACCCCTTAAAGCGGACCTATTAATCAGCGATTTGGCGGCGAACGGCTTTGACGCGTTATTTATACCGGGGGGCCATTCCCCGGGCACCCTTCGGGTAACCCCTGAGGTTTTAAAACTAACCCTTGATTTTTACGCTCAAGGAAAACCCATCGCCTCCCTTTGCCGCGGTCCTCAGGTGCTGATTTCAGCCGGAATCGTTAAAGGCAAGAATATCACTTCCGCCGGGTCGATTGCGGATGACCTCAGGAATGCCGGCGCTATTTACCTTAACCAGCCGTTAGTGGTAGACGGGAATATAATTACCTCACGGACAGTCGATGATTTAAAACAATTTAATCAGGCTTTGATCGCTGCCCTAAGTTAATTCAGGCTCAATAATTTAAAAAAGAAACGTTTTTTAAAGCACAAAATACACGAAATAAATAAATTTTCGTGTATTTTTTATTTGGCTCTGTTATCGGAAACGGTTGATCTAGAATATTGTTTGCTGCCAATTATAGCCAATCCGCGGGCTGAATATATTTCGCGTACGAACCCCCATAAATGAGGCCACCGGATCTAATATATTATTCAAAGTTTACGTTTTTGTATCTAGAACAGCCGGCTTTAGCCGGGTTGACTGTAAGCCTAGCCGTGTGGGCTTAGCCCGCGGCGGACAGAACCTCTTACTTTTTGGATATCAAGATCAACCATTATTGAAAACAGAGCCTTTTGTTTTATTATTTTGACTCTTTGAAACAGCTTCACTGAGCTAGGGTTAGCAATATTTTTTCAACCTTTGACCTTGCCTGTTTCCCTCTTCCCTATTGCCTAATGCCTTTCCTCTAAACAAAATCAACCTGCCGGAAGACAACCCGTCCGGCCCTGACTGTTAGTTTAGGAATTAGCAATTGGCCTCCGGCTACAGTTTCACCCATACTATCCGCAAACCGGACCGTTGTATCAGCCAACTTGAAAACCGCAATGTCGGCGCAAGAACCGGGCGCAAGAGTCCCGATCTCCCCTTCCATCCCGATCAGCCTGGCCGGGGTAGCCGTACAAGCGGCGATAATTTCGGTCAAATCCATTCCTAAACTCAAATATTTGGAGATCAGATAAGGTAACCCGAATACCGGGAAACGGTACATACTCTGGATTGTAAGGTCGGAGCTGATAATATCCGGTTTAAACCGGTCACTAAGCGCCGCCCGGGCGGTTTGAAAAGCAAAATTATTGATTCCATTGGCGACATCAATCAAGATGCCCCTCCTGCGGCCATCCCAAACCTCCGGTAATACTTTTCCGTTACTGCCGATAATAGTATTGCCCTTGCCGTGATAGGCATGGACCAAAATATCTCCGCCCCGCAACAATTTGACCAATTCTTCCATTTCGCGCGGGGGGTCTGTCGCATGGACCGCTACCGGGCAACCAACTTCTTCGCCAATCTGGACTGTTCTCCGTAATGGGGCTAAGTCATCTACCACCCCCTTGCTTACCCTTATTTTTAATCCCAGCAATTCGCCGCGGTATTTTCGAAATAGCCCGGCGATTCGGGATGCATCGTAAAACTTAGGGTTAAGGTTCTCGGGGTAGCACTCAGTAACTTGCCCTTCGGCTGCGACATTTAAGAGGCTTTTGATCCTGACAAAGCTATTAGCGACGACACTATTATGAAAAGCGCCGTAATTGGCGATCCCGGCGCTCCCGGCATCGATAGCGGTAGTAACTCCTAACGGCAATAATGCCGAATCAGGAGGCGCCCCAAATAAACTCCCCGTATGAAACAGATGGGTGTGAAAATCAATCAGGCCGGGCAAGACCAAACACCCTGTCCCATCGATAACCTGGGCTGCGTCGGCAGTATCCTCATTTGCAGTTTCGGCGATCCGATCTTCTTTAACATAGACTGTCCCAATCCGGTCAATGCCACGGGCCGGGTCGATTATCCGGCCGTTTTGAATGATGATGTCATATGCCAAACCAATCACGTCCTTTGTTGTTTGCTTACTTCCGGCGAAGCCTTCGGCCAACCTCTAGGACCGGCATTTTGTCGGCCTTACGCTCCATTTAACCATTGGCTCTATTATACCTCTTGGTTATACTTCATTTTTAATCATATCCCGGATTAGGCTTTGATTCTATAATTTTTTTGTAATAATACATCCTTTTTTTGTTTTTCCGCTGTCCCGGCCGGAAAACCCGCTAATGATTCTAATTGGGTTTTGATTAAATAAGATAGTTTAAGGAATACTATTTCATAAAACTTAAGGAGGGGTACGATGGAACACAAAAATTGGTTAAGCCCATTTAACAATGACTTTTTCAACGACCGTTCCTTCAACCAGATGATACCGCGTAATTTCAGCGAATTTTTTAGGAACGGAAATTTGGGACCTTCCGTCGATCTGCGGGAGGCTGACGCTGAATTCATCCTGAAAGCGGATATCCCCGGGGTCAAACAAGAGGACCTCGATATAACAGTTGATGAAGATGTTATTATTTTAAAAGGGGAAACCCAAAAGGATGAAGTCCGCGAGGAAAAAGGCTATCATATGACGGAACGGCGTTACGGCAGTTTCTACCGGGCTATTCCCCTGCCGTCGGGAGTCAAGTCGGATCAGGCCGTGGCTAAGTATAAAAACGGAGTGCTTGAGTTACGGGTACCAAAAGCCGAGGCCGCGACCAAGCGGGGATTTAAGCCTAGGATTGAAAGTGACGAGGATTTTAAACAATAACTGAGTATGCTGTTGATTAATGAGCCCTTTGAGGGCTTATTTTTTATGGATTTGAGTCCGGTTGGGCTTCGCAGCTTTTAATCTCCCGCGGAGGCGCGGAGACGCAGAGAATGAGTTAATGCATAATTACCGTCCAAAAAAAAATAAAGTTTTGGAATTTGATTGAATTGTTTGGGAATTGCAGATAAAAAATAGGAAATAAGCTGGGTTTGGAGTTTGGGAGAGAAAATGGTATAATTGGCTTATTATTTATAAGAGAGGGTATAACTATGCTGAAATCGACGGGAATAACCAGGGAAGTTGATAATTTAGGAAGAGTAGTCTTGCCGGTAGAATTACGTTATATTATGGGAATAAAAAAAGGCGATCCGCTTGAAATTTTTGTAGACGTCGAAAGCCAAAAGATTATCCTTAATAAATATCATTTTGGCTGTTTGTTTTGCGGTAATGGTGAAGAATTGGTAAATATCAAAGAGAAGCATGTATGCAAGGCTTGTTTAAAAGAGGTAAAAGAACAGGTGAGTTTGGAGTAGCCTACCCATTGTCCTGGGATATCTTTTTTTCTTGAACGGTGTTATAATATAGTCAAACATACGTTCTGAGAAAGATCATGCAAGTAGACAAAGTCAACGATAATATCGATATGATTGCCGTTTTCAAAGGCGGGAAAATCAAACCGCTGGTCATTATCTGGCGGGGCCGAGGGTTAAAGATCTTCAGGTGGAATCGTCCTGGGAGGTCCGGCAGGGCGAAGGGAAGCATGTGTTTTTTACTTTATCCCATGAAAGGGATACTGTTTATCAAGTGTATTTGGATACAAGGCCGTGGCGATGGACGTTGGAGACGGTGTTTTCGAAGTGGATTTGATATTATGTATGGCCGAGAGCCGCGGGTTAAAACCCACGGCTCCGAGTTTCAATCAAGCCGGTTAAAACCGGCTGTCGGGTCTGGTATTAGGTAACAAGAGGTCTAAAACATACGGTAACCTCAAAAAAACCGCCAATTCCTTTATGATATTAGCATCGGGATAAGCCCGATTCGTCTCCCAATTAGCTAAAGCGGCCCGGTTAACTTTCAGGATTTCCGCCAATTGTTCCTGGGTCAAATGCTTGCTTTTCTTAATTTTTTTAACCGTTCGGCAAATGTAGCCATTCTTTTACACCCCAATTATTACCTATATCATACATCAGAGAACAAAATTAAGCTATGTTTGTTAGTGAAACAGGGCAACCACCAACCTTTACAGCCTATCTTAAAACATGCAACACTCGGCAAATACCTTTTAAAGGATAGGATCGCCCGGCTTCAGTTAAGGTAGCCAAGATGACATTGCGCCGTAAGGGGCAAGGGATTTGCTTTTAGGCCTCCTTAACCGCCTCAATCCCTTCTTTCTCTACTACCTTCTTCCCACCGAACAAAAACCGTTCCGCATTAATCGCGCAAAACTGATGTTTTTCTTCAGAGGTCAAATAAGGGCTTTCGGAAAAAATCCGCAAATACTCATTGTAAGACTCCGCCCCGGTCAGATTGATCATAAAGTCGGTGCCGAATAAGATCCGTTGCTTCAACTTCTCCCGAAGCTCCGCCGGATTCCGGTCGATATAGCGCCGCAAGTCCCGGTAATAATCTTCATCCAAACCGTTAAAGGAAAAATCGGCGTATAAATGATCGAACTTGGCGATCAGCCTGATAATCTTCCTGGTCCAACCTTCTACCGGGAAGAGCATAAACTTCTTATTCTCCTTGCCGAAGTGGGCCAGGTTTAAGATCAGCTCCGGGAAATTGTTTAGCGCCCGCTCCCACCGTTCCGGACCGGTTATCCTTTTGGAATGCTTTTTATCAGTCACCACAAACCCGCCTGAATTACAGTGGGAGGTAACCGGGATTCTCTTTACGGAGCAATATTCATAGAGCAGCTTTACTTTTGCCAGTTCCTCCGGGTCGTCTTCCGGCCACGGGTCAAACCCTAGGGGCGGGTAGACCTTAATCCCAGCGAAGAAATTGCCGCCCATCCGGTCGATGTTCCCGGTGAACTTGCCTTGCTTAGCCGCCAGTTCCTCCGGGAGGGCGTGATAGTCGGCGAAGTATTTATCCAGGAGTTTCCGTAACGTAGTCCTGGTTTTAATCTTTTGCGACTTGTCAAAGAGCAACCGGACTGAATGTTTGTCCCCGTCGTTATCGAAGAGCCTTTCTAGGGCTTGCCCCTCCGTCTTCAACATTTTTCCGTAAAAGGTCAACTTTCCGGTAGTTTCGCAAAACCTCACTTTTTGGCGCAAAGCTTCGCTTAATTGATCCAAGTCCGGTATTCGGCTGACCTTTTCGCTGGTTTCGTCATCCAGTGGGTAGTTGCGGGTATTGATTCCGAGGAAGGGATAGATCTCAAACAGCTTTCTTTTGCTCTCTTTGGAGTATTTTCTAATCCCGCTAAAGAGATCGCAGACCTGTTCGGCGATGGGTTTTTGGGAAGGGAGGTTGTAATAGATGCCTGGGTCGGTCCGGCCTTTATAACCGAAATCCATCATCAGGGGAGTTAAAACGATCTTGGAGTACCGGTTGCCGCCGATCAATAATAATCCGTTTTCCCATAGCCCTTCATCTTCGATCAGAAAACGCTCCATTATTAAGAATAAGGTTCCCAGGTCGTTTTCCATCACCGCTAAAAGGTTCTTAATCTTGTTATAATTCCGTTGCAGCAAGAATGGTAATAACGGGGCGAATAACATGACTAACGGCAGGTTGAGCCTTTGGATGAAAGCCAAGAGGTTAGGATGGCTGAGATTCATGATGTGACAATGGGCGTCGTAAAATTTCGCTTCACTCATTAGTCACTCATCTCCTCTATTTCCTTTTACTGGGGACTTTATCCTGTTAGGAAGGGTTCATAGTTAAACGGCTTAATTTGGATGGCGGGGCGGCTGTCCGCAAAAGGCGCTTTTTAGGCAGCCACCTCGGCCATACCGTGTTATACTTCGACCGGATCGTCGGGGTGCTTTTCATTCCAGAGGGCGATGATCTCGGCCTCGCTCTTGCCGATATTGGCGGAGTTGATCCATTTGCCGCGAAAATCAGAGTTGACGTGATTGTCCAGCTCGGGGTTGACCCGTACGTCAATATCAATGGAACCGTCTTTCTTGCCGGTTGGTTCGTAATGGGTCCCGTTGGGTAAATGGACGATTCGCCCGCCTTTGAGCGCGGACTCGATCTGCACGTCCAACTCCGAGAGGACCGCCTGCACGCTACCGCGGCTTTGATTAGTAGCGGCGACGATGTTTTCGATCAGTTCTTTGGTTGTCATCGGGGGGGCCAGTTCCAGCCGGGGTCTAAACTCCGTCCATGCTTGAATTTTTTTTGCCATTATAAAACCCTCCTTTGATAATTATTCATTTTGGGAACTGGTGGAGATGGCTGTTTTAAAGTCTCCTTTTACGGGCAGCTACCCCCACCCAAAATTAAGCCAGTAAACTTTAAAATTAAGCCAGTAAATTTCGAAGTTAAGCCAGTAAACTTTGAAGTTAAGCCAGTAAATTTAAAAATATACTATAGTAAATTTTGAAATTAAGCCTAGTAAATTTTTAAACCGAGTCCCTTAGTTTTAATTAATCCTTTTACCAACCCAAATCCCTCGCTACGCGACCGCCTTGATCGCTTTCACCAACACCGCCAGCGCCGCATTGATCGCCATTTCCGCTTTGACTTTGACGATGCCTTCCCCGGCGGCGGTTACTGTCTTGGCGGCGTTGATCAGGCTGTCGGTTAAAATCCCGGCTGTTTTCCGATCGATCTCCCCGATCATCCGGTTGGTCTCGACTTTGGCGATCTCCTTGGCCAGGTTTTTGAGCTCGCTTTCAACATAACCGCGGGTCTCCGGCCACGAGTCGCCCAAGACCAACCTAGCAGCCTCCAGCATCTCCCGGAGTACCTCCTTCCCGTCAAAACTCGCCATTTACTATCACCTCCTTTACTTCAATTGTTCTTCAACCTTCTCCCCGCGTTTAAGGGCGGTTTGCAGTTTGATGACCGCCCTGAACTGGGTATTGAAGGCGGCCCGCATCGGTCCGGTCAATGCTTGCGTAAGCCCTTTCTCTCCTTGTCCCTCGTGGAGTTTACGCAAGTTCTCCAAGTTCTCCTGAAGCAATATGATTTGTTCCGCCACAATTTTACTGTCGTCGGTGGTTTCAGCCCTTATCAGAAGAGTGGTCAGGGTCCCCTGGATTTCATCATAAAAGCCGGTGTTCTTGGCGTAACTGCCTTCCGGCGTCCCGGCGGACCGTTCCATTTTAATCAGGAAGGTTTCGATCGCGCTTTGCAGTTGGGTCGCATATTGGTCGATCAGTTGGTCGTAGTCGGAGATTAGTTTTACGGAACAGCCGGAGAAGAGGGTAAACAGCAAGATGAGGATGATTGGCAGAATGAGTCCGGTTTTGTGGATTCTGGATGAAAGAGCAGAAAACATGTTTTCACCTCCTTTTATCAAAATTTACAGGAAATGGCTATATATAATTTTCTATGTTTGCAAAATAGTTCCTGCAAATATAAAATAATTTTTTGGAATTTAGTTGGATTGATTGGTAATTGTTGTAGAAGTATGAAATGGTAAATGCTATAATTTGATTATTATTAGTGCGAGGTGATGAACTATTATGGAATCAGTAGGAATAGTTCGAACAATTGATCGTTTAGGAAGAGTAGTTTTACCGGCAGAACTACTCAACACTATGAACTTAAGAGAAAATGCCCCTTTGGAAATTTTTGTGGATGACAATAGGATTATCCTTAAAAAATATTTACCCGGCTGTATATTTTGCGGTATTGGGGAAGGGTTGACGGATATTAAAGGGAAGAAAGTTTGTAGAGCGTGTTTGGAGGAGAATAAAGCAGGAGGTTAATTAGGTCTAAAACCAGACCCCTCTCCCATCCCACCGGCGTATGTTCATCCATGAACCGCCGTACTTTAAACCATCCTGGTTTTTGTCTCCCCGGCGATGTGGTTCAAAGAAGCATATTCAGCGGAGAGAGGTTAATTGGCCGAAATTTAAATCTATTAGTATGGATTAATTGCAGGTGTATCGGTAACATAAGTTTCATCTTCATCTCCTACCACAACATTCACTGACCACATTTCATTTCCCGAAGGGTCGGTAAAATGAGCCACGCCTATAAATTGCTTTTCCCCGAAAAATGAGAGCAATCCTTCCTTCCTAAGAAACCAACTCCACCATTTTTTATCCCCGCCTGATAGATCAATTGTAGACAAGAAAAAAGTTACCGATGTTACTCCGTCTTGAGCCCAGCATTCCATCCGATAAGGCCGGGTATCGCTTAAGGTTCCTTCAGCCCAGCCAATATCAAGCGCATCGTTTTCCGGAGTTTTGGCTTTGTTTGGAATAAATCCGTTACGATCCGGTTTTGGGTAAGGTTCTGGAGATATTTTCGTTAAAATGTGAATGTAATACTTGCATGATCCGTTACCGCATTCAGCTTCAAAATCGTGATATATTTGATTTTCCGACGGAGCCATGGTATGCCGTTTGCATTTATACCGAACCGAGCATTTACTGGAAGTACATTTAATTAACTGTGGCAAAGCAATCACCCTCCCTTGGAATCAAAGTATTAAAAAACTCTATTACTTCTATAAATATTTTTATCCTATTTTTCCCTATTTGTTCTAGTATGTCTTTTCCCGTTAAAGGATGTACAAGGAGCGACGCTTTAGCAATTGTTGCAGTATATAATAACGAGGTTTCAATCCACGCTCCTGTACAAGGAGCGACATGTAGAGTTAAAGCAAGCAGTATGCGGAAGCGGTTTCAATCCACGCTCCCGTACAAGGAGCGACACAGGTCAATCTTGGGTGGCAATGTCCGGCTGGCGTTTCAATCCACGCTCCCGTACAAGGAGCGACGGGTAGGTTTGATTGGTGTCTGGCTCTACCTCGGTTTCAATCCACGCTCCCGTACAAGGAGCGACTTCTTGGGGCGGGGATCTGGAGGTGGAGAGAGTGGTTTCAATCCACGCTCCCGTACAAGGAGCGACCATCAATCAGGTTAAACAAAAGGGCTTTAAAACAGTTTCAATCCACGCTCCCGTACAAGGAGCGACGACCAATATTCGTCAGTGGAAGCAACAGTATTTGTTTCAATCCACGCTCCCGTACAAGGAGCGACGAAACAGGATACAAAGTTAAACAATCCTATGTTGTTTCAATCCACGCTCCCGTACAAGGAGCGACTATGTTCAATTTTAAACCAATAAGAATTAAATAAGTTTCAATCCACGCTCCCGTACAAGGAGCGACATTTACCAAAACACATAAGGAGGCGTTAAAAATGTTTCAATCCACGCTCCCGTACAAGGAGCGACGGGAAAACCGAACAACAAATAGAAGTATCTCAGGTTTCAATCCACGCTCCCGTACAAGGAGCGACATTAACTATATAGACTATCAATAAATAGGAGGTGTTTCAATCCACGCTCCCGTACAAGGAGCGACGAAGATGTACGAAAAGCATGATGACTTTTATAGTTTCAATCCACGCTCCCGTACAAGGAGCGACAACAAGAAGGATTTTTCTTTGGGATGGCGAATAGTTTCAATCCACGCTCCCGTACAAGGAGCGACGGTTATGGACATTTTTTATCCGGTTATGATGGAGTTTCAATCCACGCTCCCGTACAAGGAGCGACTTGCTTAAAATCTTAAAAAAGTTAACCATTGAAGTTTCAATCCACGCTCCCGTACAAGGAGCGACGTTACGGTTATTACAAGGATGGAACATTTGTTGGTTTCAATCCACGCTCCCGTACAAGGAGCGACGAGAACGCGACCGGCAAATTTGAGGGAGCAAGTGTTTCAATCCACGCTCCCGTACAAGGAGCGACTGGACAATGGGAATATGATCGCGGTGTTAAAAATGGTTTCAATCCACGCTCCCGTACAAGGAGCGACGCGCTATTTAAAGACAAAGCGCCGGAACAATTTGTTTCAATCCACGCTCCCGTACAAGGAGCGACGAAGAGTCTTTGAAAATTAAGACGAAACGGGAGGGTTTCAATCCACGCTCCCGTACAAGGAGCGACTTAAACTTGGCAGTATCAATTATGACGGTAAAGTTTCAATCCACGCTCCCGTACAAGGAGCGACGTTGGGCAAGCGGTAGAGCCAGAAGCACCAAAAGTTTCAATCCACGCTCCCGTACAAGGAGCGACATTTACCAAAACACATAAGGAGGCGTTAGAATGTTTCAATCCACGCTCCCGTACAAGGAGCGACAAATAAGCAATAAAAGTTTATTTATTCAAATTTAGGTTTCAATCCACGCTCCCGTACAAGGAGCGACGATTACGATTAGCCCAAATCACACAGGGCAGTGGTTTCAATCCACGCTCCCGTACAAGGAGCGACTTAAAAGCTTATGACGAATGCTATGTAATATTTGGTTTCAATCCACGCTCCCGTACAAGGAGCGACTATGATTATAAACAATTATTTGAGTGGGCAAAAGTTTCAATCCACGCTCCCGTACAAGGAGCGACGACCATTTTGACGGCTAGGAATATATTTTAGCGTGTTTCAATCCACGCTCCCGTACAAGGAGCGACAGTATTACTATAGATCTTTATCCAATTAACGTTTCTCAACAAGATTTCGCGAACCTAAAAAAAGCTGCGCTAATAATACTCTCAATCATAATAAACTCCCTGCTAACCACATTATATACTTTTTCTAAAACTATGATCACTAGGGGTTCGCATTTATACTATGCCATAATCACCCCCTCCGGATCATAAGTCGTTTTGGTCCCGACGTGCTCTACCCGGCGTTTCCAGTTACTTCCGAGAAAATAATATCTCAAACTATCCTCTTCATTATTGATAATCTTTTCCAACCTGTGTCTCAACTCCGTGAATTGCGCCGGATCGACCAGGCATTCAAAGGCTGAATTTTGGACGCGCTGCCCGTAATCGACACAGAGCTTGGCGACTTTGCGCAAACGGGTTCGTCCCTCGCCAGTTGTAGTATTAACATCATAGGTAATTAATACCATCATCCATCGTTCACCTCACTTCCAAAAGAACGGCGGATAGCCGTCAAGATCGCCCCGCAAGCATCTCGCCAGCAGCAACGCCTGAACATACGGTAGTAGACCGATTTCAACCTTTTCGTTTAAAAACGGGTGGGTCAATTCCTCCTGCTTCTTCTTCTGCCATGCGGTTAGAACGACTTTCCGCGTTTCATCATCCATGATTACTCCGCCGGTTTCCGATTGACGAAAACCTTTGGCTGTCACTTGCTTCAAATTAACCAGTGACAATGCCACCCGGTCCGCCAAAAAGGGCCGTAATTCTTCCATCAGATCGAGCGCCAACCCCGGCCTTCCAGGCCGGTCCTGGTGTAAAAAACCTACTGCCGGATCGAGTCCAACCGTTTCCAAGGCGGACTGGGTATCATGGGCCAATAGCGTGTATAAAAACGATAATAAAGCGTTCATGTTGTCCTTTGGAGGACGGCGGCTCCGTTCATGAAAGAAAAATTCATCCTTATTGGATAAGATCAAATGGTCGAAGACGCTGAAATAGGTCCGGGCGGCGTCTCCTTCAATGCCTCTCAAAGTGTCGAGGTCCCCGCAATGCTCTAGCCAGCGCAACTGACGGTTCAATGATTCGAAGGCTTCCGAAACCGCGCCCTCATCCAACGAATCCGAATGGTCCCGCAGCGCCCGGGAAAGGACTGTCCGGCAATTATTGATCTTCGCGCTAATAAATGCCTTGGCTAACATAAGACTTTCTTCCGGTTCATCGGCCACTCGGTATTGTCTTCTACGCAAAAGCACATTCCCTTGGACCTTACCGCTAACTCGCGCTAAAAACCGCCCGTGTTCGGTCAAAAAGCACAACCCCACGTTCCGTTCGGCGCATAAAACCATTAGTGCCGGGCTTGCTCCTGCATATCCGAATGCGACTACTCCCTCCAAGTTGTGAATGGGAACCCGGAGTTTCTCTTCTTCTTGGATTCGAATAACGATATTTTCTCCATCTCTCGCCAAATAAGAATCAGGCGATGTTACGTATAGAGTGTTTAGAAGTTTGCGCATTGTACCTCTTCGTTTGTTTGATCTGGTTTAACACCGACTCACCCCACGCCGGTTTTTGCTCATCGTTGCTTTGATTGGCCCCTCTCTCCTCCGATGCTGTTTCCGCACGCCGTCTCAGCAAAGAGGGGCAAGTAGATCTAACTTTCAAATCCCGTCCTGATCGGCCTTTCCTCTCTATTGACACTGCTTCCAGTGTTTCTTCAAGATAGAGAGGCTAGGTGAGCCGAATTTTGGCCTAACACCGACTCACCCCACGCCGGTTTTGCTCATCGTTGCTCTTGGTTTGCCCCTCTCTGTTCAGATGTTATTCCGCTTATGGATTCATCAAAGAGGGGCGCGAAAATCACCGACTTGATCGGCCTTTTCTCTCTATCGACATGGCTTCCAGTGTTTCTTCAAAATAGAGAGGCTAGGTGAGTTCATTCAACCATTCTACAAACTTTTCCGTATCCGCCACCACTTCATTGGTAGCCCGTACAACCTTTATTCCCAATTGATTGATGATGAATGTCCGCATCTCATCATAGTCTTTTTGCCTTTCGTGGATCTTACCGTCAATTTCTAAGACTAATTTTAACTTGGCGCAGTAAAAATCCGCCACAAAAAACCGCTTTTTGCCGTAATACATAAACCGGATTGGATGTTGCCGTAGAAATTTTTTGCCATTAAGCCGCCGGTCGCGGACAATTTCCCAGACAATCGCTTCACTAGGGGTTTGTTCCCGCCGTAATTGTCTCACAATATCTACGATAAATCCCATAAGTCAATACCCCTACGGTTCTTCAAAATATGATTTTAGACTGTCAAAATTCACCCAATTCCCCCTCTCTATTGAACCGTCTCAATTTACTGCTTCGTGATAGAGAGGGGGATCAAGGGGGTGAGTCGGCGATCTCCTTCTGAATATAGCTCTTCACCGACTTAGTCTTCCGTGTCAACAACGGCAAACAGACGTCCTTTAGCGAGCAAAGAGCGCAACGATGCCCTTTTTGGGCGGGCGGAGTAATCCCGTTTTCAAAGACTTGATGCATTCTCCGGCTCAACTCCTCCACCCGGCCGCGCAACGCCGCATCAAACAATACTCGGGACCGCCGTTTATTTTCACCGTAATAAAGGTCCCCTTCGCCAATCTCTACCCGCAGCATTTCTTCTAAACAAATCGCCTGGGCGCACAGTTGGGTTTCGTCCCGATCATCCGGTTTTTCTTTACCCCGCTTGTATTCCACCGGTTTCGGCAGCCAGAACCCCTGGCGTCCAGGCAACGCCGTCCCACCTTTATCTGGCCCTACTTGATGAAATTCAACCAGATCCATCATCCCGTAAAGACCTAACTGCCATGATACGACCGGCAGGGATCGCGCCGTCAAAAGCTCGCCCCGTTTTTCAACCAGTTCCGGGTTATGGACCCGTTCATGCAAATGTTGCCCTTCAACGGTCTTTACATTCTCCAGCCATTGTTTTTCAATATGTATCAAAGCCCACTGCCGTTCGCAATAGGCGAAGTGCTGGATGCCGGAGAGAAGGAGGAGATCGTCGTCGGAATAGGTGGACATTTTTACCGTTACCCTTAAATAATCAATTCTTTCATCTTCATCAAATCAGGGTTTAATATAGCTTTCATATACCCCAAAAAAAATGGATCGTATCCATTATCAAACCAGCGGTAAATCTCTTGATAGCCATCAATTGATTGCAAACCCAGTTCTGCTTTTTTCGATGCCCAAATCTGAACACTATTTTTAATTAACTGAATTGAACTGACCTTTTCACCATTTTCAAGCATGCGGATTATTTCAGGTTCCATAACAACCAATCGAGTATCAGATGAAATGATTTTGCAAATATCGGCCACTTCAGGATATTTATGATTTCTTTCATATATTAAAATCTTATCTATTTTTTCACTTCGATCTTCCTTTAACTCTCGTTTAATAGTTTCCGTAACTAATTCTGTAATAGTCAACTTATTAAGTAAATCGGCTTCAATTAATTGTTTAAAAATTTTTTGAGAAGTTTTAAAACCAGGATGTGTCTTTAAATTAGGATCATTGATTATGAAACACCACATTTCAGAGTCTGTATATTCTCCATCCCGATTCACTCTGCCATCGATCTGCAAATAGCTTTGAATTGAACGCAATTCAGAAAACCCGTTTCTAAAAGAAAAATTTAACCCCGCCTCAGCGCAGCTTGTAGCTACCAATGTCCAATCCGGTTGATATTTAAGTTTGTTAGTGTTCTTATCTTTTTCTAATCTTTCATAAATCTCGTTAATAATTGGCTCTCTGTCTTTTGGAGTTAACGCCGTCGATAGATGCAATACATCAAGACCCTGAGATCTCATTTGGTTGGCTAAATATGCTGCAGAAAACACCGTATTCATAATTATCAATCTTGGACCTTTTCTAGATAACATAAAATCAACCAAGTTATCAGTCTTATTAAATGTTATAGGCTTGTTAGAATCTAAATGAGTTAAATTTACTTTGAGATCTACTCTTTTTTGCTCATATTCATTAGCCTGATTTCGTAATGCTTCAGGTATTAATTCAGGTATCTGTTCTTGTTGATTAACAAAATCCTCTATATTCCAAAATTTGACCGTTGTTCCCGATGCCAATACTAAATGGCAGCCCCATTCTTTTGTTAACTTTTGGAGCCATAGCAAGACTTGCGGCCATAGCCATGTAGGGATAGCTGCATGGCTCTCGTCAATAAATATTCCTGATCCGGGTAACTCATGTAATTTTCGCAATCTTGCAGGTTCATTACTTCCAAGAGTTTCAAAAAACTGAACTGCCGTTGTAACAATAATTGGCGCATTCCAAAGAGCCGCAAGCTCTCTAGCCTCAAATGATGAGAAGTCGGCTTGATGATCATGTTCAACTACAATAGATTCCGGATCTTCACCATCTAAGATCAATGCTCTTCTGTAAATCTTTACAGACTGCGTGATAATATTGGTAAAAGGTAAAACAACTATAATATGTCGTAATTTTTTTTGGATAGCCGCTTGTAAGAGATGTGCCATTATAGCAGTGGTTTTACCCGTACCAACCGGGCTATCACAGTAATAAATTGAGTGGCCTGTATCTCTGTTTCGGCAAGAAAAATAGATCTGATTCCGTAATTCGTTTCTTTCGCTCTTTTCATTCTCCTCATAAGCTTTACGAACATATTCATCAAGTTTATTTAATCGTTCTTCCCATTTCGTCTGATAATTTGGCTTCTCATAACGAGCGGTGTCGCTGTAATCGGCGTCAACCAAACAAGAAAGGGTCAATCTACGTACTAAACTATCAGGAGTATTTGATTGCTTCGATTTTTCCAGATCCAGTATAATTTCGTTTTGATGCAATGATAAATATTCGTTCAAATTGTCATCAATTTTTTCTTTAATCTCTACATCACGAAACGGAAATGGTCGTAATATTTCTTGAGTTACCGAAGGTAGTCCCCGATGATGAGAAAAGACAAGCAAAGCCGATTCCATTCTTTTCTCTTTTTCTTTTAAATAAGCCACCCCAGCATCTACATGATTTACCGGTAAGTGCTTTGCTTTCTTTTCGCCATTTAATACTTCCTGATTTTCTTCAGCAAGTTTGCCAAGATCATGAAAGCAGGCGGCCCATGAAACTATGGCCTTGATAGTTTCTGCCTGAGCCGCCTGTGCATACTGTAACATTTCTTCAACATTTGATTGCGCGCGTTGAAAAACACCTATTATATGTTCTTGATAGGTTTGTTCCGGCAAGCCTTTTATGGATTGCGCACTATGAGCTAATAATTTCATAATTACATCTCCAGCATCAAATCTCTAATTCCTTTGGTTTTTTCTTTTATTTTTTCTCCTAATCTGGAGATTTGTGTTTTTAGCCCGATAGAATCGTAATCATTCCACAAAGTTGAAGGCTTTTCCATATCGCCAATTCTTTTTGGCGTTAAGGCCTCAATGATTTCAAAATCGTTATATTTCCCAACCGGGGAGTTATGTTCCACATAAAAGGCATGCCGGATATTAACTTGTGATCGAATATAAGACGCTGTGTGAGTATAAGCATATGGTATAAGCTTTAGTAATAAATCAATGTCTTTTGAAGTGCACTTCGTTTTACTTGCCGCTGTAGCATTAATAAAAAATGGCATACAGTAAACTCCATGTTGAACGATCCGAAAGGCAAGTGGAGCCATACCACGACTTTTCTCTTCCTCAACGGGAGCCATTTTTGTTGTTGTCATTCGTTCAATACGAATCGGAGAAATTGATACCCCAAGTGCAAATTGAGCAACCCCCGTCTGAATTTTATCGGATAAATCCTCTTCAAGAAATGTGTTTCCGAAAACACGGGCATCCCAATATTTATTAAGAAATTCACCATTCTTTATTTCTTTCATTACCGCTTGGCGATCAATATCTCTTTTCTCTAATAAATCGTATTGATCTTTTTTATCTTTGATTTCTAAACATTCGCCAACTTCTTCCCATACTGGTCCATCCTTATGCAGAACAAGGTCTCGCAGTTTTCTTTTAAAAGAAACTGGTGAAATTTCTCCTCTTCCATCATGCCGTTGTCTCGGATCGCTTTCTCTGTCGGGATCTCCATTTGGATTTGAGTTGATCACTTCAATAATCAATAAACCAGTCCCACGATTAAAAATGTCACTCATTACTTTTCCTCCTTTTCAATTTTGGAAAGATAACCTAATAATACTTGGGCGCGTTCTATTTCATTGAAACTTTCCGGGATCTCTTGGTTACTTATCTCAAGAGACGTATTACCCATTTGGTTAACAGCCCATTTGGCAATTTTAGTTTCGTCGTTGGCGCTTACACTGTCCGCCCATGATTTATAAATTCGAAGCCTTTCTCCTAATAAATTTAATGCTCTATTTGGAAACTCCACCGCAGTTGGCATTATAGAATTTCCAATCAATTGGGGCGGAACTTTTCCGCTCTTTACACCTCCTTTTTGGGGATTTACATTTAGGCAATACTCCCGATGCAATACATCAGATAACATCATCAACCGGCCAATGTTAAAAGCTACGCTATGCATGTAATCCTCCTTATAATAATTTAATTTATAAAGTAATATGGATATTAATGAAACCGTAAGACAATGATCATACACTGCATTTTTATTGATTTCAGAAAGTTTCTTTCGATTATAACAATGTCCTATATTTAGTAATAGATCTTGAGTCTGTTGGTATACTTTTTGCAATAACCGTTTGCATAACTCTTGTTCATTTGCCAATGGAATAAAAACATCATATATTTCTTTCATTGAGATTCCTGGTTTTTTTTCGATTTTTAAGTCTCGTTTACCATTGCTAATCTCCCATTTCCATTGCTTTTTCATAAAGCTCAAAATCTGACCTGGGTAAGGACAAAAAGGAGTGATTATTTTTTCTTCTTGTTTAATCCAAAGGTGATATTCGATATTTGGAAGATTTCTAGAGCCTTTGTGCCATTCGGTAGTTCCAGATATTATTTCATCAGTGCTGTAGTTTTCAGATAACAATATTTGTTTCCGCCCATCATCAACCTTATTGAGAATAAGTACACTAACTCGGGCATTTGGATTCCGTTCTGCCTTTTCTTTTAAACTTTTACATATTTGCTCACATAAATTTTCAAATCTGATTACCTCTTGTTCATAATTTGGTGAATCACCTAATAATTTGGCCAAGTCATCATCAGTTTCCGGTTCACCTTCAACGTAGGCAATTAATAAATTTAACTCTTTATCCTTGCTACCCGGTACCTTGACCCAAGTTTTATATTCTCTATCGTTATGCGTTAAAAAGCCAAGTGCATTATTCATTTCAACAATAGTCTCCTTGCCAACCTTGTATGCTTGTAAGCTTTTCATTTTATAGCGAGAAAGACAAGGAATATTCTCATTATTTGAATATAAGTAGGTTTTACCCAAATTAGGTAGATTCGGTTCAGGGTATTTATCATTTTCAATTGCTTGAAGTATACCAGATAACTGACAATAATCGTTTTCCAAAGCTTTACTTTCTATTTCCTCTCGTTTGTTTAACTCGCTAATTAAAACTTTTTTAAGCTTAATATCTTTTACTTTGTATTCAAATTCATGCGCATCATAAACATCAAAGGCAATTTGAGTGCCTGACAAAAACTCACCTTTCTTCTCATCCCATCTACCTATCAAAATATCTTTTATCAATTCTAATAACGGTTCTTCGAAAGTTACTAATTGCATTTTGACCAAATTAAGAAAGGCTAAATAAAACTTCCTTTGTTCTATTTGATTTTGTGGAAATCTATTAATCAACGCATATAACGATCCTAATTTATGAATATCTTTACAGATAGGTAAGAGTTGTTCTATTGTCCATTGAGAAATACGAATATCATCACTATCAGGATTGTAAATTTCATAATCTAATTGAGAGAAAAACTTGATTTTATCTTCTTTGTGTTTAATCCTCTTCCAAGTTTCATCGAAGTTTTTAGGCAAATCGTGTTTTATCATCGCTCTTTGAATCCGAATTATCGGAAAACTATTATGATTACCTTTACTATGTTTCCATAATTTCGGGAAATTCTCTTTCGGTATATATTCGATATTTTTTGGCATTCCGTCTGGAGCAATTTCAACATAAATACCCGCGCTTTTAGCCGGCTCATTAATATCTCTATGTAGTGTAACTTGAAGAAGGTTCTTTTCTTTTAAGGTTTGTGCCATCACATATAATTCATTAATCATATTTCAGCACTCCTTCATCAATTCTGACATTTTGTTTGAATAACGGCAGTAAATTGCCGTTTTCCGGCGTATCAAACATACTGTAAAGCATTGAGGGAATTACTAAATTTATTGATTTATCGATAGTGGTTGAATCACGAAGCGGCCCAAAATAGGAAGGGACGAACTCTTTCCATCCAAGACACGGAGTGTAACGAAAACTACCCTGTATTAAACGTCGAATGAACATTTCCTGAAGCGCATGAAGATGATTATTACCATAGGGTGCCTTTGTTATTTCCTCTATAACACCGTATATTTTGTAACAAACATCCGATAAAATGGTAGCTGTTAATTGAAAGTTCGGGGTATTGGCTTTTCGTAAAGGTCCATGATAATTGTTAAAGTAACGATGATATATAATAGGTGCACAAATTTCAACTTTATTCGGTCTAATGTAAGCAGATTTTATCCTCGCGACAGATTCAAACATACCTTTTGCGGCTGAGAATGTAGGAACAGGATATGAAACCGGTGCTGCTCCGGTATCTGGTCGGGTAAACATTGCCGCATGACCTTGAACTTCAAATTCAACAGCGTAACTTTTTGCAATCATGATTTACCTCCTTACGATATTAATAGAGAAAATTGTAATTAAGAGTGTTTGAACTGAGGTTATTTCAGTTATCCTCCGCGTCCCTCTATATTGAATAATCAATCAAATCCACTTGCATATCGAGAGGGACAACCAATTTAACTTCAAGCTGAATCACTCGCAGGGTAAGTCTAATTTAGGCTATCCCTTCCACACCATTCTACCCCATCCCCCTGACAGACGGCGGTCACGGAACATCAGTTCGGACAATTTTCTTTGGCTTTTCTGGTGGTAATTGTTCCGTGTTCCGCGTTCAACGTTCTGCGTCTTTAACAGCTTTGTCTAAACCAGATCAACACGTAATGCGGAACCCGGAACCCGAAACCCGGAACTAATATCTTTCCCTCGCCCACTTTAGAGCCTCTATCACCTTTTCCCTTAAATTCTCCGGCTCCAATACCTCTGCTTCTCCGCCAAACGAAAGCACCCACCTGGTCACAGCCTTCAGTCCACAAGCCTTGGCACAGAAAACCACCGTCCCGTCTTCCGCTTCCGTCACTACTTGTGAAGGATGACATTTGGTCTCCTTAACATACCGCGCCCCGTCGCCGGAAAACTTCACTTTAAAAGCGAACTCCTCACCCCGTTCCATTCCCCAGGCAGCGCCCATATAGTCTTCGTAGTTAAACTGCGGCGGCAATTCAAATCCCGCTCCGGTCTCCTCCAACTGTTTAATCCGGTCCACCCGAAACAGCCGGATCTCTTCCCGCTGATGACAAAAAGCCACCAGGTACCAAAAGCCCTCGCTAAAAACTAACTGGTAAGGCTCTACATCCCTGGTGGTCAACTCATCTCTCGCAAAACTATAATATTCCATTCGTATAACTCGGTTGTTTTTAATGGCCTGATTCAAATCCCGGAACAACTCGCCTTTCCCCGCATAGTCGCCGGTCTGGCCGGAGGATACTTCCAACCGCTCCTGGATATTTTCCATCTCCTCGCTGAGGTTCCTTGGCAAGAGCGATATCAATTTTTGTTTTAAGTTCACCGGGACCCGGAACAAGCCTCGTTGCCGCTCGGCCAGTTTGATCCCATATAACAACGCCATAGCCTCGTCAAAGGCAAAGGAAATATCCTTCAGTTTAAACCTTTCCACGATCCGGTAGCCTTGATCATTGTAGATAGGGACTCCGGCATCCTGTAAATCTCTTAAATCCCGAAAACACTGCCGCTCCCCCACGCCGCAGATTCTGGAAAGCTCCCGGATGGATTTCCCGGGATGAGTTTGAATTACCAGCACCATGTTTAACAATCTGATTAAGCGATCGTTTTTGGCCATCTAGTTCTCCTATATATGACATGCCCACCATCTTCCAAAACACGCATAAAAATCCACTATTTCTTTTATCGGTTTTGATTACCAAAAAATTATAGTTTAGTAATAAAATATCGGTCTGGACGATGCTAAACCGCCAACCGCCTCACCCCGCCCGATGCCTGATCAGTCTTAGCTACTTAGCCCCTCTCCAGAACGCTATCAATTCTGATTGTTAGGCGAGGGGCAGCTTGTTTTATTTCCGGTTTTAGTTACTTCTCTATGAGTGCCTATTAAAAAGGAGCAACAAAAACTCGAATCAACCATATTCCCGTCTCCCGACCTTCAAAAAGAGCTTGTGTTACGGGAGAGGGGAGCAGCACTATGTTTCATAATGCATCTATAATTTCGAACAGGGGTGAGGCGGCGGGCCTTCTTCCCAAACAAAAAAGCCGCCATTTTCAGCAGCATTGTCCTTACAATCTTGATCGTTCCCCAAATGTACTCATATTTCACCCTCCAATTACCTATAGCATACATCGGAGAAACAATTATCGCTATAATTGGGAAATTTATCTGTTAACCAGTGATTTTTATGGTAAAATTGTGCTGTCAATCGGACGTATGGAATTTATCAAAGAAATCTATTCCATAGAAATGGATTCATTAAAGATTGAAGCCATTTTAAAGCAACAGTAATCAGAAGAGCGATAGTATTATTATAAAGGCGAGGAAAATGTGGCTGAAAAATAGAAGCATCGAGAGTAGCTTATCCTAACTAGGTTTATGATCCTGCATTCGATTTCACGGCTTGCTTTCCTGAAAATTGGTATACTCAAAATCACTCCCAAGTGGACCTGTCAACGGTTCTTTTTTTTAGGTAATATTTAATAAAACCTAAAACTTTTAACAACTGCATAGGGGAGGAAGCATGTCTATTTTATTGATTGTAGCTCATCCGAATCCTGACAGTTTCAATCATGCCATAGCCCGAGTTGTAAAAGAAACTCTCGTTATAAACGGTTACCCTGTTATCTTCCATGATCTTTACCAAGAAGATTTTTCTCCGGTAATTACATACTCGGAAATCAATCAAAAAACTCCTTCAGACCTTGCTATTGAATCCTATTGTTCGGAGTTAACTACCTCCAGCGGGATTATTATTGTCCACCCCAACTGGTGGGGACAACCGCCGGCCATTTTAAAAGGATGGGTGGATCGGGTTTTCCGTGCCGGTGTAGCGTACCGGTTTTTAGAAGGCGACCCTGGCGAGGGGGTTCCGCTAGGCCTGTTACAAGCGGAAAAAGCTCTCGTCTTGAACACCTCTGATACCCCTCAAGAAAGAGAACTGGCGGTTTTCGGCGATCCCTTGGAAACGCTCTGGAAAAATTGTATCTTTGGATTCTGTGGGGTAAGGCATTTTTATCGGAAAACATTCGGAGTGATAGTTTCCAGTACCAATGAACAACGCCGGATTTGGCTTGAAGAAGTACGAAACCTAATCAACATTCATTTTCCGGAAAGCCGGTGTGAAACATGATTCGAAAATGCGGATCGCAAGATCTGAATACAATTTATGAAATTATCAACGATGCAGCCCAAGCTTACCAAGGTGTAATTCCGGAAGACTGCTGGAAAACGCCATACATGCCCCTCGCTGAATTGGAGGATGAAATCGCTCACGGAGTATCGTTCTGGGGATATGAAGCTGAAGGAAGATTGGTTGGGGTAATGGGGATTCAACCGGTGTTGGACGTGACTTTGATCAGGCATGCCTATGTCAGGACCGCCCTGCGCCACCAGGGAATCGGCAAACAACTATTATCTCATTTGTGTCAACTTACCGAGCGTCCCATTCTCATCGGGACTTGGGCCGATGCCAGCTGGGCAATTAGTTTTTATCAAAAGAATGGCTTTCGCCTGGTTGAGGACGTAAAAGATCAGCTCTTGATGAAATATTGGTCTGTTTCAGAGCGCCAGATGGACGTATCTATTGTTCTGGCCGATCAAAAATGGTCCGCCATTACGGCAATAAATATCAAGGAGATGCAAAAATGAAACGAATCCTCGGGGTAATCGGCAGCCCCCGCCGGAACGGCAATACCGATCTTTTAGTGAATCACATTTTAGAAGGGGCCAAGGCTAAGGGAGCAGCTGTTAATTCCATCTTTCTCAATGATTTAACGATTAAAGAATGCGATGGTTGTCATCTTTGTTGGCGTGGCAAGCCATGCCCCAAAAATGACGATATGTGCCGCCTCTATCCGGAAATTATCGCGAGTGATGTTATCATCTTCGGCACTCCGGTTTACTGGTACGGCCCCACCGCTTTGATGAAGGGTTTTATCGACCGTTTCGTCTATTTCAACACTCCTGAAAACAGAAAAAAAATTAAAGGGAAAGCTGGCGTCCTGGTGGTTCCATTCGAAGAAGAAGAGTGGGGCACAGTCGCTCCGGTAGTTTCATTTTTTGAAAAAAGCTTAACTTATTTGGAGATTAAATTGGTTGAAAAAATAATTGTGCCCGGAGTCTGCCTGCCGGGGGAAGTACTAAAGCAAGAGGCCGCGCTTGCCAAAGCGACTGCCTTGGGGCATAAGCTAAGCGCCCTGCCTAATCCGGCTGAAATTCCGGAAATTTGACCGGAATTTTTTCAATTTCATGATGCAACACAATCGGATCGGAAATCAGCCCGAATTGGCCATCCTCCGGATAACAAACGGCAATTTGGGGATTGGGGCCGGCAAAAGCCTTGACTGCTTCGTAACTATCCCAATAGGAAACCATAAAAAAGTGCTCCCAGACGTCTTGCAATTGATTATAGATTTCAGCCCCCAGATTGCCCGGGATAGTCTTTACCTCTGCCACCCCTGTCTTTAATAGATGGTTCCGAAAGGCTTCACCTTGCTCTGCCGGAACAATTCCATGCCAGCTACGGACGATCATTAATAACCACCTCTAATTTTTAAGATCCATTGCAACAATTGTTGATAATAGCAAAAAATGAAAGCAGGTGAATACTGTTAATCCTGTCTAGTTAAATATTTCAGACAGGATTTACCAAAATATATATGGTTTAATTTTAAATACCGATGGAAATCAGCAATCAACCTAATTATATCAGTAAACTATCCCTTTGTCTCAATATTTTTACGGCTAAAGCTTAGTTTTGAGCCTGCCTTCAAAGAATTCTAATTGTTGCTTCATCAGTTGAATCTGGTCAATCATTTGTTGGTTATCGTCTTTTGATTGCTGTAACGTTTGTTGGGCGTTAAAGGTCACGATTGATTGCCCCACTGACAAAATAAAGTTCCCCAAGGAATTTTGCTGATCGCTATTTAAATTCTTCGCTAACCCTACCCCAAGTATCGATGCTAAAACTGAGAATGATCCCGGAGGTATGTTAAAAAAGGACATTTCGATCATCCTTACCTTATTTTATCTAATCTATATTATTCTTCCCTCAAAATGATGTGCCGCATCCCATTACATAGTACTAGGGATTTCGGATTCTTTCCCAAAAAACCATAGTCTTGCGATAAATTTCCTAAAGCCCAGCTAGTTTAGGAATGAGTTTCTCGAATCAACGCGGGTTAACGCGGCCAATTTCCCTTGATTCATATTAAATTTACCCTTTTTTGTCCCTGGTTTACGGCTGAAAGCCCATTAATCAAAATTTAGTACAATTTATCGGCCATCGCCGTATTTTAAACCCCCGTTAAATTTTATTGCTACCCCTTGCATTCCTCACCTAATCATGATTTAATTAATATTTGCAAATCTATCACAGCCGGAGTGAAAATAGATCTTTTTTCCAAATTGATCTCTTACCCATTCAAATATAGAAAGTATTAGGTGAATTTAGATGACCTCAAAAACAATTGATAACATGCGCAATATCGCAATCATCGCCCACGTGGATCACGGTAAAACAACCTTGGTGGACTGCCTGCTCCGCCAGGCCGGTACCTTCCGGGAGAATGAACGCCTGGTCGAGCGGGTGATGGACTCCAACGACCTGGAACGGGAACGGGGCATTACTATATTATCGAAGAATACCTCCGTTACCTATGGCCAAACCAAGATTAACATTGTGGACACCCCCGGTCACGCCGATTTCGGCGGTGAAGTGGAACGGGTCTTACGGATGGTCGATGGTGCATTGCTCCTAGTTGATTCCTTCGAAGGGCCGATGGCCCAAACCAAATTCGTCCTCAGAAAAGCCCTTGAAGTCGGGCTACGGATTATCGTAGTCATCAACAAAATCGACCGGCCCGACGCCCGGCCTGATGAGGTTTTGAATGAAGTTTTCGACCTTTTTGTCGAACTCGAAGCCGAAGATTGGCAACTGGATTTCCCGGTGATTTACACATCCTCCCGCCAGGGAGTGGCCACCCTTGATTACCAAGAACCGGGTAAAAATATGCAGCCCCTTTTCGAGATGATCGTTAAGGAAATACCGTCGCCTGCGGTAGACCCGGACGGACTGCTCCAATTGCAGATCAACACTTTAGATTATGACGACTATGTAGGACGGGTCGGGATCGGGCGAATTTACAGCGGCCGCTTGAATGCCGGGCAAATGGTCGGGCTTTGCAAACAAGACGGCCGGGTTGAAACCATTAAAGTCGGTAAGATCTGGGTTTATGACGGATTGAAACGGCGTGAGGTGGAACAGGCCATCGCCGGGGAAATCGTGGCCATCGCCGGTTTAGGCCAGGTGAATATCGGAGAGACAGTCAGCGATCCGGAAAACCCGCTCCCTTTGCCGCTGCTTAGCATCGATGAGCCTACCTTGACTATGATGTTTATTATTAATGACAGCCCCTTTGCCGGAAGGGACGGCAAGTATATTACCTCCCGCCACCTTCGGAACCGGCTTTGGAAAGAAGCGGAGACCAATGTTAGCCTAAAGGTAGCGGAAACAGATACACCCGATGCTTTTCAGGTTTCCGGCCGGGGCGAACTTCATCTCGGAATCCTCATCGAAACAATGCGCCGGGAAGGTTATGAACTCCAAGTTTCGAAACCGAAACCGATTTTAAAACAAATAAACGGTCAATTATGCGAGCCCTATGAACGGCTCTTCATCAATATCCCCGAGGGGTTTTCCGGCCGGGTCATCGAAAACCTGGGCGGCCGCAAGGGTGAAATGATTAATATGCAGCCCGCCGGGGATTCCAATGTTAAACTGGAGTTCCTAATCCCGGCCCGTGGCTTGATAGGGTTCCGTTCCCAGTTCCTGACCGACACCAAAGGGGAGGGAATCATGCACCACCTTTTTGACCATTATGGGCCTTGGAAAGGCGAAATCCCCGGCCGCAGCCGCGGAGTGCTCTTTGCCTTCGAAACCGGTGAGGCGACTGCTTATGCCATTCACAATATAGAGGAACGGGGTTCTCTCTTCATCCGGCCGATGGATCAAGTCTATGCCGGGATGGTCGTCGGGGAAAACTCCAGGGAAGGCGATCTCGAAGTAAATGTCTGTAAGAAAAAACATCTAACCAATATGCGCTCTAGTACCTCAGAAGAGGGAATCAGGCTGACTCCGCCGGTAACCTTCAGTTTGGAACAGGCTATGGAATATATCGAAGACGATGAACTGGTAGAAGTGACCCCTAAAGCAATAAGAATGCGTAAGAAGATCCTCGACCGGAACGAGCGGGAGCGGGTCGCCAAGCGTATCCGGGATCAGGAAGGGAGCCAACCCGCCTGAGCGGAGGCATGAAGCAAAAAGAATGAGGCAATAGTTAGGTATAGCTAAGCTTGTAAAGCTTATTTCATATTATTTTTTGTGACCAATGGGTTGATACCAATTTGAGATTATCGTACCGAAATCGTAATCAATAAGAAGGCGAAGGTTAACCCTCACGCCTTTTGCCTATTTGCTATTGCCTTATGCCACCCCCTAATTTTGGGTCCTCCCCCACCCCGTCTTTACCGGGACATTCGCAAGAATATAACACCACCGGCGAAACATTCACACTCATGCTTTTATGCCTCGTGCCTTTTACCCCTTGCCTACTCCCTATCCCTTTTCGTCGACCAATTAAAAATCCCATATAAGAAGCAATACCCCAACAAACCTTTGCAGATCCAAACCGTGCCCCAAAGGATCAAGGCGTTTCCTGCGATCCCTCCAATTTGAAAAAAATAACGGGTTACTATCAATAAAATCCCTAAAAAGGTTCGGGTCACCCGGTCCAACGGCCCGACATTTTGTTTAAGCATCTTCCCACCTAACTTTACCACGTTTTAGGCAATTTTATAAACCTCTCTTTATTGTATCCCCTTTAAGTTTGTTTGCTTGCATCAGGAGCATAAAAGCTTTAAACGTCTACAAAAAAAGTCCTGACTGCTGGATATAGCCTACAGTCTGCTTAATCTGTGTAACAGAGGAATCCTGGTTCGTATTTACCCAGCTTAATGGTAAAAAAAGGGTTTTTGGTTTTCTAAGGATAATAATTATAAATAACTGAAAGATTTATTAAAGGAGGTAGGCTATGTCCCGATTTAAATTCCCTTTATTCCTGTTCTTCTGCCTTTTAGTTTTAGTGGCATCTTCTTCCCATATTAAGGCGATCTCAAAAGGGCCGGATTTGGCAATCACTGACATCGGCCTGAATCCGGAGGGCAAATTGGTAGTGGAACTAGTTAACTTGGGGCCTGATCCCATTCCCCCTAAATACACCTCTAAAAATCCACTGATTCTCTATGTTTATCGAAACGGCAAAGCTTGGGGCGGTATTACCCTAAAGAATATTGACCCCAAAAATGAACTTAATAATGTGGGAACCAGGGTAAACTATGTCTTCAGCAATCTCAAAATCACTGAATCTGAACTAGTCCAGGTAATCCTTGACCCCCATAATTTAATTGGGGAAATTGATAAGCAGAATAATAGTTTCCAAAAAAAGCTTTCGGTAACGCTTCCTGATTTAACCATATCCGACATATACCTCAACGGCCTCGATAGGCTCACAATTGAAATAACCAATAACGGATCGGGCGCTCTCCCTAAAAAATATTGGGAACAATCCCCGATTTCCCTGTACGTTTATCGCGACGGGAAACCTTGGGGCAGAATTAGCCTAAAAATCTGCGACCCCTCACAAAAGCTCCATCTTCCCAAAAGTAAAGTGCATTTTATATCCAACATTCGGGTTGATAGGCCCGAACAAATTCAAATATTAATCGATCCCCAAAATATGGTCCGTGAATCGAATGAAACTAATAACTCGTTTCAAAAAAAACTCAATCCCGCCAGTCCTGATTTGTCCATATCTAATCTTTGGGTAGTCAATGACAACTGGGTAGCTGTGCAAATTGTTAATGACGGATCAAAAAAAATCGATTCAAAATTTTGGGACCAAAAACTGGTTTATTTGGATATCTTCCGTAGGGGCAAAAGTTGGGGAAGGTTTTCCTTAGAAACTATTGATCCGCATCAAGGCCTTAAAAATCCCGGCGGTAAGGTAACCTATGTTTTAAATGGTATCCGCATTTTTGATCCGGAGGAGATCCGGGCGGTAATCGACTCCCAAAATATTATCCCTGAAGCTGATGAAAGCAATAATAGCCTCCAAAAAATATTAGTTCCCCAAAATCAATAAAGGCTGGCCAAGAGGATTGGACAGCCTTCATTGATTTTATATACTTAGGCATAATGATCGGCACAAGTAAAATTAACCGGCTTCTTCTTCGGTTTTCTTACAATATTCAACCATTTGCCGGGCTGCCTTCTTACCTGCGCCCATCGCCGCAATAACCGTAGCAGCCCCGGTCACAATATCACCACCGGCAAACACCCCGGGTATACTGGTCTCCAACGTTTCCGGGTCAACCTCGATATAACCCCGTTTATTCAACTTTAAACCAGGAGTAGTCCGTAATAAAATCGGGTTAGGCCCCTGTCCAATGGCTACAATCACATTGTCTACCGGAAATAGAAATTCCGAACCCGGGACCGGCGTCGGCTTCCTCCGTCCACCGGCGTCAGGTTCGCCAAGTTCCATCCGGATACATTCTAAAGCGTCCACTTCACCCTGATCGTTCCCGATGATCCGGGTCGGATTATTTAATAATTTAAAAATAATTCCTTCTTCTTCGGCATTTTCTACCTCTTCACGGCGAGCCGGGAGTTCATCCCGGGAACGCCGGTAGACAATATAAACCTCTTTGGCTCCCAGGCGCAAGGAGGTCCGGGCCGCATCCATCGCCACATTGCCGCCTCCAACTACGGCCACCCTTTCACCGACCCGGACTGGGGTGTCATATTCGGGAAAACGGTAAGCCTTCATCAGGTTAACCCGGGTTAAAAATTCATTGGCCGAATAGACCCCATTCAGGTTCTCGCCGGGGATATCTAAAAAATAGGGTAGTCCGGCGCCGGTCCCAATGAAAATTGTATCATAACCCTGTTCCATAAGTTCCCGGATGGTGAAGGTCTGTCCCACCAGTACGCTCGTTTCAAACTTCACACCTAGCTTTTTGATATAGTCCACTTCGCGGGCGACAATATTTTTAGGGAGCCGAAATTGGGGTATCCCATATTGCAACACGCCCCCCGCTTCATGTAAAGATTCAAAAACGGTTACATCAAATCCTTGTAAGGCTAAATCGGCGGCGCAGGTCAATCCTGACGGCCCGGCCCCGATGATTGCCGCTTTGCAGTTAATCTTTTTAACCGGGTTTATTTCCCCTTTATCTTCGATAGCTTCCTGGTCGGCCACAAAGCGTTCCAATGCCCCGATAGCTACCGGCTCCCCTTTTTTCCCTAAGATACATAAATGTTCACATTGGCTCTCTTGGGGGCAAACCCGGCCGCAGATTGCCGGAAGGCTGTTCTTTTCCTTTACTTTAGCTGCCGCCCCTAAAAAATCACTTTCTTTAATTTTAGCGATAAATCCGGGGATATCGACCTCTACCGGACAACCCTGGACACAAAAGGGCTTTTTACAATTCAAACACCGGGAGGCCTCCGCCAAGGCTTGCTCTTTGGTATAGCCTAGGGCTACTTCTTCAAAATTAGACCCTCTCGCTTTCGGGTCTTGCTTGGGTACTAATTGGCGTGACATCGGCATTCCTCCGTTCCGATCCGGCATTGATGATAAGCCTGTTGTTCCTGTTCCCTGTAGTAGCGCTGTCTCTGGCGGAGTTCGGCAAAATCAACTTTTAAGCCATCAAAGGCAGGTCCGTCCACACAACAGAATTTGCTCTCACCGTCAACTGTAACCCGGCAACCGCCACACATTCCGGTACCATCGACCATTACTGCGTTTAAACTAACCACGGTCTTAATATTCCGTTCCTTGGTCACCTTGACACAGGCGTCCATCATCGGCACCGGCCCGATGGCGATTACTTCATCGACTTTTTCCTGTTCGAGCACTTGAAGCAGGGGTACCGTAACCAAACCTTTTATTCCATAACTGCCATCATCGGTAGCCACTATGAACTGATGGCTGACCGCTTTCAATTCATCCATTAAAATTAGCAATTCTTTGCGTTGTGCCCCAAGAATAATTATCACTTTATTCCCGGCCTCATGTAAAGCCTTAACTTTGGGATATAAAGGAGCGGCGCCTAGGCCACCGGCAACACCGACTACTGTACCAATTTTCTCAATGGGATAAGGTGTGCCTAAAGGCCCAAGAATATCCAAGAATGAGTCGCCCGGTTCCATCCGGTTGATTAACGCCGTACTTTTACCTACTTCCTGAATAATTAAAGTAATCGTTCCCTGGGCACGATCAAAATCGGCAATGGTTAGGGGGATGCGTTCTGCGTATTCATTTATTCGTACCACCACGAAATGTCCCGGTCGCGCTTTTGCGGCAATTACCGGAGCATCGATTACCAATTTTACAATGCGTGGAGCCAAGGATGCCTTGGTTAACACTTTCAAATCTATCACCTCGAAGTATAGTAAAGTATCCGATAGCGTTTTCTATGAAATTTACAGTCAGATAGCTATAAAAACTTTACAAATTTTGAAATATAAAATGAGTATATCATAAAAAAAACAAAGAGGGCAACACTCAAAACCGCTTAGGGATCGTCAAAATATAACTTCCGCTAAAACTTTTTCAGGAGATTGCAGCAGAGCCCCCTCTCCCGAAAAAGTATCGGAAATAATATTTTAGCCGACCCTTCGAATCGATTCCCGATTTAACCTCGGGGAATGATAAACTCTTCCATGCGCCCATCTGCATAAGTTAGCTCCCATTGGATTCGATCCGGAAACATTTTTGGTTTTAAAGTCGCTCCAAAATCAGCCAAACTAAAGGGAATCCTGGTTTCTAAAGCCCCATTCGGGCAACTTTTAACACATGCCATACAGTCCCAGCAATCCGCTTGATTCCTAATTGAAACCTTGCCGTTAACATCGATTTTTAACAAATCTCCGGGACAAATGTCAACGCACCGCCCACATCCATTACATTTAGGCCTGTCAAACCTTAAACCCATTTTGACCCTCCTTAATTTTTGAAGTATACGCATTAATACCAACCCTATGTGAAAATCATTAGTATTTTATGCATATTTCAGAGCTTCAGGTTACAAGGCCTAATAAATTGGATAAATAAAAAAGGCTCGGTTTCCCAAGCCTCCCTTGTTTATAAAATAAGCTTTGTTAACCGTTTGACTCTCCGCCGTTTGTCAACATAGTAATGAAAAAAGCCAATATCGAAGCCAAGATTATGGCTGAATGAGGAAGGAGATGATAGATGGCATTCAAACCTTCGGCGCGGAAGTAGCTATCCAATTTGATGATGGTGGTAAATAAGGTGTAATACATCCCCAGGATCCCGCCGCAGAGAATAGCCAGTCCAACTAGGAGCGGCGAACGGAGCCGGCAGAAGATAAAAATTAACGCCAACGCAATGATAAAAGCAGCGCCAAACGAAATTAACCAATAATAATTACCGGGAAGGTTTATGGTAGATGCCATTTTAGCGCCGAAGCTTTCAAAGATCGTATTTAATAAAGAAAAAGTAAAATAAAAACCGAGTAAGCCAAGGGTAAAATTGAGCCAACCGTTTTTATCCATTTTAAGTTCCTCCTTTATCAAACAAACAATTTAATTCTTATAATAAATTTGACATCTTCCGATAATTTCCTGCATCCTTAAGGTTTGATTAAATATTTATCTTAATCTGGTTTATGATCCGGTGGTTTTAACGGTTCTAAGCAGCCCTTATTAGGTAAACTACGCAAATTCAACCCATCAACTTGCTTCAACCTAAAAAAGGAAACGAAACCTTGATCGCGAAATTTATTCTGAAAATTTAAATTATGTCTCATGCAACCAAATAATCTTGGGAGAATAAAAATGAATAAAAAACTGGCCTTCAGCGGGCTTGCCATAGCTGCATTACTTGTGGCCGGCCTAATATATCGGTTTTATCCCTACTTTCTTTATAAGGCTGACTATCCCGTCCCAGCCCAAGCCGAATCCATAAAAGATCCCGGCCAACCTTTAAATCCATCGGATTATCAAAATTACTTGGGCTCGCTTGACCGTTCAACACTCAAATCTTTGGTAAACGGAGTCAGGGTGTTGGAACGGAGCATCCCCAACTATTCAACTGCTGAAGCTGACCAATCGTTTTTAGCTTTTAACACTTTTTATATGGAAACCCTTAACCATTGTAATGACACCTTCTGGCAAAATGAAAGCTTATCCGTTAAATTAAGGAACGCCACCCAGGGTCTTTCTAATGATAAATTATTTGATTATTTAAATAAAACGTCCGCTTTACAAAAGGACCCTGAAATCCGGGATTTGGTGCAACAAATAAGCGCCAGCGGTTTAATTTTAGCCGTTAGCGAGGGAGGGTTTTATTTTACGGAAAACCCGGATTTTCTCTATAACCGGTTTTCAAAGTACCTATCCGAGTCCCTTCGCGTATTTCTAGAGCTCCGGCGCCAGGAAACAGCCGAAGGTTTTGCCCAAGACGCCGGGCTACTGATCTCATTCGCCAAAATTGGCGAACGCATTATCAACTGGGAAATGTATTTAGGCAAATACCCGGATTCCCCCATTCGGGAGTTAGCCAATTATCATTATCAGCTTTATTTGGGGACCTTTCTCTTTGGGATGGATAATTCCAAGGTCTTTGAGCATAAACAATTGAAACCGGAGATCAGAAAAGTTTATGAAAGCTTCTACCAACGGTTTGCCAAGACGAAAAGCGGAAACTTAATCAACCGCTACTATCAAGTATTACGGTCTAATGATTTTAAATACACTAAAGCAGCGGAAAATTTTCTACGCGACAACCAAGTCCAAATCCTCCCCGGGATTGAACCGTAGCGATTCCGAGGCAATATCCAACTTTTTTAGGCGTAACCCACCGGGACTAAATCACATAAAATGGATTGCATAGTTAAAACATTAGGAAGTGATTGATATGGAAATCTATGTAGTCCGGCCCGGAGATACCCTTTTTGAAATCGCACGCCGTTTCGGAGTCCAGCTTGCCGAAGTCATTGATATCAATCAGTTGGCCAATCCCAGAGAACTAGTAGTCGGCCAGGCGATCTTAATTCCCACTCCACCATTGGAACCCCTCCGTTACCGGATGGCTCCCGGGGATACTCTCTTCCAACTGGCCCAGGCATTCAACACTACTACAGAAGCGATCGCTCAAGCTAACCAAATCGCCGACCCGAACCGGATTCAAGTTGGCACAGTGTTGACCATCCCCGGTTGGTCCCAGGTTAGTTATACAGTACGCCCCGGTGATACTTTATATTTAATCGCCAACCGTTTCGGGACACCTTTAAACTTAATTTTAAAGGTAAATCAGATCACTGATCCATCCCAGATCTTTCCCGGCCAAACTTTAACGATTCCCCAACCTCGAGCCCCAATTATTAAAAGGATCATTGAAACCATGGGTTTCTTTCATTTTACCAACTTAACCGGGCTAGCCCGTTCTTTACGGGTAATTAGCCCCTTCCTTACTTATGCCGGGCTGTTTCAATACCCCATTTCCGACGCAGGGGAAATCACTGTTTCGCCAAATACCGAAAGATCGGTTAGCCTATTTAAAAGCAATAATATCCAACCCCTTTTGGTACTTACCAATTGGGGATCCGACGGATTCGATCCGGATCTGGCCAGGACGATTTTAGGCGATCCGGCGGTAAAGCCACGCGCAATTGAGAATACATTGCAATTATTGGAACGTTATGGATTTGCCGGAGTAAACGTGGACTTTGAAAATATGTACGCTGAGGATCGGCAACTATATACCAATTTTATAAGAGATTTGAGAGACGCCCTTAAACCCCGCGACTTCTTGGTATCCTTGGCCGCGCCGCCCAAAGCGGCTGACCTCTCCAGTTCCGTTTGGGTCGGGACCTTCGATTATAGGGCATTAGGCGAATTAGCCGATTTTATCTTCCTGATGACTTACGAATGGGGCTGGATCGGAGGGCCACCGATGGCTATCGCCCCCATCACCCAGGTACGGCGGGTGCTTGATTACGCTGTCACCCAAATTCCGAGGCAAAAGATTCTCCAAGGAGTCCCTTTCTACGGTTATAACTGGCAGCTGCCGGATACTCCGGAAAACATAGCGTCCCCGGTAAACCTGGTTGAAGTTTATCCTTTAGCATATCGTTTCCAGGCTTCGATTAACTACGATTTTACAGCCCAAGCGCCTTGGTTCCGGTATACAGATGGTTCAGGCGTAGGCCATGAAGTTTGGTTCGAAGATGCCCGTTCGGTCAATGTCAAATATGATACCGCCAGGGAATATGATCTCAGGGGAGTAGGTTGGTGGAGTTATATCAATGAACCCTATGGGTTCCCGCAAAATTGGCCGATTATGGATGAGAAGTTTAATGTAAGGAAAGGAAAACCAGATCAAATAACCTAAATCATTTGTGTAATGTTCATTTTAATCAATTAGCAAACCTAGCTCCAAAAGATATCTTATACCTAGAATCAGGTTCCGCGTTATAATCCCAATCAAGTATGTAGATTAGCCCTCCATTTAGGTTCGAAATTTATTTTGTGGAACTTCTAACTAGTTAACCCGTTATGTTATAATTAAAATACATCTTTAGGGAGGCGTTGCCGATGGATAATTTTATTAAAAACCTAAAAAAAGAATTTGATAAGGGCGTTGCGGTAGTTGGCGCCAAGTCCAAGGAGATCATTGAAACCACCAAAATCAAAAGCCAAATTGATGATTTAAAAGAGGCAAAACGCCAAATTCTTCAAGAAACCGGGGAGATTGTTTACCAAATGTCGCGTGATCAAAATTATGACGGTGCGGAAGCTATTAAAGCAAAATGCCAGTCCCTCGCGGAACTTGATCAACAAATCCAAGCTAAAGAAATTGAAATGAAAAAAGTCCAACACGAAGCCCAAGAAGCCCTTGGTAAAACAGTTTGTCAATCATGCGGCGCAGTAATGGAAGAGGGCGTCAAATTTTGTAGTAATTGCGGGACAAAAATCGATTAAGTAGTCGTCCACATCAATTTCCAATTGACCCAAGTAAGATATGAAATAAATTGATGTGGATCGACAAGCATCGATAGCATTTTCTAGATAGTCGTCCACATCAATTTCCAATTGACCCAAGCAATATATAAAAATTAATTGACGTGGATCGACAAGCATCGATAGCATCTTTTAGATAGCCGCTTTCTGCACATTCTAGGATTTTGACTATAAAATGTACTTTTGCCCCATGCCAAACCTCACTTATGCCACATAAATTAAACCAAAACCAGCAAGGAGAGATTAGCATGGGAAAATGCAAATGCGAAGAACCTTCTTATAAACATGTCCACCCATTTTGTACCCAGACCTCAGTTGAAGATTGTCACCGCCACGGAATGCAGGGACACACAGATCGTTCTTCTTATGACGGTTGCCATACACATAAATACGAAGGTGAGACTTCCTGTAACGACGGGCATACCCATTGTTTTCACGGGGAAACCGGCCCGCCAATTACGGTCCCGGGCGGACACACCCATGATCTTTGTGGAAAAACTTCAAAGAATGACGGGCACCGACACAAATACGAAACCAAAACAGGTAGGGATCGAAGAGTTTGTTAATTGAGCGAGTTTCAATAATTACAAAAATTTATCTTCGCATGCAATATATAGTGCAGGTTTTATTTTAGTCTATCAATATATTATATGCGAAGCCGGAAAAAAGGAATTATGAAACCGCCTTAATTAAATAGCAAAAATGAAATGCGGCGCAAAGGCCGCATTTTTTATCCTCGTTAATAACCTTCGGAATCATAAAAGGTATTCCGGCATAATTTGTAGAAATCTTTACTTAAATAATCGAATTTGGGTTAATTTTTAATTTATCCCATGTCCTTGAAGCCGGACATAGCTATTTTGAGGTGATTTCGGATGAAAAAGTACTTATTATACCCTTTTCGGGTACTGGAAAGCCTAACTGATCGGGCGTTGGCAATAGTGGGCTCGCTAACCTTAGCTCAATTCCCCCAATTTTACGCCCACTACCTGCAAAGGTTAGGCGGGCACCTGGATGAGGCCCGCCTTATTGTTTCGGAATATTCCGAGGCTGCAAACTCCTTCAATCTCACTCTCCATGAATACATCCGGATTCATTTAACCGCCAATAATCCGGTCTTGCAATCAACCGGAACCATCATTGAAAATTCCCTGGCCCGTTTAACCGCTTTAGAAAAATCTTTTCAGGCCTTACAAGCCGGAACTGTCTTCAACCGCTGGTGGATCTTTATCAAAAATATGGATCCGGCCATTTTTAGGCAAACCTACTCCGCATATATGCCGGGGATTTCCCTCACTGTTGAAAGCTTAATCTACGCCGTAACCGGTTTATTAATTACCTGGGGTATCTATCAGGGGATTAAGAGTTTAATTAAAAAATTGTTTTATAAAGTTACCCGTTATCGATCCGTTCCAAAAAGCCCGGGATTGCCCGGTTAAAGATAATCCATCCCGCTTCGGGGTCACTCCTTAAACTTATATACTACCCTTAATTGCAAATCGCTAATATCTAAAGCATCCTCTTTTAGGGTAAACGTGAAAGATTTCTCTCCCATCAGCATCATCTCTTTCGGAATGCTATCTTCCATCACCGTCAGGGTGTGTACCCCCAAGGGAACGTTTTCAAAATAGAATATCCCGTCGTTGCCGGTAAATATTTTTTTCTTACCGCCTTCTAAAGCTATCTCCACCCAATTCAGGGATTTATCCCCTTGATCGTAAATTCCGTTGCTATTTACATCCAAAAACACTTTCCCCGAGATCGACCCATTCATGGTGAGGCCAAAATCGAAAAACATATTTTCCGTTTCCCGGATCCTAAGTAATTTTACATCGGTAGCCGGAGTATAATCCGCGGCCAAGGACTTGAGCGCGAAGTTTAATTGATAAGTGCCAGGTTGAACATAGTTAAAAATATATTCCCCGTTACTATCGCTAACCGCGACCCGCCCGTTCAATGACATTTTAATATTGGGAATCAGTTTCTCTCCTCCATCATATTGATGGTTCCCGTTTTCATCCAGATAGACTAGGCCAGTGATGAAAGAAAGGTTGTTACTATCCTGCTTAACCGTTTTGCTCCGCCCGCCCCCAAACCCTATCGCCTGGCCGAGACTTAACCGGATCACAGTCTCCGGTTCTTCCGTTTGAATGGTTTCATATAGCCTTTCCGTTTCCAATTTAAATTCCAAACCGTTTTTAAAGTTCCGAAGGAAGCCGGCCTTATATGAAAATTGCGGTTCTTTGCGGTCTAGATACGGCGAGATGTACTCCAGAGAGGCATAATACTTATCTTTATTATTCCGGATAAAATAGTTCAATTCCAGCTTCGCTGAAGTATAATAATCCTCATCGCATAAAACCCGGGCCAGGTTGGAACTGAGCGTCAATTGTTCATTAAAGAAATACTTATTCCAGGCCTCGAATTTCTTTGACTTCGGTTCCAAAGCGGATTCATATTCGGAGTAATAATATAATTCTACATTGGCTCCCAACCACATTTTGGGCGAGACCCATTGGAGTTCGGACTCAAAACTCCAATCTGTCCCCGGCGGTGGTTGGTCATCCGGCGATTTATCGCCGTTGATCCGTTGATAATCATTACTGACCCGTAACATCAAAGTGTCGGACAACATCCGTACATAATCGGTTTCGGCGGTAACCACATTTTCAGCGCCGGCCTCACCTCGATATTCAAAGTTAATCTTATCGTAAGCAAGATAATTATTAACGCTAAAGTTTTTTTTGAAAACATACTGTTCGGAATAGATCCTGCTTAAGTTTTGCTGATACTTATATCCCAAATTTTCTAAATCTTTTTCATAATTAATATTGCTAAGACCCACTGTAAATTTATTGTCTAAAGTGGGACCAAATTTATGAACCCTTTTCAAGTCAATGTATTTTAATGAATAAAATCGATCCATTCCGGCTAAACCGTCAACCACTTTGGCCTCTGTCTCATAACTGGTTTGGTCGGAGATCTCGATCTCCCCCAGTACCTGAAACCCTTTTCCCGAATCGGCCTTCACCCAATTATCGTTGCTAATGCTAGGATCGACATAAAAAATAATCCCTTCAATAAATCCCCGTTCCAGGCAATAGAGGAGCGATGATTCCCACCCGTTTTGCAGATCCTTTTCAGTTCCGCCCACCAACCAATCAAGGGTGCATACCGTATGTTCCCCAATTCGAAAAGCAATACCGGTGTCTGCGCCAATACCCGCCGGTTTATCACTATCATCATATAGTTTAGTTCGGATGGCTTCGCAATCAAATGAAACCGTATTGTTAAACAAGGTATTCCTGGTTTTAAAACCGGTCATCTCGCCGATCCATCCCTCATCATCCTCATACTTTTTGTATTTTCCGGAGGCCGCCATGATACTATGGGTGCCGTCTTCAAGTATCCTCAAACTGGCGGCTATTTTTTCTTCAGTTACCAACTGTTCTCCCGATGGTTTTTCCACAATGACTTTGATGATATTCAGCCTCTTAATCAATAGGGGGACATTCTCGAAACGATATTCCTTGCTTTTAGAGCCGACTGTTAAGCCCCCTTTTTCTTTGCCGTTAACTATCAGGGTAACTTTATCTCCGGGATCCGCTGAACCCGAGATCACGGTATGGGGCACCAAATACCTGGGAAAGGAGTCATCAGGGGTCATATATAAAAATCCCCTTATCCTCTGTTGTTCCAAAGTATTCTCTAGGTAGACATCGGCATCCCCTAAAATAATCAGTTGGTTATTCTCATTATACTTGGCCCGGATTATGTTCGTTCTTACCTCGGCCTCTTCGTCAGACTCGTACTCTACCTTCCCTCCCAAAGAAATTGCCCAAGCTCCGGCCCGGCCGTCTCCCCTAAGCTCCAAGCTCCCCTCTTCACTTTGGCCGCCACCTTTATCTTCCCGGTATTCCCAGCCCAATTTATATCTGATCGAACCGATAGAATAAGGAGGGCCTTCCAAATAATTGATTTTAGAGTCGCTATCGCCCTCTTCATCAGTAGCCGTCCCGGAATCTAGTTTTTTCTCCATCCAGTCGGCTCGGATCGTCAACTCTTGATACTTATAACTCCATTCGATTTTAACATCCACCAAATATTCGATTAGTGACGGGCTTACATAAAACTCCCCGTTTAAACTAACCGGAGGTTGTTCCCCTTGAGGCCAGTGGAATTCGTCCCCGGCCACATACTTTCGGCTCTTTAGATCGATAATCGCCCGGCGCTTGGCGATCTGATCTTCGACGGTTACCGTATTGGCTTCCCGATCAAAAGTAATGCTATAAGGCAAATAAGCGCTTAATCCATTCAACGGGACCAACACATATTTGTCAAAATCTAATATCTCAAACAGGGGTTCTTCCTCAATCAGCTCATCCCCGGATTTAATCGCCAAAAGGACCGTACTGGTTTCAACCTCCGGCTGATTGGCCCAGGTTATTTGAACTACGATCATTGTCCCCAGGAACAAAGCTGCTAAAATTTTTTTAGATACCCTACGCACCGGACCAACCTCCCCTCAAAATCCTTTTTGAACCCGGCCAATATCAAAATAGCCAAATGCTGAAAATTTAATCTCAATTGATGGCCTATAAACCTTTAACTTTAAACCTTCAACTTTGTTAATTCCCCACTGTAAACGGGATAGTCCGGCTGGTGGATTTATCGGTACCTAAAAAACTGATTTTCATTATCAAATTGTATTTCCCAGGAGCCAACTTATCGGGGAGCGGAAAACTAATATTCCGGTCAAATTGGGGCAGGATTACTTTTTCCGAAAATTGATTTTCATAGATTAAAGCCTTCTTTTCATTAATCAATTTATAACTGATTCGGTAGCGCACATGACCGGCCCCTTGATTAACGATTGTTACAACTCCTTGATATTTGCCGTCGGGGGCTTTCTCGACCTTTGCGTCTTTTAGGTTAAAAGCCATCCTCATTCCTTCAAAGGCCAAATAAATAGTTGATCCGACTTGAGTCACTACATTGGCGCCCATTCCTTCTTGATTTTGATAAACGCTCTTTTCCTCAAAAAAAACTATGCCCCGGCGTTCGAATAAATCGCCATCCTTCGGTGCGGTCATCGTAAAACGGACAATCTGGGATTCACCGGGGGCGATTTTAAAATTTTGCGGGTTGAACTTGATTAATCCTTTTAAAGATTCTTTACGGGTCCCTACTTCCGAGGTGACCATCCGATCGGCGTTATTAAGGGTCCAATCATAGATAGTCGCACTTACTTCAGCTGTTTTATCGCTGGGGTTAGTCACTTTAATGATCCCGGTAACCCGTTCCCCTGGCTTCGCCATAAACAGCAAACGGGAAGGGTCTACGGTGGTCGATGCCCAAACTAGGGCCGATAACCAAAGAATGAGTATAAATAATGCTGGAATGACGATTAGATACTTTGATGGATATAGATGTTGCTTCATAGCGATCCTCCTATTTTAAAAAGGGCTGATGGCGCGTTCATCAGCCCTGAGTTTAAAAGAGATACTTATTATATTAGATGGTATATGCTTTAAAGGTTACGTTTCCGCTGTATGAACCATGAACTACGTTCGCGGCATACGGTACTCTGAACCGATGGAAATATTGCAGGCTGGCACAGGCAGCGCCTTGGCCGATATTGATAGTCTTAGCGGTATCAAAGGTTTGAGCGTCATAGGTTCCGTCAATGGCTGTGCTAGTGCCGATTTCCAGGTTGAGTTTAGCGGCGCCATTAGTTAACGGAGCGCTGATGACATCATATTTGAAATCATCATTAGAGAAAAGCTGGACCTTGAAAATATCGCAGGCTTGAATATACACATCGGATCCAGGGGCGATTTCAGCATTTCGGCCATGACCGAGCGAAGCCCAGTTTCCATTGACAAAACCGCCGATCTCGTTATCAAAGACCATATGGTACATACCTGCTTGTGAGCTAGGAATGCTACCTACAGCCTGAGCAATGTTGGTGCCGTCTTTTTTCGGTCCAAAGCTCTCCAGGGTGGTGATCCCGTCGTTACCGTTGAACTCCATTTTTAGGTAACATGGGATATAAGCCAAAGCCTCTACGTTCAATTGCGCAGTTTGGCCCGAGCCATTAGAATCCGGAGTCCAAGATTTGCGATCAAGCGTCGTGTTGCTATATTTCTCACCGGTGGCTCCCCAGACAATAACACCGTTATCGTCTACGTGATCATTATAATCGGCGAATACAACGGTACCGGTTACGACCATTACTAAAACCAGCAACAAAATACTGAATCTCTTCATTTAGTTAGCTTTCCCCCTCAAATTATTTTTTATCTACAACCCGATTTAACGCGCTGATACCGGGTAGTATTCAAAGTTTGACGGTTTTTTGATCCCATAGTTCAAGCAGGAAACGAAGTTGAAATGATTGCTCTCCCGCAGGATACTTGATAAAATCATCGATATAAATTAGAGTTTTAATCTCTGTCCAATATGATTCAGATCGGACGACAGTCGCATTACCGGCAGCCAGCACCTTTTTCTCGGTTTCCAAACGCCCTCCCGCTGAAAAAAGTCTCTGAATCTCAAGATTGGCCAGTTGTTGATCCATTTTTAGTTGGAGCGGGACTTTACTATCTCTGGCTAAGTTTACCGCAAGAACCCATTTTGAATTGGAAGCCACTCTGATTGTTAAAGGGATTGAACTCTGTAGTTTTAAATCTTCTTTGGCTGCTTGATCCATTCGGATAAAGCTTTGGTCAGTCTCTATCCTAACCCATGGTTGGACTTCCGCCCCTAGTTGAAAAGTAATTTTTTTTTCTGAAGTCTCAATTATAATTATCCCTTGATAATTCCCGGGGCGGTCAGCAGGGGTCAAATTTAGGCTAAATGTAAAAAATAGTTTGTCATTTAATGAAAGCGCTTTAGAATCAATCTCAAATGGGCTATGGTCCAATTCGAAATTACGGTCGTTAATTGCCATATTTAAACGGTTTACAGGGATATGCTCTCCTCTTTGGTTATCTAGGAAGGAATCGAAATAGACTTTAACCCAATCTTCACCCGGATTAATTTTAATGGAAAGGCTACGGTCGATCACCAAGCTTTCAATCGGGCGCGCTTTCCCAAAATCTATTTTGTACCTGTATTCAGCCGCTTTGACCGGATTAAATCCGGCCCAAAGGCAATTAAGGGCTATAAAGCAAAGGATAATGCGCCAAATTGCTTTTCGCATTCAAATACTCCCCTCTTTTAATTGATAAAGCCGGTTTCAATTGGGACTGTTAAGAAAACCGGCCCGATAATCGTTTGTTTTAACTCAAAAATATCCACTCCAGTATTTATATTTTTATAGTCCCTTAATATTCCAAAATTATTCAACCGGTTAAAATATAACACCGCGCCAGCCCTTAAGCAACGAGTATTAAGGATAGTTTTTTGGATCAAAAAAGTACAGTCCTAACCTTTCCCGAACTGTACTTTTGACTGTACTTTTTAAATACTTAACGTTATCAATCTATTAATATACCCCTATCATATCCTGTGTTTTTAAGAACTCCTGAATCCGCTTTAAATAACCGACCGCTTGTTTGCGACTAGAGAGATGTAGTTTGCTTAGTATTTGTTTCATGTGATATTTGACTGTCCGCTCAGTTAGGTATAATTGGGCGCCTATTTCCTTATAGGTAAGGCCATTCGCTACCAATAACAAAATCTCCAATTGCCTGTCGGTCAATTCTTTAAAAGCGTTATCAATGAAAGTCTCTTTATTATTATTATCATTCCCGGTCAAATTATCAAGTAATTTTGAGATAAAGCCGGAAGCGAGTATCGGCTCATCTTTAGAGAGGTTTTCAATCAGTTGGTTAAATTCTTCAATATCAAGGTTTTTCGGTAAAAAGCCCGAGGCGCCGAGCTTAAGCGCTTCAAGCATATATTCTTGATCGTCATGGCCGGAGAGAATGATAATTTTGATCCCTGGAAACTCCGCTTTAATCAATTGGGTGGCGGTCAGGCCGTCGCAATTGGGCAGTTGCATCTCCATTAAGATCACATCTGGTAATAGTTTTTGGGTTTGATCCAGAGCCTCTAAACCATCTTTGGCTGTGCCCACTACGGTAATTCCATGGGATAGCGCTAAACTGCGAAGCCCTTCTAAATATAACGGGTGATTATCGACTAATAATAACCTCATCTTAGCCCTCTATTCTTTGTAATTCTATCAACCACATTTTACAATTCTATCAGTCCCAATCATTACCTTCATATAATATTATTGACATTTCTATCTTTTCCAGTATTAAACCGTAATTTTTGATCCGGTTAACTAGGCTTTCAAAGAGTACAACAAAAAAGATTAGCCTTATACTGGCTAATCCCGACGGTCAAACTTTATTAAAGTAAATTGCCGGTTTCTTGCGGCTAATGTCTGGTATGTCCCAAAACCGACTCCAACGTTTCCTTTTTCCGGTAAACCGTGGCTTGCATTAGAGCGATTAAGTCACCCTCTCCGCTGGTAATCTTGATTGTATAGGTCGCCAACTTCTGATTGAGAGACTCTTCCTTCGCTTCAGCAAAAAGGATTCCCTTGGAAACAGCTTTCAAATAAGAAATATTACCATTGATAAGCACAGCGGCGATCCCATGGGAATTAGACGCTGCCGCCAATGCAAAATCGGCCAGAGTAAAAATTGCCCCGCCCTGTACTATCCCTAACCCGTTTAAATGTATATCCCTGACTTCCAATTTAGCTTTAGCTTCGCCGGGCCGGATTTCAACCAGTTCAATCCCGACCGTTTCCGTACAAAATTTATCATTTCCCAATACTTTCTTAACTGCTTCCATCCATCTACCTCCTATTCAATGGTTATACGAAAAACCAACTATCCACCCTTATTAATTTTTCTCATGTTTATAAAATTACCTGCACTTTATAGGTTATTTTTTATTATTGCAAATAACATTTTTTACATCTAATCTGATTTGAAGAAAGAGCCGATTTCTTTGATATACCCCTATAGAAGAAAACCTTGGAGGATGATCAAATGGGTGTTAAAACTAGCGATGTTTCTGTCAATGAATTAAATTTACAGAGTAAAAAGATCGCCCTGTTGTTGACGATTTATGAAAAATTATCTGACCGTTATTTTATTCGGGCCAGGATTCTCGATTTATTTCTGTTGGTTACTTCAATTGTAGTCTGCCTAACGACCTTTGTCGATCCGAAAATACTTGAGTTTTTTAAGGTGCCTTCCGATAAATCTGTCATTATACTTGGAGTTGGGGCTTTTATAGTTTTTGTCATTTCCGTATTCTCTTTCATCAGCAACTGGAAGGCCCAGGCCGCTGATCTCGGCCGGGCTGCGAATACATTGAGCAGGATGAAAGCGGAATGCAATGAAAAAATAAAAGCTGAGAACCAAGAAGAATTAAAACAATTACAACTTAAGGCCGTTGAATATGCTTCAATCATCAATAACCTTCCCAAGATACCCCAGAAAGAATTCTATAAATTGAAGACTATTCATAAGCGCCGGATTGAATTGAGCCGAATGATCGAACTTTATCCGGGCAGTTCAGTCTGGCTCTTGAAGTTGGTAGTCCATCTCCGGGCAAACCTTAATGTGCTGTTACGAAAACCAGTGGTTGACGATAGCGTGGAGGAAGTAAGTTAATAATAAAAGGGTCATGACTAGATTGTATCACCTTTTTATACTTCTGTTCTAGTCAAGACCCTAATAAAATAATGTTAAGGCAAGAAACATTAGGCAACTGGCAATAGCGTGAATGTTATCCTTTGCACCCCAACAAATATGCAATTAACAGTTACTCTTTTTAATCCGTGCTAATCTGTGTAAATCCTGTCTAAAACAAGTTTTTTATGGCAGGGTTTACAGGATTAGCAGGATTTTTATAATCTGATGATAAAAAAAATGTCTCAAACTGAGCCAATAATAAACCAGCTGGCCAGATTTATCTCTTCTCTTCTTGCCCTATTGCCTAATGTTTATTCCCTCAAACCTATTCGTGCCGTAATGCCTCGATCGGATTCAACCCGCTCGCTTTATAAGCCGGATAAACTCCGAAAAACAGGCCTACTGCCATCGAAAAAATGAACGCCACTGCTACCGCCCCTCCGGAGATACTGATTGTCCAACCAATCGCTTTACCAATCAAAAAAGCCATACCGCTCCCCCAGGCGATTCCAATTGCTCCGCCGATCAAACTCAAAGTGACCGCTTCGATCAGGAAAAGGGTCAAAATCTCTTCCGGTTGGGCGCCGATTGCTTTCCTGATCCCGATCTCCCGAATCCGTTCGGTAACCGAAACCAGCATGATATTCATAATCCCGATTCCACCGACCAATAGCGAAACGGCAGCTATCCCCGACAAAAGCAAGGTCATGGTCTTCGTCATCTCCTGGGCGGTGGATAAGAGATCAGCCATATTGCCTATATTGAACTCGTCCTCATCCTCCAATTCTGCCAATAGTGTTTGGTTAATCCGTTCGAAAGTATAATCGACATAAGCTTCATTTTGCACTTGAATATTGATTTCAGTTAAGTTTTTATTACCGAAAATCCTTTCCTGGGCGGTATAAAGCGGCAATAAAACCGAGTTGTCCCCGTTCCCGGATCCGTTTTCCCCTTTCCCTTTTAAAACCCCGACCACTTCCAGGCGAACCCCGCCGATCTTTAATTCTTCACCGATGGGATTTACTCCGGGAAACAGTTCACCGGCGACATAAGAACCGATTACCGCCACCCGCCTCCTGGAGGAGCAATCGGCGGCATTTAAAAAATTGCCATATTCTACTTGATAGTTTCTGACCACTCCATATTCGGGGGTGCACCCAACTATGGAGGCCTTCAAACTTTGCCCCCCGGCTTCAGCTGATTTGATATCCCTGGCGGCAGGGGCGATCATTTGAATATACTCCGAAGACTCTTTCACCAGATCAACGGTATCATTATTAATGCTATCGCCACTGTTTCGGCCGGGTGAAACGATGATTAAGTTAGAACCGATTGCGCTAATCTCTTTTGTTATCTGGTTTTTTGCGCCTTCACCCAAAGAGACCATGGTAATCACCGCCCCAACGCCGATGATGATCCCCAACATAGTTAGAAAAGAACGCATTTTATTGGAACGGAGGTTCTTAACGGCCATGATTGCGTTTTCAGTAATTCTCATGAAACTGCCACTTCCTTGGTTGCTAACTTTTGTTTAATCGCCTCATCCGCTACTAATTTTCCGTCTAAGAAGCGGATAATCCGTTCGGCATATTCGGCAATGTCCGGTTCATGGGTTACTAGTATTATTGTAATTCCACCATGATGAAATTCCTGAAATAAAGCCATAATCTCAATACTGGATTTGGAGTCCAGATTACCGGTAGGCTCATCCGCTAAAATCAACCGGGGTTGATTGACCAAAGATCTGGCAATGGCCACTCTTTGTTGTTGCCCGCCGGAAAGTTCCTTCGGTTTGTGATGGATCCTATTTGTCAATCCCACCCTAACCAGGGCTTCATATGCCAATTTACGGCGGCTCTCTGCCGGCACCTCGGCATAAATCAAGGGGAGTTCCACATTTTGCAATGCGGTCAACCGCGGCAACAAGTTAAATGATTGAAAGACAAAGCCTAACTCCCGGTTGCGGAGCTTGGCTTGTTCCCTCTGGTTAAGCTTTGCCACTTCACGGCCGTTCAGTACATAAGAACCGTCCGTCGCTTGGTCAAGGCAGCCTAAAATATTCATAAAAGTCGATTTGCCAGAACCGGACGGCCCCATTATCGCCACCATCTCACCCTTTTTGACGTTTAAAGTAACTCCGGTCAAGGCTGGGATCTCAATCTGCCCGTTACAGTATATCTTACTCAATTGATCGAGCTGTAACATCTTCTTACCTCCCAAAACCCTGCATTCTTGGGCGTGGTCCGCCAGACCCGGTAGTTTGTTTGGCTAAAAGTTCCGGTTTGGCCACTGCCACTTGGTCACCCGCCTTGAGCCCGGACTTTACTTCCCAATACTTACCTTGCTTTAATCCTAGTTCAACAGCTACCGAATCCAATCGGTCGCCGCGCTTAACCTGGGCTAAATCGCGGCCATCTTTTTGAATTACGCTTCCGGCGGGTATTGCCAAAACATTAGAATGTTCTTCGGCCAACACCGTGACATCCACCGACATGCCCGGCTGTAATCCCCTGGGCGTCCCAGTCAATTTGATCCGGATCGGAAAATTAACGACATCTTCGCTTTCCTCGCCCAATAGGCTGGTTTCAGTGACCAAACCGGTGTTTTCGCTTTGTACCGGATCCTTCCCGGTAACAACCGCCCTTTGCCCAGGTTTAACTAGGGCGATGTCATTTTGGTCAATCCAAGCCTTTACTCCCAACATATCCGGCTTTATTACCGTGCCTAATAATGTTTGGGGCATTACCTTATCTCCCAGTTGGGCATTGATCCAGGCTACTTGCCCGGTGAACGGCGCGCGGATAAAAAGCTTTTCATTGCCCGCCATATAATAACCGTCGTTTTTTTCCTCTAAGGCTTTAAGCCGGGTTTTAGCATGGTTAACCTGCTCCCGGTATAAACTAACCTGATGGGTATAGCTCTCCAATTGGATGGCGTTCGTTTTTTGAATCTTATTTAAAGCTAGTTCGGTTGTTAAAAGGGCTGAAGCTTGGACTAAGTTTAATTCGGCCTGTTTTAAGTCGGCATTGGCTTCCTGCCATTGGTCCTTTAAGGCTGAGGACTTGATGGTGATCAAGATATCACCTTTTTTTACATAATCGCCACCCTTCACTTTAATGGCTTCGACAGCGCCTTCGTAATCCGCATAAAGGTCCTTTTTCTCCAAAGCCAAGACATTTCCGGTAGCGTCAATGGTTTCATTAAGATCCATCCGTTGGACTGTAAAAAAATCATACCGTCCCGCCAGATCATTTGGATTACTTCTTTTTGAGAGTAACAATAAACTTGGAACTAATAACGCAAAGCCGATAACCCAAAAAATTACAGTTGATTTTCCCTTCACTAATAGGCCTCTTTTCAAATCAGAATAAAATAACTGCAGGGTATTCCCGGTTAATAATACCGTTCTCCGATGACCCTCACCCTGGATCGCCAGGACAAAAAGGAGCCAAAGGTTGAACAACCACCCTATTACCTCACACTTTTTGCCTCTTACCTGTCTTTATAATAAAACGCCAACCCACTTCAGTAATTTCATGAAAATGAGTCCAGAAAAACCGGGTTATTTCTTTAAAGGGATTCTATGTAATTATTAAAACAGCTTCCTACAGGAAAATCGTTGGTAATGAAGAATTAATCTACTAATAAATATGAATGAAGGTGAACAAGTTTGAATCACCTTGAACATGACAACCTCTTACAAGCTTTAATTGATACCATTCCTCTAGTTGCCCTTATTGTTAATCCCCAAGGCGGCCTTTACTTAATTAATCAAACTGCCCGCAATTTCGTTACCGTTTCCGATGCATCCTATGATAATCACAATAAATTTGGCGGCGAGGTATTTGGTTGCATTCATGCCCAAGACGATCCTAACGGTTGCACCTTCGGCCCATTTTGTAATGATTGTGAACCATTTATTATAACATTGGCGGCATTAAAGGGGAAAACAGCCACCAAAGCAAAATGCAAATATCTCAGTAAGAACCCTGATGGAAACAGGACGCTTTCATTTTTAATCAGCGCTAGCCCAATTCAATATTTTGGTGAAACATTTGCGATAGTTGTCGTGGAAGATGTCAGCGAAAACGAAATTCTGGAAGCGGAATTACTCAAAAAAGAAAAACTGGAGGCTCTTGGAACCCTTTCCGGCGGTATTGCCCACGATTTCAACAACAGCCTGATGGCGATCCTGGCTAATATCCAGTTAGCCCTTATTAAGTTGGATAAAGGTGTTAATATCAAAAAATATCTGTTAGATTCGGTTGAGATGATTTATAACGCCAGTAACCTTACCAAACAGCTCCTTACGTTCTCTAAGGGAGGTATGCCGGTAAAGACATTTACTTCTGTGACCGACATCATTAAGGATAACGTTCTATTTGTACTCCAAGGGTCAAAGATCAAATGCCGCTTCATAATCTCCCCCAACCTTTGGTCCGTTGAAATCGATCCCGGGCAGATTAGCCAAGTAATCAATAATTTGGTGATCAATGCCAAACAGGCTATGCCTGAAGGAGGATTTATTAATGTTATTGCTAAGAATACCTCTATAAATTCGGCCAATAAATACAAACCAGGCCCATACGTGATGATTGCCATTCAAGACTATGGTATTGGAATTCCCAAAGAAAACTTGGCTAAAATCTTCGACCCTTTTTATACCACCAAAAAGGACGGTACCGGCCTAGGTTTAGCCACCTCATATTCAATCATTAAAAAACATGACGGCTATCTCGAAGCCGATTCCAACGAAGGGATGGGTTCTATTTTTACCATCTATTTACCGGCTACCACTGTTACCTATAATTCCGATAAATACTCCATAGAACCGGCGTTAGCTTACGATGGGCTGAAGATCCTCTTGCTGGATGATGAAGCGATGATCCGTAATAATGTCGGGGAGATGTTAAGTTTTTCCGGTTACCGCATCACCTCGGTAAAAGATGGGCACGAGGCCATCAAAGCTTACCGGCTCGCCAAAGAAAATGGGGCTCCTTTTGATATTGTAATTATGGAATTTACTATTCCCGGCAGTATGGGCGGGGAGGAAGCCATTAAATACCTTAAGGCCATTGATCAAGGTGTTAAAGCCATCGTCTCCAGCGGTTACCATAATGACCCGGTATTAACCAATTACCATCAGTACGGATTTCGAGGGGCTATGGTTAAACCCTATAAACTTGATGAATTAAATGAAATGATTTATAAAATTATTAACGCGACTTCTTATTAAAACCCGGAGGTTAACTTGTTCCAACAAGCCGAAGAGATCCTTAAAAAATATTACGGTTATCCCAGTTTTCGCCCGGGGCAGTCCCAGATCATCGCCCACCTCCTTCAGGGCGGCGATATATTCGCGATCATGCCGACCGGAGCCGGCAAATCGCTTTGTTTCCAGATTCCAGCCTTACTCTTCCCGGGAATTACCATCGTAATCTCACCTTTAATTTCTTTAATGAAAGACCAGATCGACGCTTTAAACAGTCTGGGAATCTCCGCCACTTTTATCAATAGTTCGCTTACTACACGTGAGGCTGTGGATCGTATTCAAAAAGCTAAATCTGGCGCTTACAAGCTCCTCTACATTGCGCCTGAACGTTTAGAAGTGGATTCATTTATCAGTTTGGTAAAATCCCTGGAGATCAGTTTAATCGCCATCGATGAAGCCCATTGTGTCTCCCAATGGGGACATGACTTCCGCCCCAGCTATCGCCGGATCGGTCCTTTCATTCAAAGCCTATCCAAACGCCCGGTAGTAGCCGCCTTTACCGCCACCGCTACTCCGGAGGTTAAAGAAGACATTATTAAGCTATTGTCGCTGAAAGAACCTTGCTTGGTAATCACCGGGTTCAACCGGGAGAACCTCTCCTTTTCAGTGGTACGGGGCGAAAACAAGCGGGACTTTGTCCTGAAATATTTGGCAGGCAACCCCGGACATTCGGGGATTATCTATGCAGCGACCCGGAAGGAAGTTGACCAACTTTATACCTTATTAAGTAAGCAATATCCCGCAATCGGGAAATATCACGCCGGAATGAACGATAAGGAACGGAGCCGGAATCAGGAGGCTTTTCTCTATGATGACTTCAAAATCATGGTAGCCACCAACGCTTTTGGGATGGGGATCGATAAATCCAACGTCCGATTCGTGATCCACTACAACCTTCCCAAAAACATGGAAGCCTACTACCAGGAAGCCGGGCGGGCCGGGCGGGACGGTGAACCGAGCGAATGCATCCTACTCTTCTCCCCCCAGGATATCTTGATCCAAAAATACTTAATCGAAGAGACCGTGCTCTCCCCGGCCCGTAAACAAAATGAATACCGGAAACTCCAGTCCATGGTCGATTACGTTCATTGCTCCCGTTGCCTTCGGGGCTTTATTCTTGAGTATTTCGGGGAAGGGAATGTCGCCGCCGTCTGCGGTAACTGCGGCAATTGTAACGATGAGACCGAAATGGCCGATATCACTGTTTCCGCACAGAAGGTCTTCTCCTGTATTGCCAGGTTACGGGAACGGTTTGGAATTGTAATGGTGGCTGAGGTACTGAAAGGTTCCGCCGTTAAAAAGCTGCTCCAACTGAAATTGAATGATTTACCAACCTATGGCGCAATGCGCGATACCTCCCTATCTGAAATTAAAGATCTGATCAACCGGCTGATCGCGGAAGACTATCTTTATCTGACTCAGGGAAAGTATCCGATTGTCAAGCTAAAACCCAAGGCCATCGCTGTCTTAAGAAGCGAAGCCCAAGTCAATCAGAGAATCGTGAAGCGTCAAACCAAATTGGAAGAAGACACGGCGCTTTTCGAGACCCTCCGCCGCCTGCGCCGGGAAATTGCCGCCCGGGAAGGCGTCCCGCCCTATATCGTTTTTGCCGATAGTACCCTCCGGGAGATGGCGAAATCCAATCCTACCACGCCTAAGGAATTGCTGGCAATTAAGGGTGTCGGGGAGTCTAAGCTGGAAAAGTACGGGGCTTTGTTTATGAATGCTATCAGGAAGCACCTTGACGATGTATAACTTAGTCTAAAACTCTTTACGCTCGGATGTAGAGGGTATCCGCATCTCTTCCCGATATTTGGCTACAGTCCGGCGGGAAATCTGCACACCTTGGACATTTAGTAAATTACAAATTTTTTGGTCGCTCAGCGGCTTTTTAGGGTCTTCTTTTTTAATAATTTTTTTGATTCGGAGTTTAATGTTCTCCGGGGTATTGTCAATTAAGGCGCCGCTACCTACTGCAACGGCAAAGAAGTACTTCAGTTCATAAGTCCCCCAGAGGCATTGCAGGTATTTCCCGTTGACTGCGCGGCTAACCGTAGATTCATGAATCTTAAGCCGGGAGGCAAGATCGCTCAAGGTCATCGGGATCAGGTGTCCGGGTCCTTCAACGAAGAACCCTTTTTGATAATCAACGATGGCTTGGCTTACCGCTTGAAGTGTTTTATTGCGTTGCATCAGGTGTTTGGTTAGTAGGAGCGCATGTTCCAATTTATTTTCAATATATTGACGTACCTGATCGTCCTTGGCGTAGATCAGGTTTTTATAGGTAGGGTTAATCCGGATTGCCGGATATAACGAGTCGTTAAGTATAACTTCCAGGGTATCGCCGGTTTTAATCACAGTAAGATCGGCAGTTAGATAAGGAATAGGTTCCCGGGCGCTGTATTTTAACCCTGGGCTTGGGTTAAGGGCACGGATGACAGCTAGGGTTTTTTTAACTTGATCGATAGAGATGCCGAGTTGATCGGCAATAACGTCTAACCTATTACGGGACAGTTCATCCAGGTAATCCATAATTACCTGTTCTACCTCCGGTTGAGTCAGCCCCTTCTGTTTGACCTGAATAAGTAGGCATTCTTTTAAATCGCGGGCGCCTACGCCCCAGGGTTCCATATTTTGGACTACAGTTAACGCTTTGGTTAGCCACTGCGGTTTAAGCCCTACCCTTTTAGCTAAATCGTAGAGCGAGGCCTCCAGATAGCCTCGGTTATCCAGCGATTGGATGATGTAGCGGGCGGCTTTGTCAATCAAGGGGTTTAATTTAATAGCGCTTAACTGCAGTAGCAGGACTGCTTGGAGTGATTCGTCATCGTAGGAGGCTGCCTGAAGCGGGTACGGTTCGCTGTCGGGATCGGCCGATGAAGCGTTTGGGTTGGACATATCGTTATCGGATAACCATTCGAGCTTTTTTGCCAAAGTTTCATGGCGATCCGGTTCTTTGTTATTCCATTCCAGTTCGATGAGGGGGTTTTCAAGGGTTTGGGTTTCGAGATAGCCGGATAGTTCCTGGCTGTTCATTTGTAAAATCGAGAGGGCTTGCCAGACTTGCGGAGCAATGGTTTGTTTTTGGCTTAATTTGATTTGAGAGCCGATCTTAGCAGTTAAGGCCATTTGTAAATTCCTCGTCTCCAACCTTTTTACGATGATATATTTATTTTAAATGACTCTAAAAATGTTTGCAATTAGTATAATATCCCTTCCCGGATGTTTAAAAGCGGCATAAATTTAAGGCTCCTCTATCACCAAGGGGTCACCGCGGACATGAGCATCAATCGGGTGGCCGTCCCTTTAAACAAGCCCGTCTGCGCTAAGAAGAAATATTAAAACTCACCACGGATATGATTATGCGCCTATTAAAGCTGGAGCGCGGGTGAGTTAACTGTCCATGCTAAATATATAATCGGAATCAAGAATTGGGCTAGGACCTTTTCCATAAAACCCTCTAGCTTAAAAAACCGAGGGTCTCCTATTATCCGGTTGTATCCGAAAACCGTTGCAGGAAGGTCTTGGTCCGTTCGTTGGAAGGATTGATAAAGATATCTTCCGGCGTGCCGGATTCGATGATCTGGCCGTTATCCATAAAGATGACCCGGTCGGAGACATCGCGGGCAAAAGCCATTTCATGGGTGACTACCATCATTGTCATATGTTCGGCGGCAAGTGCCCGAATGACTTTTAAAACCTCTCCGGTCAGTTCGGGATCTAAGGCGGAGGTGGGTTCATCAAAGAAGAGCACATCAGGTCTCATGGCAAGAGCCCTAGCAATCGCCACACGCTGGCTTTGACCGCCGGAAAGCTGATGAGGATAAGCCTCGGCTTTATCAGTCAAACCGATCTTCTCCAATAATTCCAAGGCATTAGCTTTGGCCGTATCATAGGGTATTCCGGCCACATGCGCCGGGGCTTCGGTAATATTTTGGAGCACTGAAAAATGAGGGAAAAGGTTAAAGTTCTGAAAAACCATCCCCAGCTTCAGCCGGATCTTCCGCAGCATCTCCTCCGGCGCATAACAGGGCTCTCCGTTGATGGTATCTACCATGGTATCCCCTTCGACTATAATTCTTCCCCGTTCGACTCTTTCTAAAAGGGTTAGGCAGCGCAATAAGGTGCTTTTCCCCGAACCGGAAGGTCCGATGATCGCAATAACCTCACCTTTGTTGATTTCCAGCGAGACGTTGGATAGAATAACTTCCCCGTCAAAACTTTTCCAGAGGTTTTCAACTTTTAAAATTTGCATAACCGACACTCCCATTATATCTACTTCGGTAAATTCAGTATTATTAAACGTTTTAAAATTAATCGCGAACTATATATGCCGCAATTAGTTTTTTTAAATGCCAACGGTTTATTGCGACATATTTTCCTTGATTCATAAATTGAAATAAATACAATAATTTGCTCTTTTCCAGCCATGATTTAAGGATGGAAAAGCATAATCAAAAATTTATTTCAATTTATATGTTTAACGCGTTTTTTTCAAAACGTAAGTTCAAATTTACCAAAGTAGAATTATTTGTAGTAGCTCAATTTTTTCTCGGTCAGATGGAATACCTTAGTCACCAACCAATTCATCATCAAATAGAAGAGGCCGGCGATAAAGATGGGGGTAGTCGAGAAGATCCGCGACGCTTCGTTCTTGGCGACCCTGAACAATTCGGAGATGCCAAGGACTTGAACCAGGGCGGTATCCTTAACCAAGGTAATCACCTCGTTACTGACCGGAGGGAGAATTCTCTTAATGACCTGAGGTAGGATAATCCGGATAAAAGTTTGGGATTTTGTGAACCCCAAAACCGCTGCCGCCTCATATTGCCCTTGAGGGATGGACTCAATGCCGCCTCGGTAGATCTCGGCGAAATACGCCGCATAATTCAACGAAAAGGCGATAATCGCCGCCACGAAACGGTCTAAATTCAACCGGAACCCTTCCGGCAACATAAATGATGGGGCGAAATATACGAAGATAATCTGCAATAATAAGGGTGTCCCCCGCATCACCAAGATATAGAATTTAATCGGCCCCGAAACCCACGGTTTTTTAGACATCCTTCCCAGGGCAACCGCCAATCCTAGCGGGAGCGAAATAATGAGGGTATATAAGAAAAGTTCTATTGAGGTCAGGGCGCCATTAAAAAGGAGATTTAACAGTTTGACCAGGCCCGTCCATTCCATCGTTGGCACTCCTTGATTAAAAATGTGTTTTTTATACCAAGTTGCATTCAAAGTGCAACTATAAGGTCGATTAAAATATAACTTTCGCTACAATTGTGCTACACCCTACGTGGATGCCACGAGGCCCGCACAAAAGCGGAAGTAATATTTTAACTCTACCATAGATTGTGTTCTCTCCGCAGCATTGCTGCGTTCCACACAAAAGTTGCACTATAATTGAATGTAACTTGGTATTAAAGCGTTTTGACTAAAAGAACAGGCCGGCGTTTAGGCGCCAGCCTGATTCGATATTTGAGAACTTCCGGTTTACTTGGCAGTAATGGTTGTAATGTCTTTAGCAAACCATTGGGTCGAAATCTCAGCCAATTTTCCGTCTTTGGCCATAGCATCCAAGGTTTCTTGGAACTTCTCCATCAGTTTTTGGTCTTTCTTCCGGAACCCGATACCATATTCTTCGCTGGCCAGTTCATCATCGATCACTTGGTATTGTTTGTTTTTGTTTTGGATGTAAAAACGGGCGACAATTTCGTCCATCAATACTACGTCGATACCGCCTTTTTCCAGATCCATTAAGGCAGTCATATTATCGTCAAATTCAACCACTTCTTTAAGGCTCGCTTTAAAGTCGGCGGCGCTGTTCAATGCGTCCGCAGCGCTGGAACCGGCTTGGAGCCCGAGTTTCTTGCCTTTAAGATCCGCTTGGGTTTTGAAGGTAGCGCCGGCGGCGACGATCAAAACCTGACGGTTTTTCATGTAAGGTTCAGTGAAGAGCAGGTTGTTCTTTCGTTCTTCGGTGATGGTAAACCCGTTCCAGATACAGTCAATTTTACCCGAATTCAGCTCTTGTTCTTTGGCGTCCCAGTTGATCGGTTGCAGTTTAAGTTCAATATCCAACCGGGAACAAACTTCTTTGGCGATGTCAACATCAAAGCCGACAATCGTCCCGTTTTCATCCCGGAAACCCATCGGCGGGAAACTGTCATCCAACCCGAGGACAAATTCCCCTCTTTTCTCGACTTTTTCCCAGGAATTGTCTTTATCCGATTCGCCGCATCCGGCAATTAAGAAAGCGGCCATACCTAGGAGTATAAAGGTTAGTAAGTTTTTTTTCACGTTAGTTATTCCCCCTTCATTTTTTGTTACATTGTCATTTTACTTTAAATTATCGGTTTAGTAAAGAAGGTCATTTTGCATCGTTTTGTCTTATTTCCACCCGCCGGATTTTACCGCTGATGGTTTTGGGCAGCTCGGCGACGAATTCAATGATTCGCGGATATTTGTAAGGCGCAGTGGCGTGTTTTACATGGTTTTGCAATTCATTAATCAATTCTTGGCTGGATCCCCAACCTTTGGCCAGTACAATGGTGGCTTTGACCACTTGGCCGCGAACCGGGTCGGGAGCGGCGGTGACTGCGCATTCCAATACGGAGGGGTGTTCCATTAAGGCGCTTTCAACCTCGAATGGTCCAATCCGGTAGCCGGAACATTTGATCACATCGTCGGAACGCCCGACAAACCATAAATAACCGTCCTCATCCCTCCAGGCGACGTCGCCCGTGTTATAAACGCCGTTACGCCAAACTTTACTGGTGGCGGCCTCATCCCGGTAATATCCCCGGAAAAGGCCGGGCGGGAGTGAATGATCCAAGTTTTTGATAACAATGTTGCCTTCCACCCCAGCCGGACAGGAACGGCCTTCTTCATCAACAATGTCAATATCGTATAAGGGAGATGGTTTACCCATCGAACCCGGTTTGGGTGTAAGCCACTCAAAGTTGGCGCAAAGGACGGTCGTTTCAGTTTGGCCGAACCCTTCGATGATGTCCAACCCGGTAGCTGCCTTGAATTGGTTAAAGACCTCCGGATTTAACGGTTCCCCGGCGGTACAGGCCATCTTGATGCTTGACAGGTCATATTTTGAAAGATCTTCCTTAATTAAAAATCGGTAAATGGTCGGAGGGGCGCAAAAGGAGGTAAGCCGATACTTTTCAATCATTTTTAATAAATGGTCGGGCAGGAACTTGTCCATATCATAGACAAAAATAGAGACGCCGCAGATCCATTGGCCGTAAATCTTCCCCCAGCCGGTTTTGGCCCAACCGGATTCGGCGACGGTGAGGTGCAAGCCTTCGTCGGAAAGCCTCTGCCAATAATGGGCGGTGACAATGTGGCCCAAGGGATGTTTGAAATCGTGAAGCACAATCTTGGGCATGCCGGTAGTACCTGAGGTAAAGTACATCAGCATCGGTTCGTCACCGCCGGGGTTGGCGTCGCCGGTCGGCCGCCGCCAATTTTCATCGGTCCGGTTCAATTCGGCGTTAAAATCAATCCATCCTTCCCGGGGTTCATCAACCAGCGCTTTATAAAGTACACTAGGGGATTCGGGTAGGGCCGCCTCTATATTTTCAACCACTTCCGGATCGGAGACGGAGACTATCATTTTGACAGTAGCAGCATTATTACGATAGACAATATCTTTCTTGGTCAACTGAACGGTTGCCGGAATTGAGATGGCGCCGATTTTTTCAAGGGCGAGGGTACAGATCCAATAATGCCAACGGCGTTTCAACAGCAACATCACTGCATCACCCTTTAAGATGCCGTAGGCTTTAAACAGATTCGCCGCTTGATCGCTGAGCCGTTTTAATTCTTTGAAAGTAAAAATCTTTTCTTGTCCATGGTCATTACACCATACCAGCCCTAGCTTTTCGGGTTTCTCCAAAGCCCAGGCATCAACCACATCATAGGCAAAATTAAACTTATCAGGGATCGTTACTTGATAATTAGCCTTAAAGTCTTCATAGGAATCAAATTGTTGGCGGGGGAGAAACTTTTCTAACATCAATGAAAGCTCCTTTACAATTCAATATATATATTGCAATAAGCGCTTTGGGCGCACACAGGTAATTACGGCATCATATAGCTCGAATTAATGATCATGTAAAATGACGGTCAGAAATTTAGCGGGTTGGCCGTCAACCGCGATTTGGCCGTGAGGCATGTTTGGATCAAAGTACAATGAATCCCCCGGGTTCATTTCAATTTCGTGGCCGCCTAAAATGACTTTGACCTTACCCTCCAGGCAATAGTTGAACTCCTGGCCGGGGTGGGTCACCAGGCTTACTTTCTTGTTCTCTTCGGGCTCTACGGTAACCAGCAACGGTTCAATTTTCTTATTGACAAAGTTATAGGCCAGGCTTTGAAATTTATATCCTTTGTACCGTTCAATCTCAATGCCTTCACCCTCCTTGACCAAACAATAGCTATGAAGTTTGGGGGAATTTCCGGTTAACAGTTCGGTCAGGTCGACTTGGAAAACCCGGGCCATTTCATAAAGGACACTAATCGGTATATCCAATTCAGCGGTTTCATATTGACTGTAGACAGGCAACGGGAGATGAAGTTCCTCGGCGACTTCCTGGGGAGTTAACCCGCTATTTTCCCTCACTTCCCGGATGCGTTCGGCGATCTGCTGAATGCTTTCGGTCATCACGATTCCTCCAATCTTAATACATTTTCTTCATTTATTTTACCATAGTCCTTGCCAGAGGCAACAAAGAGTTTGTGTATTATTTTAATTTCAAAACTCGGCAAATATGATATACTTCATTTAGGTATCAGCTTCCCTTCTGTTGTAATGCTTTCATTGGAACTTATACGTAAATTACCAATCAAAGAAAGGCTACCTTCATGGGCTACCATGGAATTGTTTTTAATCTGGACGGCACTTTATTTAATTCCTTGGAAGGTTTGGCGGATTCAGTGAAACCCGTTCTCTAAAGAAACATCCTACCTGAACATGGCCTTGGTAAGTATAAATATATATCGGTGGCAAAATAACCAACCTGGCACGAACTGATTCAAAATGGCGTAAAAGTGTTGTTAGAAACACCGGAGCAATTATTGGATATTAAAAACATTTAGCGAGGCAGGCATGATCAAAGCAGTTATCTTCGATTTCGACGGTTTAATCATCGACACCGAGACTCCTTGGTTTAAAACGTTTTCCGAGATCTATCAGGAGCACGGGGCGTTTCTCCCCTTGGAAACGTGGGTTCAGTGCGTGGGTGCCAGCGAAAAACAGTTTGACCCCTATGATTACTTGGAGCAATGTATCAACCGGCCAGTTGACCGGGACTCCCTGCGGGAGCTTTCCAAGGAAAAGTATGCTTTCTTTATCAAAGGCAAAAGCGTCAATCCCGGAGTAGTGAATTGTCTCGAAAACGCAAAATCGTTAGGCTTAAATATCGGCCTGGCTTCAAGCTCCGACCGGAAGTGGGTTGAAGGCTACCTGAAAAATTTAAACCTATTTGATTATTTCGATTATCTCTGTACCAAGGAACAGGTCACCAACGTCAAACCTGATCCGGAGCTATATTTGAACGTCTTGAACAATTTTGAAATCGCCGGGAACGAAGCCGTCGCTTTCGAGGACTCTCCCAACGGAGCCAGGGCGGCCAAGTTGGCCGGGATCTATTGTGTGATCGTACCCAATGGAATAACTAGGAATCTCCATTTTGACCAGTACGATTTGAGGGTCGATTCCCTTGAAGCTTTGGAACTACCTGCCTTATTTGAGCGGTTTAAATAAAGTTGTAATTTTACAGGATGTCCCGCTTGATTTCCCCCTCTTTTCCGTGTAAAATTACATACGTTGATTAACCAACAGTTTCTGGGATATGCGTCAGTTTCAATTTTGAACCTACATTGCAACTACGGGAGATTTATATTTCATGAATAATGCTACTTCGGTTACCGAAGTAGATCTAATGCCAGGCCCTGAAGATTTACAGAGGGAAGGCTGAAGTCATGGTGCGATCACCCACCTATCGAGAGATAGGTGTCAAAATCGGAACAACGGTTTCTTGGAAAAGATAGCAAGCCTAAGCTTATCACAGCTTAGGCTTTTTATATTCCCATTTTCTCCGACTCCTAGTTGCGAACTTTTTTGCTCCTAATTCAAAATTAACGAATAAAGCCGCCGCAAACCTCATATGGATATAAATATCCTGTAGGTACAGGAAAAAAACTAAAAGGAGGTTTGCTGATGAAGGCGGTCCCATTATTTTTGGCCGCCATGATATTGCTAGTGTTTTGCGTAATACCTATCTTAGCGTCCGAGGTTGAACTTTCCATAGACTACTTCTGGGGAAATGGGCACATAACTGAGGATCGGGCTCAACCAGAAGAAAAGGGGGAAGCAAATGCTAAATCATTGATTACTCCTGTTCCAATACCGGAGCCTACCTCAAAACCAACACCGGAACCTACACCGATTCCCACCTCGGAACCAACATCAGAGCCTACCCCGACACCCACTATCAATCCGCCGATTCCTCCACTTAAGCAACGTTCCGATTTAAACGGGGTAATATTAGGCTTACGCTATCCCATCGGCCGTTTTCGGCCAGCTCTCGAATATGGCGCCGGTGATGAAAAGGGGGACGGTTGGAAGGAAGACTTTGAGCTTCTGGAGCTAAAGGCAGGATACGCGCTAAGGGAAGGTACGAAAGGTCGAATTGAACCTTATCTAAGTTACCTTAATCTTGAAGCCGGGGGCTTTGATATTGGTGGTCCAATGCTTGGCTTGGATTTTCGGTACCGCTTTGCTCCCCGGATGTCGTTCGACGGCGGGGCAGGTTTTTCATTTGACCCTAACCTTAAAAAAGGTGGAAACTCATATAATGACGAATCTCTTAATCTGGCTAAGATAAAGCTTATTTACCATCTTAACGAACGTTGGGATCTGGGACTAGGTTACCGGGTTTATCATTTTGATGGCTCTACCTCCAAAGGCGCTTATACCGGAGTAGACGCCAAATATGAATTGGCTACTTTGGGATTCACCGTAAAGTTAGGGGCTAAATCGCAACCCGAACCAACTCCCGCTCCTAAACCCGAACCGGAGCCAACGCCTACTCCGGAAGTTAAACCTCCAGTTCCGGAGCCTGAACCTAAACCTGAACCAACACCAGAACCAGAGCCTGCTCCACTCCCGGTAGTACCGGTCGAGAAAATTTACCGGATTTTGCAACCAATTTTCTTTGATTTTGACAAATCAAATTTACGTGACGATCAACAGCCGATCCTCGACCAAAATATCTTAATCTTAAAAGACCACCCCGACTTGTATATTCTTGTAGGCGGCCACGCTGACTACCATGGTAATATATCCTATAATGTGGCGCTTTCAAGACGGCGGGCCAAGACAGTAGCTGACTATATGATCAAAAATGGTATCGATCCAAAAAGGATTACTCTTTATGCTTATGGGGAGACTTATCCCTATAATAACTATGGCTCTAATCAAAACTGGGAAAGCGACCGTTGGGTGGATATCCTGGTTTCCCATTTACCACCTTCATGGGAGATGGGTATTGAAAAAAGAGGCGTTTCGGCTGAGCTTAAGTGAAAAAACTTTAATTTAAAAAAACAAACCCGCTTAAAATCGCGGGTTTGTTTTTTGGTAAATGAAAGCCACTGCTACTTTTCAAACCCTAGTCGTGATGCCAATTGATAATTGGATCCAGCCATTGTGCTAAATTTGAGGAAATAGTATCACAATAGCGCCAAAGCCACTTCTTATCTTATATCCTTATTCAAGGGGGGGTTAAGATGATTCTTTATTGATAGATCTCGATCACTTTTACCTCCATTCCTTTTTCTTTGAACTTGGGCAGGATCTCTTCTTCCTTACCTACAACAACCGTAAAAAACTTCTCCGGAAAAGTGTATTTGGCAAAGGCCTTTTGAGCTTTCTTGGCAGTCACCCGATTATACAGCCGGATATACTGGTTTAGATAGTAAGGATCCCTACCTTTTAATTCAACATTGGAAATCAGGTTTCTAATAACGTTTTCTTTATGCCTGAAGGCTTCAGGAAAAAAGGCGTTTCGTTGATTGATTATTTTAAACACTTCGGCCTCTGATATCTTTTTCTTCCCGGTTTTAAGATCCAGCATAATTTTTTTAACTGTCTCGATTGTCTCAAAAGCTTTTTCCGGTTTTACGCCGGTACTTATAAAGTAAGCCCCGCCCAAGGGTTGGTTGAAGTACTCGGCGTAGATATCGTAAGCATATCCTTTTTCGGATCTGATTTCATTCATTAAGAAACTCTCAAAATCCCCGCCTCCAAAGATCTGATTGGCGATTTCAAAAGCTACCCTCTCCTCCAGGTTCCGATCGAGAAAGCTTTCATCAAAAAAGTTATACCCCATTTTGATTTTAGCTTGAGTAGCGTCAGGCTTATTGATAAGCACAACTTGATTGTAAGTCGCCTTATTCTCCTTTACTTTGGCCGGTTTACTCTTAATTTCTCGCCTCGCCCAATCGCCAAAATATTTTTTTATAGTCTCTTCCATCCGGTCGAGCTCGAAATCACCACAAAGAAATAAAATGGTATTATTCGGAATAATCACTCGCTTATAATACTCTGCCAAACTTTCGGGGGTAATCCGATTCAAGGCGGCCAATTGTGAATCCTGATCGCTATTAAAGCAATAAGGATGGTCCTGCATCAAATGATTATAAAAATACATATTCATTAAATTATCTTCTTTGGTCTTTGCCTGACTTAAGTTTTTCTCCCACTCGCTTTTCTTCCGATTGAAATACTCCGCTTCAAAATTCGGCCTTTGCAATATTTCCGCAACCAAAGAAATCAATTGTTCTTGCTCCGATATTAACGCATTGCCTTCAAAAATAAAATGATTATCATCCGCCTTCAAATTAAATTGGATGGCATTCGATTCTTGATAACGATCCATTTCCTTTTCCCCGAAATTTTGAGTCCCGGTAGTCATCAGATCAACCATCCAACCCGAAACGCCGGCAATCTCTTTGCTTTCCAAACTCCTCCCCCAACGGATTGTACCGTTTATAGTCAAGACCGGAATTTGATGGTCTTCTGCTAGGTAAACAATTAGTCCATTACTAAGAACAATTCTCCGATAATCCGGAATCTCAACCCGCGGTATTGGGTTCTCATTTTCTGATAATTTTTGATAAAGCTCCTGGCTATATTCCACCTTCGCCAGGGCAGGCTGAAAGACTACCACTAAAGCGATTAATATGACTAATATATTTCGGATGAGTTTCTTCATATTACACCTCGATAATCCTTTTTAATACTCGCTGGTTATAGTCACAGGCCTAAAGTCTAAGTTTAACTTTTGAGTTTTAACTTATTCCCGATTCTTCTCTGGGATAATATACCCTACGGTCCGTTTTTCCTTAATAAAATACCGTTGCGCCACGCGGATAATATCCTCTTTAGTCAACTCGTTGATGGCCTTAATCTCCTTTTGATAATACTCTGGATCGTTATAATAAAGATGTCCGGTAATAATAGTATTTTTAAAATTGATCAGATCCTTTTGGGCGAAAACCAGCTCTTTTAAAACTGCTTTTTTGAGTACCCTTAATTCTTCATCGGTTATTCCATTTTCAATTAATTTTTTTAACTCGGCGTCAAAACCCTTAGTTACTGCTTGAATTTTATCCACCTCTCCCGGTACTAAGACAACCTGGGCGTATCCTGGTATTGGCAAGCGGTTGGCCCAAGCACCGGCGGCCAAAATAATTTCCTGTTTCTGTTTTAATTCCGTATTTATCCTTGAGGTAGGCTTGTTTGATAATATCTCCAGCATAAACTCGACAGCTGTCATATCAGGGTGGTTACCGGAGGGAAGTTTATAAAGCATTATGATATAAGGCACATTGATTAATCTTTCAACCGTTACCATACGTTCTGCTTGCTGCTCGGGTTCCTCAGTATTAATCCGTTCAATCTTTTGGGGTTGATAATCTCCGAAATATCTCACCGCCAGTTCCTGAACCACCTTGGGGCCGGCATCGCCCGAAACAACTAAAACCGCATTATTGGGGGCGTAATATTGCCGGTAAAAAGTGTTTACATCTTCAACCGTTATCCGCTTTAAGTCTTGCATCCATCCGATTATTTGATGATGCAACGGCGATTGTTGAAAGGCCGTGGCGATTATTTCCTCAGATGCCGATCGGATGGCATCGTTTTCAATACTTCTCCTTCGCTCCTGCATTATAACTTCTTTTTCACGCGCGAACTCCACCGGATCCAATTTCAAATTACGCATCCGATCCGCTTCAATTGCAATCCCCAATTCCAAATTGGTTGCCGGCACTTCTTGATAATATTTGGTAAAACTTGAATGGGTGCTTGCGTTATTATAGCCGCCGACTTTTTTGACTAATTTATGGACCTGATCTTTTTCTAAAGTATTTGTCCCTAAAAACATCATATGTTCAAGCAGATGTGAAATCCCTGTAATACCTTCCGGTTCATCCACAGATCCGACTTTATACCAGACGCTAACCTCAACCAAGGGGACTTTATGATCCTCGAAAACAAAAATCTCTAAACCATTTGCCAACTTCGAATATGAATACTTTACCTCAGGTGTTGAGATTGGGCCGACAATATCAACCTTCTCACCCAGTGACACACCTGTAAATATGCTTAACAACAAAAAAACAGTTAGTATGAATTTGATTTTATTTCTGATAATGTTCAAAATAATCTCACTCCTTAACAGAAGAGTTGGTTAAAAACTTTCACAATATCAAAGCGCCGATTATTCCTGCCAGAACAGTTAAGGTAATCGGGCCCAGTTTTAACTTTTTGGAGCCGATAATTGTTAGGATAAAGATCACTAGGGCGGAGAGGTTAATCAGTTTCAAAGGCTGTTTTATATCAATTTTGGATAACTCTCCTTTAAAAATTGAGGTTTCGGCAAAAAAGATTACCGCCGCGGCAATCATGCCAACCGTCGCCGGCCTAATCCCTGCAATAACCTCTTTCACAATCTTGTTCTCTTTGAACTTTATAAAAACCGAGTCAATAATCAGAATAATAATAAAAGACGGCAAAGTTACTCCCAGGGTCGCAAAGGCTCCTCCCCAAACCGCAGCGGACTTATATCCGACATAAGTGGCGGCATTGACCGCGATCGGGCCGGGCGTCATTTGGGATAAAGCGACCAGGTCCGCAAATTCTTTCGCCGGAATAATACCCAAGCTTTGGACTTCTTGATATATCAAGGGTAACATCGCATAGCCGCCGCCGAAGCTAAAAATTCCAATCTTAAAAAAGACTATAAATAATTTCCCTAGCATTAGCTCTGCTCCTTTTTGTTCCAGTAAGTAAGCACCCCTGTTACGCCCCCTAAAATTACGGCCCACATAGCGTGGATATCAAAAACTGCAATCATTACAAAGGCGACGACCGCAATGATATATCCGGCCTTACTTTTAATTGCCGTTTTGCCAAGCTTCAAAGCTGCTAATAAGATTAACCCGGTCGAAGCCGCCCGGATTCCGGTAAAAACTTTATCCACAATAAGATTACCTTTAAGGCCGGTTAAGATCGTAATTACCAAAATAATAGCGATAAAAGAAGGCATGACCACTCCCAGGGTAGCGGCTAATGCGCCACTTAATCCAAGTAACCGCTTACCGATAAAAATAGCTGAATTGACAGCAATGACCCCCGGAACAGACTGGGAGATCGCAAAAATGTCCAGAATATCCGCTTCACTCACCCATTGGCGTTTGTCGACCACTTCCTTTTGAATTAAAGGAAGCATCGCCAGCCCGCCCCCAAAGGTAAAAGCGCCGATTTTGAAGAAGATCCAAAAGATGTTTACTAGTTGTTTTAGCTTCATTAAATGATATTCTCCTCTAAAAACTCAGGGACTTTACTTTCTGAGCTTTGGTTGATAATTTCCACCTTGCAACCGATGGAGCGGGCGTAATCGACTACATAACCGGCGGTGGATGTATAAAAAGAGGTCCCGATGACTAATAACAGTTCAGCCCCGTCCACTAATTGAAGCGCCCGGGGAAATTCTTTTAGTTCATCCCCATAAAGGACCACATTGGTTTCAAATACTTGCCGGCATTGGGGACAATAAATCCCATTTTGAATAATGCTGAATGGTTCCTTCTTACGGCACTCCGGGCAAATCACCCAATCCAGGTTGCCATGAATTTCAATTAAATTGTTAGTCCCCGCCCGCCGGTGCAATCCGTCCACATTCATAGTAATCACCGGAATTTTTAATCGCGCCAATGCCAAATGAGCCTGGTTCGGCTCGGCTTGTTGAATCCGTAGGTACAATTGACGGAGATTGTCATAAAACTGGATCGGCTCGCTCCGGAAATATTCACGCGTCAAGTAATCCCGAATCCAGGGCATTTCCTCAAAAGTGGGTATTCCGCTGGCTTTGGAGATCCCGGCTCCGGTAAAAGCGATGATTCTTTTCATTCTTATCTCTCTTTCCAAAACCCTTTAACAAATAATTTCTATTTCCAATTCGGTTTTTCCTATCTAAACTTCTACAAAACAAAAACCACGGCCTTTTACCGTGGTCTTAGTATGTTCCAGATATGTTGCCAATACACCTTTTTAAAGGTCCAAGTCGATGGAGATCCTGACTGCTTCTTTATCACCAATTTTGATAAAATTGAGTTTAACGTCGAGTTCATTACCCCGAGGCCCGCTCCGCCGGTACCTTTCCTCCCGATAGTCCCAAGAACCGGACCATTTTTCCTTGTTTCCCTGAATTATTACTATCGCAATCTCCCGGGCCCTTAGCGAGTGGAAGATCGCCTCTTGATAAAATCCAGCCATATATAATTGACGGGCTTTTTGTTGGTGGGAGACCGCCTGAGCCATTCCCTTATAGTAATGCCTGCGCCCTGTTGACCGTTGGGCGACGAATATTACATCCGCAGTACGGTGAATTATGTACCTTGCGTCATTCCGTTCCTGCTCCCTGCGTTGTTCTTCCCTACGCTCATATTCCCTCCGTTCGTTATCACGGCCATGCCCCTGCCGTTCATCCTCTCTGCGCTGTTGCTCCCTGCGTTCATGATCCCGGCGCTCCTGTTCCCTGCGTTCTTGTTCCCGGCGCTCTTGTTCCCTGCGTTCTTGTTCCCTGCGTTCTTGTTCTCTCCGCTGTTCTTCTTTCTTATTTCCTTCCTCACGTTTTGGGTCATGATCCGGTCTTCGGTTTTGTTGGATAATAATACTAACAAGTTTATCCGTTTGGTTATTCAAGTTATCGTTGGCTGCATATGTACTCAACGGACAGATCCCAATCAAACCGGCGATTGCGGCACTAATCACTTTTTTATTCATAACGATTCCCCTTTCTTAACTTTCGATGTTTTGATTTTATCGTACAAGAATAAAGTAAAAATAAATTAAAAATAAAGAATTATTAAGAAGTGCCAACCCCGTCCGCCGGGGCAATCGAAAGGATGAAAGGCCCAAAGGTTAAACACTACTATTGCCTTTTACCCTTTCAAAGTAACACCAACATATCATATGCAAAAAAGGATCGTTAATCCCGATCCTTTAACAATTTTTATTACCTTGAGCGAGTTTCATAATTACAAAAATTTATCTTCGCATACAATATATAGTGTAGGTTTTATTTTAGTCTATCAATATATTGTATGCGAAGCCAGAAAAAAGGAATTATGAAACCGCCTAACCTTAATAATAATGCTTTTGGTATTTTGAAAACCTTTATAATTAATCAAGCTGTTTTCACCAACAATAAGGCTGGTTGAGTGGCAATTAATAAGTTAGAATACCTATCTTTTACCTTACAGGTGTTCCCCTTGCCAAATACAGGTTAGTTTCCTAAGGTCAATCAGGTAACTGCCTCTCGCATTACCTGATTGATCTTCTTTTCTCCGTCCGTAATAGTGAACCGGAGCGCCTTCCTTAACAAAAGAAGTTATGTCTTTGATTGTACAGCGCCAGACACCTACCAAAGGCCTTATCGTATACTTAATTTCATTGATAACCTTTTCGAAAACATCCCAATGGACATAAAAGACAATATGGATGTTGGGGTAATCTTTAGTATATCGTTCATAGTCTTTAACATTAAATGTCACCGTATACATGGGATCATAGCCTGGCCAATTCTCCCCGCTTTTAAAAAAAGGGGTGGTTTGTTTTTTCAAATCAGCCAGCTTATCATCATCGACAAGTAGATCAGGGGCATATGGATCCGCTTTTTTCTTGGGGTTCATCCTCACCTTTAGACCTACTACAGGCGCAACATTTTCCACGAAATCTATTTCCCATTCTAACCCTTTATCCACCCACCACTGCTTATCTTCAGTATCATGCATAACTACAACTCTCCCTATCTAAAGTCATTAAATATTTCGACATAATCAACTGGATATTTTAGGGATTATTACAGTGGCGGTGCAAGGCTAAAAAGATTTTAATATACCTACCAAAAACAAAAAACCCCGCATTAACAGGGTTAATCTCTTTTTATGGCGGCCCCGAGATGAGTCGAACATCCGACACACGGTTTAGATATCTTGGAAAAATCAGTCTTTGTAATTGAGATCATTGGATATCCTGATAGCGAAGTAAACTTTACAAACTAATTATAATGGATCTACTATAAATCCCAGCTATTCGATGCAATTTAAATTTTGCAGGTGATATTTTTTGATCTTATCTTCAATTTCTGACACTGGTACTCCAATAGCCAAGTACCCTCCATTAAGCGTAATTTGTGTCGACTTATCCTTTAAAATAATCCCCAAATCAGTTTGGCCAATCGTTGAAGTTAATTGTTTATCAGGAGATCTTACGATAATGCAAAAATTGTTGCTAATGATTAAATACCCTATTTTGTCGCGTTTGATTGCTGCCTGAACAGAGCCGATACTGACTATAAGGCTTAGGATAGTAAGAAACAAGGCTAAACGTATGCTCTTCTTCATTTATCATACCTCCAATGATATTAGTTTTGTTAGTGTTCACATATTTACATATCTTATGCTTTAGTTAGCGGTCTCTGTATTTTTGCATAAGCCGGACCAAATTGGGTAATATATACCTAGTTTTTTTAAGAGAGGTCTATTTTCTTGATTAAAGATAAAATTGTATTAGGGGCAGTTGTAGGAGTACTTGCAACGATTCCCCAATTAATATTTAATTTTTTTATGGTTCGGTTAAACTTCTCAAACTTCTATGATTTTCAAATATCGGGAGGTATATATTTATATAAAAACCTTACCTATACGTTTTGGGGACTGGTTTTGGGTGGATTAGTGTGGGAGTTTATGGCAGCAGGTTTGGGAATTCTAACGGTTTTTTTAATCTTGTGGACAGGGAAAAAATATTGGTGGGTAAAGAGTATACTTGTTTCTAATACCGTAATGTTTATATGTCTTTATGGCTTATTACTTGACTTCGCACATCCAAGAATAGTCCCGTGGGATTTGGAAACCAATTGGTCGGTATTTATCGAAAACCTAATATTCGGATTTACAATGGGATTTCTAACGAATTGCTGGTTGGAAAATAAAGTGGGGTAACAAAATAGCTTGTTTCAACATCATTCGATAATCACCGAGCGAGAGAAACCACATTTATCTGTTCTTCCCTTTTGACCATCCGAATTACCCGTTCGCATAAAAAAACCAGCCCCCGGCTGGTCTCAAACTTTTTCACTTTACCCTTTTCCCTTTATACTTAAAAAATGGCGGCCCCGAGATGAGTCGAACATCCGACACACGGTTTAGGAATCCAGGGTAAGCCGAAAACCCAACTTAATTATTGTGAATTCCTCTAATTAGACTTAATTGATTTAACTGAGGTTTTGTGATTCACCCAAAGTCAATCACCGACCAAAGAACGACCAAAAGATGGCCCAATATTAGAGCTATTTTCTCAAGTTTATTCGCCCGTATGAGAGATATCAAAAAATACCATCCGTTTCGAAAATATGGTCGAGCTCGTCGGTATTCTGTGCCTTCAACACTTTATCACGCACTGCTCCCTGTGACAGATCAAGACGTTTGAATCGTATTTTTCCTGCCGGATCTTTACCTGTACGAATCAGTTGAATCCTCCCGATTTTTGACTCTGCTTCCGCATATTTTGCAAAGCCTTTAGCCCTGCCAAGATTGTCCTTGAAATCCGGATTGTGCGGTTCCAGAATGTCAATGACATAGGTAAGAATCGGGTCGCTTCTTACAATCAAAAAGTCAGGATAGGTCGGTTTGATTTCCCCGTTGATTTCATATGGAATGCACAAAGACCATTTCTCACGCGGCGGGTTTCGAAGCCAGCAAACAAAATCCGTTCGTTTTGCTTCTTCTTCCAAAACACCTTCTTCCCAACCGTTGAGCTTGATGACGGCAATGCCTTTTTCGTCAGCAAACAAGTGGTTATCATATTCCTTGCCATCTTTATCAATTCGGACATTGATCGTTTCCGGCAGGGTGAAATTGTGTTTACTGACGACATCGCTGTCCGCAATGATATCGCTATACTGCTTTTTGCACTTTTCGGATTTGTTGACAACATATTTCCGATATTGATCGTTCAAACCATGGAATTTCTTTTCGGCGTACCTGTTTAGCTTCGCTATACAGTCATCATCGGCCGCGAACAAGATACAATCAACCTTGAAAACGCTGGGGTCATCGTTGTCGCAGTACCTATTCCCGTATACATTTGGGAAGCCGTAACCACCAAGCTTTGCATCGGCCGCACGCAGCTGCCGATCAAGGTCGCTTTCGGATGCAGTAAAGAAACCGTGAACAATTCCGTTGTCAAGGGGCTCTCCGAATACATCAAAGATGCGGACAGACAGCTTGAAGGAAAGCACATGTGAAGCAAGCTCATCATATTTTCCTGTGCTGTGCAGCGCATCGATATAGGATCGAATCATGCTGGTAACATCGTCTTTAACTTCATCAGCTGCGTCCCGATAGATATTAGTCTGCGTAAGCAGGCTGGCAAGGTTCAGAAGGGATTTCAGATAGCTGTTGATCTTTACCGAACGAACCAAATAAGTCAGCAATCCTTGATCATTGATAAACTTCGTGATTTCTTCTCTGTTAAGGTAGCAGTTCGGAAATTTCATCTGAACGCCAGTATTCGAAACGAACCCATCTGACTTGCCTTTGTTAGTTTTGATCGGGAACACAGGGGTCGGATCACTTTGCGGATGGATCTGTTGCTGCGGGATATCTGTCGTTTCAGTTGTGGCATAACCCTTCGCAACATTAAGCCCCTGAGAATCATAAGGCTGAGCTTCTTCAGCAGCGTTTCCCGGTTGCGGAAACAAATTCATCTGTCCCTCTATCGGCTGGTCGTTTCTGTGCCGAGGAGGATGTACTGTCCATGGAACATAGACCGGATGATCCATGGATTCTCCGTCGATCACAGTGGGAATCTCTCCGCCTTCGGTGTTTTGCAGCTCATCAATGACATTCTTAACTGTGTCCATGTTGAAATAGGGAAGGAACAAACGCACATCATTCAGGGAATCGTCCACGAGGATATGACACTGCAGCGGTGTGCGCACCATTCTGCCGAGAAGCTGTGCAATATATGTGGCGTCTTCTGCATGGCGAAAGGACATCATGGTTTCGGCGCGAGGACAATCCCAGCCTGTAGAGAGATTTTCCTTGAACAGCACCACGCGGATGCGCTTATCATCCGTAATCTCTGATGGCTCCACATGATGCACCTGCAGACCGTTAATTAACAGTGTGGAGGTAGAGCCAAAGGTATGTGCGACCTCATTCTCTTTAAGTTGCGCGCCGATTCGTTCCTCAATTTTGGCGATCACATCATCCAGATTGGTATCGGAAACGGTTTTACCGCTTCCGGCGAGAACTTGAATCACAAAGACCGGATTTACCTGTGCATAATGCTGTTCGTACGAGTATTGATACCAGTGGTCGCATTTTAACTTCCATTCATCCGTGGCGGCCTGCAGAACAGCCATGTCGTTGTTTTTTTCCGGATCGTCTGGATAGGTGATGACGATCCGATCTTTCAGTAGACCGGATGCTCGTACTTCGTTGGCGGTTACAATACACTTTTGCAGTGTGGAATTAGTATCGCCCACCAATTTGTTGAACCGGGCAGCTGTGGCGCTGATGCCAATGACGACCGGCATCGGGGACAGATTATACTCTGCACTTCCTTTTAGAAAGCGCTGCATAATGGATGTCGCTTTCCCGGCTTCTTGCCCCTGCATACCGCGATGTGCCTCATCAATGATAAAGTACAGATGATCTGCTTTCTCCCTGGCCGTATTCTCCAGCGTTTCCCATATGGTATATTGACGGGTATCGGAATGTCTGCCAAGGTTTCCGGCTTTCCCTAGCTTCTGCGTGTTGAGGAAATAGATGCGCCCGTCCTCCAGCATTTCCATATCAAAGGATTCATCCTCGATGGTGACACACTGACCAAAGCGAATCCTGTCTGCCTTCAAATCAAATTTTTGCTTGGATTGCTCGTTGAGCGCAGGAGAATCCGATAGCCAGACGAAGATAGCTTCCGGCTGTTCGGCATATTGGTCTGTACCAAAGTAGATGTCTTCCACAAGCGCTGCCATGATGATCGTTTTACCGGCGCCGGTGGGCGCTTGCAAAGAGACCACCTGCGGGGTATGGGTGCGCCGGTAACTGCCTAGCGCCTCTGCGGACTTCATCCGCAGGTCAGCAACTGCCTTTTTTTGAAATGGGAATAATTCAACTTTCATGGTCAGTTCCTCCCGGTGTTGATTCTGAAGTTATCGAGATAATCCCGATAGAGCTGATAAGTATTGGGGGCTCTTAGATTCTTTGCCATGGCACAGTACCCAGTCTCGTAGTCGGTGACGATATATACCGTTTCAATTTCCGGATGGGCATTTACTGCTGCCTCAAACTCCGGGAATGCGGATTCTTCTGTTAGTATGGCAAATTTATTCTCCGGCAGCACCAGCATGGTGGGCGTTCCTTCTCCCGCAAGTTTGGGACAGGAACCGTGCGCCCCGGCCTTCATCCACAACGTGGGCAGCATCTCTTTGAACTGTCTGCCCAAGGCAACATCGGTCTTATTGAGAAAACTCAGCTTGAAATAGACTGCGTTTGCCTTGAAACCGTCTGACATCGGTATATCGCTACCAAGGTAATTGCCTTTCAACGGTTCGCCATTTACGTCATGCCCTTCGATACTACATACCGTGCGGGGCCAGGTGACATAGCGGGCAATGCCGAGCTTTTCCCATTCTTGATCACCGGGCTGATAGCCTTGCTCTGAAAGAGATTTTGCTTCATCAACGGAGACCTCATTATTGGTAACCATGATGCAACGACGGTGTCCGCCATCCTCGGCATTAAGCAGGTTAACAGCATGGAGCGTGGTGCCAGAGCCCGCGAAAAAGTCGACAATTAGGGCATTAGGTGTATTGGCCGTAATAAAACGCAATGAGTCTCTTACTGCATAAACAGATTTGGGGAAGTCAAATCTTTTTTCGCCTAAAATAGTTTTAATTAAGACACTTCCACCAACACCACCTGCTTGATGAGAAGAAACATGCCATTGAGTACCGGGAATCCATTTAGGTGTATAGTCTTCAGAGGAAATGATCATTGCACCATTTTCTTTATATCCAGTGACTGTGTACTCCCCATTCTCAATTTTGTTAAGTTCACCAGGTTTCAGATATTTGAGAGTTGTCTTATCACCTTTATATGCACCCCAGTCAAATGCACCTTGTTCTTTAAGTTCCATTGCTTTTTGCGCAGAAATCCTCCAGCAGGCTTCTGAACCATCAGAAGCGTAGGGCAAAACAGCAACGCATCCTTCAGGCGGGATATAGTCTTTTCCGGCTACGTCAAATGGAATTGGAGTACCAAACCCAACAAAATCCTCAGAATCTTTATCAAAATGCACCGGAAAAAACAGGTTTGGTCTATCTTTGCGCCTTCCATTGTTGCCTGACCTAAGCATACTTTCCCAGCGGACATCACTTTGCCTTTTAGTTCCGTCTGCATTCCACTCTTCGTCAAGGCTAATTGCCTTTGGAGCCGCGTTGCCAAGAAAAACAAAATAGTAATATTCGTCTGTTCTCGAAAACTCTGCTCGTGAAACACCTGCGGAATGGATGGCCACGCTTACCATTTGAATGCGGGCTTCCGGAAACATCTCCTCCAGCAAGCATCCAAGATGTAGATACTCTTTTTCATCAATGGTGACGATCATCACAGAATTTTGCGGATTCAACAGCTTCTTGGCAATTTTCAACCGCTTCTGCATCATCGAAAGCCATTTGCTGTGCCGATATGTATCAGCACCATCCACATAATCGTTATTATATTTCCAGTCTTTTGCGCCGGTGTTATAAGGCGGATCAATATAGATACAGTCAACCTTACCGGTATAGAGATATTCCAACAGCTGCAGAGCATGGTAGTTGTCCGCCTCAATCAGCGTATGCCACAAATCGCTATCGGGAGCGTTGCATACGCTGTCAATGGGTTTCAGATAAGGATAAATTGCCTCGCCGAACTCTGCAACTGTCACCAAATCCCCAACTGGGAGCTCCGATGGTTCCCCACCGCCTTTTGGCAAACAAACCGCCGTGTCATCTTTCAACTTCAACACGACATATGTTTCGTTAACCTTGCCAGCCTTGAGAGCAACAGTGCTTCCTTTCCTGACAGGAATATCATAAAGCGGCGTACATTCCGGCAGATGCTCTTCAAACACAAGCCCGAATTTCTTCTGCTTATTCATCCGGTCAAACACTTGCTGTATGCGGGCGCGCAACTCCGGATTTTCTATTTGATCGATCAGGTCATGTATTGCAGCCACCATTTCCTCCTTTATTGGTTCAAGTGATTGTTCCTGCACTTTAGTTTTTTTCTTCCTTAGCATGGACTTACTCCACTACAAATGGTATTTCTATTCTCTTTTTGAAAATTCCTTTGTCTTCCAACTAAAAAGTCCGTGGCAATACGGAACAATCCTTACTTCAAACAGATATTATTTCTCTGAGCCTAGACCGCTGGGCTACGTACCAAAAGGAGGAATAATTCCATGCGTATCATCAAATCACTGAAGCAACCTCCCTCAATATCCCCAATCTACCTACCCATTCCAAAAATTCTAAAAAAATTATTATAACCCGGGCAGGAGAATTTTGGTACATGTTTAAATAATAACCAAATCATCCAATCAGAACTGGAAACCGGCTGCTGAAATAACTACTTCAAAACTAAATATTTTCCCGTTAGCACCTGAAACGTTTTCCAAAAAATACGCCATACCACTTTTTAAAATCATAAAACCAAATTCCCCCACCGGAGTGGAAGAACAAGTTGAAGGACTCATAGAACGACCATAAGGAACGACAGAACGAGGCAAAGGAATCACGGAACGACTCGAAGGAACGATGGAACGAGCTGAAGGAACAACAAAACGAAGTGAAGGACTCACGGTACGACTCGAAGGAACTATAAAACAAGGTGAAGGATTCATCCAACGAGGCGAAGGACTAATAAAACGACCCGAAGGAACGACAGAAGACTTTTCAATAAAGGGTGTGTAAAATTTTTTGTGTAAACCTCCGATAAAAAAATAGTTAAACAAGGAGGTACACATGGGCATATTAACCAAAGAGCAAATCCGGGAACTCATCAAAGAATACAATCTAAAAGAAGCCAA
>JAEZJK010000010.1 GCA_023415835.1 Bacillota bacterium
TACTCCAAGGCAAGCGGGTCAAGTTGGAGTTCGACCTTCAAAGAAGGGACAAATATAATAGGATCCTTGCATATGTTTATTCCGGTCCTATTTTTGTCAATGCCTGTTTGGTTGAAGCGGGATACGCTGAAGTAATGACTATCCCACCAAATGTTAAGTATCGGAAATTGTTCTTGAATTTTGAGGGAAGAGCTAAAAAAGATAAAAGAGGCCTTTGGGGTTTGAATAATATCATTGAGTAATCGGATGATTAGGTTTTGATTATTGTAATAACTGTTTTCACTGAGTAGTTTACTCAGAGATGGTTACAGGATTCCCGGTAAGCTCATTTACTAGATTATTAATCCAGCGTTTGGAAACAAACCTTTGTAAACAGAGGGCCATTTTAAATACTTCCTGTAGGGTTATTAAGGCAAATACCCCTTCTACCGGGTAATGCCAAACCGACTGACCGAATATAGCTAAGGGCATTCCGATTAGATAGACCGCCACCAGATCCATGATCAAGCAGAACATTATATCCCCGCCGCTGCGCAAGACCCCGACCACGGCAACCATATTAAAGACGGTTATCGGTAGAAATGCGGCATTCACGAACAACAAGGCTTGAGACTGTTGAAAAACTGTCGCCGTTATTTTATAGGGAGCTAAGAGCAGACTACTGCCTAAAACCGTCAATACTCCCATAAACACCCCAATTATTATGGTGATCATTAAGAAACGTTTGGAGTAGAGAAAAGCCTTGGGTTCATCGCCCGACCCGATTTGGTTTCCGACCATCACCAGGCAAGCGCCGGCGATGCCGTTAAACAGGACGGTTATCAGTTGGCTGATGGTAAAGACAATATTAATTGAGGCCACAACTTCAGTCCCCATTTTAGCGTAGATCGTCATATAGAGGACCATTCCGAAAGCCCAGATTAAGTCCTTAGCCACCACAAGTCCAGTAGTAGTAACGAAGCGTTTGGCCAAAACAACCGGGATTTCGAACATTTCCCAAGGCTTAGCGGCTACTATATATTTGTGCCGATATGAGACAAATAGTAAGACGGCGGTTTCAACCAAGCGGGCGATAACAGTGGCTATGGCGGCTCCGGCGACGCCCAATTTCGGCAGGCCAAGGATACCAAAGATCAGGAGATAATTTAAAACCGTATTGATTAAAATCCCAATGAAATTGACTAGCAAGGGAAGCCTTACTTCCCCGGTACTACGTAGCACCGCCGCATAACAAACGGTGATGGCGGTCATCAGATAAGTAAATGAAGTGATCGATAGATATTCAGCGCCTAACTCAATCACTTGCCGGTCGGTAGAGAAAAAACCCATTATTGTCTGGGAATTTAAGAGACTGATCAGGAAGAAGAAGAACGCCGCAGCCCCGCTAATCAGTAAGCTCAAGCCCAAGATTTTTCGGATATTTTTTAGATCTTGCTTTCCCCAGAATTGAGCGGCAAAGATCGAAGCGCCCCCGCTAACCCCTAGCAAGAATAGGATTAATAGGAAATAAACTTGATTGGCAAGGCCGACTGCGGCTAATTCGACGGCCCCTAACTGACCGACCATGATATTATCGACCAGGTTCAAAGAAGCCGAGACAAAGTGCTGGATAGTAATGGGTATGGCTAATTTAAAGAATATTTTATAAAATTCCCGATCGCCTAAAAGATCACGGACCAAAGTATATCGCTCCAATCATTAATAATTAGCCTAAAATCAATAGTCCTAAATCCAAAGTCTAATGCCTAAAATTGTTGCGAAAAAGCTAATTATCCCGCAGAGGCGCTGAGACGCAGAGGTTGGTGTGAAAATTGGAGTCAAAGTATTGTAAATGATATAGAATTTTGATTTCTTACGTGAATACTTCAAACTTATTCTCTGCGCCTTCGCGTCTCTGCGGGAGATATAAAGCATCGAAGCTCAACCAATTAACATTTGCATTTCTTTAGTGAACGAGATTATTGACATTAGACTTTGACATTTGACTTTTTTTTGCCCTATATCGGAAGACCCGGTAAGTGGTTGGCGCCAGTTTCAACTGAAATTCAGTGCCTTCCTCGGAATCACGGCCTTCGATCCCTTCGCCGCTGACCAGATCGGTCAGTTCTATTGCTTCCTGTTCGATGATCACCTTTAGATCCGAATGGATAGGTAAGAAGGACTCAACGATCAAAGTACTGTTATCATAAACGAATAATCCAACATTCGCCGGGCCTTCCAGCCTAATACCGGCCTTAATGGTCAGTTTCCGGCGAATCTGGTCCAAGACTGGGCCGGGGAGATAATACAAATCTCCAAAATTTTCTGGAATGGTTAAGAGATACAGAACTCCCGAACCGTATTTTACTTGCAGCAATATGGGATAATTCTTATTTTCAGCAAAGGCCGCCACCAATGGGACACAGTCATTGGTTGAGTATTCAATTTGAGGGATTAAGATCTTGCGCGCGGAATCGTAATAATTGCCAAATGAAGCTTCATAAAACGGATAGGCGAATTTATCCACCGCTACTTTATGATCGGTATAACGAATCTCAGCAATGGATTCGATTCCCTTGCCGGTTAAAGCTTTGAGTAGACCGGAGGTGATCGCCACGTTTTTCCCGTCAAATAACTGATTCTTGATCCGATCAATGATCAAAGGATCTTTAGCGGCGCTTTCGGTTAGGATAATCAATTTCGAGTCGGTTGGGAACTCCGGGCATGGTTCCAAAGGGAGCCCCAACATTCCCAGATAACTATGGAGGTAGTTCTCGCCGGAAGAATGATACGGTTTGTAACACGGGATTCCAATTGGTTTACCAAGCTCACCTAGGAATTGGTCAACCTGTTCGAAAACATATCCGGCCAGCGGCACAAAGATACGATCGCGATATAAGAGCGTCCCCAGACAGAATAAAGTGACCTCTTTGGCTTTGGCGAAGAGAGTCAGATAACATTGTTCGGCATAGGAACCCAAGTTATACATGCAATCAAAGGTATC
>JAEZJK010000033.1 GCA_023415835.1 Bacillota bacterium
ATGGGATAGTTTACTTAGCGAAGGCATTTCTAAACCGGAAAAAAGATGCCTTACTGGTGTTGATCGGGACAATGGGAATGATCATCTGCGCTAGTCGGGTCATGTTAGTCCAGAATATTATCGTTATTAGTAATTACGGCAGGGTGGCACAGGCTGGTTTGTTTATGATGTTGGTAATGCAATCATTTATTTTAGCCCGCCGCTTTTCAGTAGCCTTCCATGATGTTCAGGCATTGTCGGAAAAACTTATCAAATTGGATCGGATCAAAGATGAGTTCCTGGCCAATACCTCCCATGAACTGCGGACACCCTTAAGCGGCATCCTAGGGCTAACCGAGGCCACCTTACGGGGCAGTGAAGGCGAACTGAATAGCGGGCAAAAGCAAAACCTGTCAATTATCGCCGCCAGCAGCCGGAGAATGACCAATTTGGTCAATGATATCCTGGATTATTCGAAGCTTAAATACGGGGATATCCGGTTAAATATCAAACCGGTAAGATTGGATGGCCTGATTCAGGTGGTGGTAAAGGTTTTCCAACAGATCAGCAAAGGAAAGGAGTATGAAGTGATCGCGGAGATTCCGGCCGGGTTGCCGCCGGTGCTGGCGGATGAAAACCGGGTGGTGCAGATACTGTATAACCTGATTGGTAATGCCGTAAAGTTTACAACCAGGGGTTATATCAAAGTTGTAGCCAAAGTCTCCGGAGAGCAGGTTGAAATATGCGTCAGCGATACCGGCGAAGGGATCCCCGAGGACAAATTGGAAGATATTTTTAAGTCTTTTGAGCAATTGGACACCTCATTAACCCGTAAACACGGTGGAACCGGACTTGGGTTATCCATTACCAAGCAACTGATAGAACTGCAGGGGGGGATTATCCGGGTTGAATCTACTCTTGGTTCGGGTTCGGTATTTTCTTTTACCTTGCCAATCGCCACCGGGATTTCGGTTGGATCGGTTGGAAAGGAATTAAATATCGCCTTACCGGAGCTAGCCGCGGTAAATATTGAGGAACATTCGGAAGAATTAGCAAATGCCGGAATTGGGGCTCAAGTTCTTTTGGTGGATGATGATCCTGTGAATCTGCGATCTTTGGGAGCCATCCTGAAGATCAGCGGTTATACCGTTACAACTGTAAATAGCGGTAAAGCAGCCCTTGAGGAGCTCTGCAGACATCGGGAATATTCACTGGTAGTACTGGATGTGATGATGCCGGAAATGTCAGGTTATGAAGTCTGTCAAAAGCTTAGGGAGAGCAAATCCCATTTTGATCTGCCGATATTGATGCTTACTGCCAAAACCAGTGTCGAAGATATTGTCGCTGGCTTTGGAGTGGGGGCCAATGATTACCTGCCGAAGCCCTTTGAGCCGGAAGAGCTATTGGCAAGGGTAAAAACGCTTGTAAATCTAAAGACCTCCGTTGATAAGGCCATTGCCGCCGAAGCGGCATTTATGCAAGCGCAGATCAAACCGCATTATCTATATAACACCCTGAACACCATCGCTTCCTTCTGTGATACCGATCCCGAAAAAGCCCGGCAGTTGATAGAGGAGTTCGCCAACTACTTGCGGGAAAGTTTTGATTTTAAAAACCTGGAGCTGTCTGTTCCAATAACCAATGAGATTAGTCTGGTCAAGTCATACGTGGAGATTGAAAAGGCGCGTTTCGGCGCAAAATTGAACGTTAAGTTCGAGATCGATGAGACCATCGGAGCCAAAATACCACCGCTTTCAATCCAACCCCTGGTAGAAAACGCCATTCGCCACGGGATCAGAAAAAAAGGCGGTAGTGGTACGGTTACCGTTTCAGTTAAAAGTACCGGGGAAGGCGTGCTCGTGATGGTAGTGGATGACGGTTCGGGCATCCCTCCGGAAAGACTGGTAAAGATACTCTCGGCCGATACCAGTGAGGGAGTGGGGCTATGGAATATTGATTTCCGGCTTAGGAAGCTGTTCGGGAGGGGCCTAGTCATCGAGAGCCAGCCCGGCAAAGGTACCCGGGTGATGTTTATGGTTTCAATGGAGGTGAACTCAGATTAATCGGATTTAATCAAGGAGACAGACTACCGCAAATTTAGAACTGTTATAAAACAATTTCAAATAATTTTAGCATATCATATATTACGAATTATTTTCAGACCCTTGATCACCAAGGGTTTTTGTTGTTTTTTCGAAAAAATACGTTTAGTGACGGTTAAGTGACAATTGCTAAAATAGAAAGAGGAGGATTGTAACCGAATCGAAAAAAGGAAGTGTTTCTAAATGAAAAAATTAATAGCATACATATATTACTCGCCACGTTGGTTTTAACCATCGTTTTATCCGGTTGCGGCGGCGGAGGCGGTCGTAAAGGGGGTAAAAGCTCGAATGCGGACCTGAGCGCTTTGACTGTTAGTAGTGGAACCCTGGTCCCGCAATTTGATCCGGCGATAACCAGCTATGCGTTAAGTGTGGCTAATGATGTGGAATCGGTTACGGTAACCGGAACCAAAGCCGATACCAACGCCAGTGTATCCGGCCCCGTAGTCCTTAGCAACCTGAAAGAGGGAGAAGCAAAAACTGCGTCAATAATCGTCACAGCTCAAAACGGAACGACCAAAACTTATACGGTGAAGGCAACCCGTATCAGTGATAGCACTAAAGCAATCACTTCGTTTAGTTTTACAAGTCCTAAGGTCACCGGGACGATAAATGAAACCAACTATACCATAGCGGTAACTATACCGCATGGAACGATTGTGACAGCATTAGCGCCAACAATAGGCCATACCGGAGTCAGCATTACTCCGGAATCCGGGGTGCCACAAAACTTTACCAATTCCGTAACCTATACGGTGACAGCGGGAGATGGCTCAGAACAATCTTATATAGTAACGGTTACAGTAGAACCAGATAGCGGAGGCGGCGGGCCGGAGAGATTCACTCATACGGTCGAAGGCGTATCATTCGATGTAATAAGCATCCCCGGCGGCTTGACTTTTCCAACCGATTCAGCTTTATTGGCTTTCGATGACGCATCCGCGGCTAAGGTTGATAATGCTTACTGGATCGCGGAGACTGAGGTAACCTATGAGTTATGGTATTACGTTTATATCTGGGCAGTCGGACAGGGTTACAAATTCGACCACTTAACGTACTACCCCACGGAAGGTAGTGATGGCGCCAGAGTTGAAGTTGATGGCAATCCACCTACTGTTCCGACGGGTCCCCAAACTAATGAAAAGTTGGAGCCGGTAACCAGGGTCTGTTGGAGGGATACGATAGTCTGGTGCAATGCTTTAAGTGAGCTGGCGGGATTTTCCCCGGTTTATAAAAGTGGCGGCGAGGTAGTAAAGGATGCGACAAATCAGACAGTTTGTGACAATATATCCGATCCGGCGGCCGGCGATAAAGGCTTCAGACTTCCGAGCAGTAATGAATGGGAACTGGCGGCTCGGTATAAAGGGAATGACAATTCACATGGAGCTATTGAAAAAGGCGGCCTTTATTGGACGCCCGGCACTTATGCCAGCGGCGCTACCGAATATGCCGCTAACAAAATGGGTGTCGTAAATCCCAAACAAAATCCTACCATAGCAGTAGCTGTATATGATACATCCTGTACGGCGCAGGTTATGAGTAAGGATGCAAACGCCTTGGGTCTTTATGATATGAGCGGGAATGTTTGGGAGTGGTGTTTTGATTGGTGTTCCAGTACGGAGCGGGTGGCGCGCGGCGGAGGTTTGTACTCTGCAGCCGATGATCTACGGTTGGGTTACGTGTATGCAAATGAACCATCTACCTGGAGCAGTATGATTGGTTTCCGCGTTGTGAGAAACGACTAATAAGCATGGTGGTTGTTGCCTCTCCGGACGGGGACCGAAATCAAGGACGGTTCGGTACGGCAGTCCGGGGATGGAGTAACGCCGGGCAGAATGATAAAGGTTCAAGCCTGCTATTGGACTTTGGTGCTACATCATAGAACATTGAGTCTTCATTAATAGACTTTGATACTAAATGATACAACTTTGGGTCTTTGTCATTCGAATTTGGTGCTACATCTTACGATTTTGATTCTACATCATGAAATATCGAGTCTTCATTATCAAATTTTGATGCTACATTATATAATTATGATGCTACATCTACGGAGACACAAGATAAGGGTCACAGCCCGAAATTCGGGTTTAGACCCCTATCCGGCCTGACGGTCCCTGTCCGGGGAAAGGGAATAGTCGGCCTTCGCCATTCTAAAGGCTCCAAAGCATGATGATTATCGCCTCTCCAGGCGGGGAGGGGACAAAAGGGGAGTGGTTTTTCCTCCAAAGCCAAACTTCAAAAAAATATTTTAAAAATTTTTATTGCAATTACTAGCTAAAATTCACCAAAACCCTTGAACACCAAGGGTTTTCTTAATTTTTACAAAAAAATCCGTTAAGTGGTGGTTAAGTAGCGGCTGCTAAAATTAAAAGTGGAGGATTATGTTTGGTAATCAAATGGTATTGAGGGAAACCCCAGCCTGATCCGATAAAAACGAGGTGGCAAAATTATGAATCAATCTTGTAACAAATTGCGGTATATATTCATTATTTTTATTCTTTTGGCGGTAATGATCTTAGGTATTTCCAGCCAGGCTTCGGCCAGTAAACTAGTTAATAAAATGTCGAGGGATGACACTTGGCCTTTAGATGTGGCTGTGGATAGCAACGGGTATGTTTACGCCGCCTGGAATAGGCCCGGTGGCATAGTTAAAATGGATTCCACCGGTAATGTAATATCCGTCTTCAATATCACAAATGACTTCCAGTGTCCCTTTCAAATAGCGGTGGATGCTAATGGGTATATTTATGTTATAGATTCAACCGCAAATTATTATAGATTTACAGTATTGGCTGCTGACGGCAGCATTTTCCGCCAGAAAGATGAATTTATGTATAAGCTTAATAACCAACTATGGGACCTAACGGTGGATAGCAGCGGGAATTTTTATTGTGTAACTTATAATTCGGTTGCTGCATATAGTCCTTGGATTGATAAATATGATAGTAACTTTAACCATATTGTAGAGTTTGCAACTTACAAAGGTCAAAATTACCCTTGCCCCTGGGGTTTGGCAACGAAGGGCGACTATATTTATTATACTGATGATGGTCTTGGGCGGATTGTGAAAGTAGATTCCGGGCTCATTGAGACGGTGGTTAAATCGGGGGTCACAAGTCCGAAATTGCTGGCGGTGGACGGCAGCGGTAACATTTATTATACCGATTTAAACACCGGAGATATCCGTAAAATCGATACCAATGGGAACGTTTGGGTTTATGCACAGGGGTTGAACCCGCAGGGGATAGCGGTGGATAACGAGGGCCGTGTTTATGTCGCTAATCGACACGGCACCAGCGGCGAAATCGACCTAGTAATTCCTTCTCCATCGGTGAGCGGCGTTAGCCCCGCCGGAGGCCCGCGGGAAGGAGGGACCTGGGTAACCATTACCGGCTCGGAATTTACCGGGGCCAGCGCGGTGATGTTCGGCGAAACAGCAGCCGTAAGTTTCACCGTTGAAAGCAACAATCAAATCACGGCGGTCGCTCCGGCGGGAAGCGGTGTGGCGGATGTGACCGTAACCACGGAAGGGGGCGCCAGCGCGATAAGCGCCAACAGTTGTTTTTATTATAATCCGGTGGTAAGCGGTATTAGTCCCGGTAGCGGTCCGGCTGCGGGAGGAACAACGGTAATAATCACCGGAACAGGGTTTTCCAGTAATGCCGTGGTGAAATTTGGTAGTACAACGGCTAGTTTTACCTTGGATAGCAGCACCCAGATTACGGCCATCGCTCCGGCGGGAAGTGGGGTGGAGCATGTGACCGTAACCACACCCGGCGGGACCAACGCTACCAGCTCCGCCGACCAATTCACCTTTATTCCGGATGTGACCGGCTTTAGTCCCAACTGCGGTCCGATACAGGGAGGAGCTACGGTCACAATTACCGGCCATGGGTTTATCGGCGCCACGGCGGTGAAGTTCGGCGATACTGCGGCTACCAATTTTCGGGTCGATAGCGCCAACCAGATTACAGCGCTCTCACCGCCGGGTAGCGGCACGGTGGATATTACCGTAATTACACCGGGCGGGGTCGCTACGAGCACCACTCCCCGGTTTAGCTTTTTCCCCACTCCGGCTGTCAGCAGTCTCAGTCTCCACGAAGGAACAGCTCAGGGATTCACCTCCATCACCATCACCGGTACCGGTTTTATAAACGTTACAGGAGTGTGGTTTGGCAATATCAAAGCAAGAAACTATACTGTAAACAGCGACACCAAAATTACAGCAACCACACCGATGTGGGGCGGCATAGTGCATGTATATATAACTACGGAGACCGGCACCAGCCCCGCTACAGACAACGATCTATATCGGTTCATTCCTAGCGTGAGTTCATTTTCCGTCCCAGACCCGCCTTACGGCAAATCCGGCCCGGCTACCGGCACGACAAAAGTGGAAATATATGGATATGGCATCGGATACGTTTATGATGAAGCCACGGCTCAAAGAATTTTGATCACACCCACGGCAGTTTATTTTGGCACAACCCCTGCCACGAACGTTTCCTCAGTTTGGCTGTATCCCGGCAAAATCAATGCGAATGCTCCGCCAGGGTGCGGTGTAGTGGATGTGACAGTGGAAACGGCATACGGTACTACCGCAGTGAATGCCAATGCCAAATTTAAATATATCCCCATAGTCAACAGTATCACTGTAACCGGCGGCCCGGCAGCGGGTGGGACCGAAGTCACAATTAACGGGGCGGGATTTACCAGCGACTCGACGGTCAAGTTCGGCGCTACCGCGGCTGCTAATGTCACATACATCAGCGACAAGCAGATTAAGGCAATCTCTCCCCCGGGTAGCGGCAAGGTGGATATTACCGTAGCCACGCCGGGCGGAACCAGCGCCGCCGGTATTAAATTCACCTACGGGCCGGTAGTAAGCGGGATTTCCCCCTCTATCGGTCCGCAAGCCGGAGGGACTTCCGTAACCATCACCGGTTCGGATTTTACCGGAGCTACGGCGGTAAAATTCGGGAGCGCTAACTCTGCCGGCTTTACGGTTAACAGCGATACCTCGATTACCGCGACCGCCCCGGCGGGCAGCGGAATGGCGCATGTGACTGTAACCACTCCGGCCGGGACCAGTCCCGCTAATTCGAAAGACCAATATTACTACGCCCCGATCCCGGCAGTTACCGGGCTTAACCCGGCATTCGGGCTGGAAGCCGGGGGGAAAACCCTGGCAATCTCCGGCTTTGGATTCACCGGAACAACGGCGGTGCAATTCGGGGATAAACCGGCGCTCAATTTCACAGTCGATAACGATACCCGGATCACTGCGACATCCCCGGCGGGAACCGGCGCGGTGGACGTTATCATAACCACCCCCGGCGGCACCAGCGTGGCAAATGTAAACGCTAAGTTCGCCTATAATGAGCTGGCTCCGCCCCATTTTGATTTGGAATCATCGGGGCCGTACAACACCGCCCAAAGAGTAGCCGTCACCTGCGATACAACCGGAGCTTCGATTCGCTATACCACCGACGGCAACGATCCGGATGGTTCCTCGGCTTTGTATGACGGTACTCCCGTCCTGATCACCCGGACCGCCACTTTGAAAGCCCGGGTCTTCATGACCGGTTGGGAGCCGAGTGCAGTTGCCGGTAAAGAATATCAGATCAATAGTACTATTACCAAATATCAACCAAGGAATGACGATCCCCAAACTTCGCCGAACTTGGTCTTTACCGCCCAGAACTTCCGGAATGATCCTTCGGTACAATTCAATTCGGCCAGTCTCTGGTTGGGCAGGGGTAACAGCGGCAGCTACTCCGATCTTTGGCTTTACTTTCCGCATCTGATCGGTGACGGTACCGGCCAAATACCTGAAGACGCCAAAATTGTCAGCGCCAAATTGGTTCTGACCTTGATAGAAACAAACGGAAACCAAAACCAGCCGCGGGGCTTCAAGCTATACCAGATCACCGATCCCGAAGCCAAAGGGAAACCTCATTTTGGAAGTAGCGGTCTTTTTAAAGGACTGGATTTTAAATACCGCGACCACCGTTTGGGCCGAAATATCAAGTGGATTGAAGATCCGGACAATACCGACCAAATCGACGATATCTTCAACTTGTTCAAGACCGCTTTACCGGTTGATACCTACGAAATGATACCGTCAGTATTTCAGAACGAAGAATACAGCGAGGTTAGGCTGGATGTGACATCTTCCATCGTTGACTGGTTAAGCAAGGATGTTAAGAAAGAAAATCAAGGCTGGTTTTTGACAGTCGATGAAAACCTCAAATGGGGCTATAACGACAGTCTGGTCTTCTACGGAGTCGCTGAAGAGGTGGCAAGCAGACGGCCCAGGTTGGAAGTGACCTATATCGCGCAAAACGTTGATAACACTCCGCCGGGTCCGGTGACGGATCTTAGCGCCACAATTATTAACCAATCGGTTGAACTCAAATGGACTAAACCGAACGGCGCCGCTGGAGTAGTCTTAGTGTGCAAAGCGGGAGTCATTCCGGCCGATCCAACCGATGGCGCCATTGTCTATGACGGTCCCGCTCAAATCTACTTAGACAACAAGGGATTAAGCAGCGGAAAAACTTATTATTACGCCGTATTTGCCTACGACGATCTGCGAAATTACAGCAGTGAAGATTATGAAAAAGTCATATTAGTTACGGGAGGACCCAGTTCCCCATCCAATCTGACGGTGAGTTTATCCGACAATAAGCTCACCTTCAACTGGAACGACAACTCCGACAATGAAGACTGGTTCGTCATCGAGCAGCAGAAATCGGGCGATTCGACCTGGAGACCGGTAGCTTATCCGGGAGCCGGTCAAACCGATTTAGTAGTAAAATGCGATGATCCCAACTTTAATTTGGAACCGAATACGACATATCAATATCGGATCAAAGCGGTTAACGCCTTTGGGTCATCAGTCTATGCCGTAAATGCCGGCAATATTACTACCCCCGGCTTCCCGGCGGCGCCCGCCAATCTCGCCTGGATCATTATTTCCGCGGGACGGGTCAACTTGAGCTGGACCGATAAAGCCGGTAACGAAACCGCCTACCGGGTCGATGTCTGCAGCAATGACGCCGGACATACTATAATCCGTCCCGTCAACCTGTCTGACAATGCCAATTCGGTCTCAATCACCGGACTTAAACCGGGAGTCCAATATCTCTTTAAAGTTTCCGCCGTTAATGGAGACGGCGAAGGGGCAGTCTGGAGCGATATTATAGTTACCACAAAAGATCCTAAGGGAGGATTGTTATGATGGAAAAAGGGCAGAGGATAGGATTCTGGAACCGGGAGCCGGGATTGGCAGTCAGTTCAAGCCACTCTATTCCCGGGTTAATCTTTTCCGCGCTGTTGATGGGAGTATTGTTGGCCGGATGTGGCGGCGGAGGCGGGGGACCGAATCCTCCAACTTATCGGGCATTGGGTGTCGGAGTGATTATCCAAGGCCAGAACAATATCGGTTCATTCAGTATCGGTAGTTACGGAGCGTTTACCAAACCGGACATCTACCGGAAATGGATTAACCTAGCGCCCGGATGCTCTCAACCTCGGATTCAATCAGAATCAGTATTTTGGGCTGCCGCTGTGAGTGATCAGTTTCTGAAGGATAACACCGCCCTGATTCTGCTCGCCTGGGATAAGGTAAACGGAGCGGATCATTATCATATATACTATGGCAGCAGGATGGTTTGGGAATCGGATAAGGTCGATAGTGGAGAAGATCCTGGTGGTTTCAATCCGAATAATCCCCAGGTGTATCTTGACCTGGATTATGAATTAAAGGAGTATATTATTCAAGCGGGAGTGTATAAATTTCAGATTGTAGCTGTCAACTCCGGCGATATCGAAGGGACTCGCCTGCCGGAGGTATCGGCGTCGCTGGGTATGGTTTTGGGAATGATACCGCAGAACATTAGTTATGCTAATCCTAACTTAACCTGGGATTCTATTGACTATGCCGATGAATACAAAATCACCATCTTTGATGGGGATGAATATGAAACAAGCGAATTTATTTATCCGGATATTACCCATACGAATTCTTATAATATAAGCGCCATTGGTTTGAATAACGGCGTTCGTTACAATGTCTGGGTAGACGCGCGCTCCTTGGACAGCCTCGGTAATTTGAAGGAAATTATCAGGGGGATCGGTTGGTTTGATTATTGAAACATTTATGGTTAGGCTATGTTCTAAAGAATGGTGAGCAATATATCTATTTGTTATTAAAGCTCATCTGGATAATCAGGCGGGCTTTTAACTTTGAGTTTAAAAAGTTTGAAATGTAAAGGAAGAAGGTTGATAAATTATTTGCTACTAAGAACAATTCATAAAATCGTGAAAAGTATCAGGACAGGAATTAACCGAAAAAATTCAAACTAACAAATATTATGTGAAATTAACACCTAAAAATATAAAAAGCGGGAATTTTGAAATGATGGGGCGGCTGGAAACTAAAAAGCGAATACTACTCCTAATATCCGGTATTTTTATGGCTGGACTGATTTTGATATGCCAATTAAATTTTTTAAAGCCCAGTTACCGCATCAAGCCAGTGCATGGTCAATTGGACCTGCAAAATTGGAACCAACACCGGGATGAGCTATTAAGCCTTAGTGGCAATTGGGATTTTTACTGGAACAAATTTCTTACATACCAGGATATAACCAAAAGTAACCCGAAGCCGGATCTCAAAGTAGATGTACCGCAGGTTTGGAATAACTATAAAATCCGGGGAGAAAAGTTGCCGGGTTTCGGTTATGCAACTTACCGGCTTAAAGTGGTTGGTATAACTAAAGGAAAACCGCTAGCAATGCGGATCCAAACCATGTCAACCGCTTATCGATTATTTATCAATAATCGTTTAGTAGCAGCAAATGGGAAAGTAGGTGACAACCAGGATCAGTTTTCGCCGGAGTATAGACCTAAAGTTGTGGAGTTTACCCCAACCGATACCAACTTTGAACTGATTATTCATGTGGCAAACTTTATTTATGCCCGGGGCGGTATATGGTATGCGATTGACTTTGGGACGCCGGAGCAAATCCGGAATATCGACCGGACGATTGTGAATAAGGATTTATTTTTACTGGGCGCGCTGGCGGTGATGGCCCTTTACTATCTGAACATTTTTCTACTGCGGCGCGAAGATAAAAGCAGTTTATATTTCGTCTTTATGTGTATCATGTTTGTCGGCCGGATTTTGATATATGGGGATTATCTGATTTACCGGCTGGTTCCTTTCATAAGTTTTCTAGCCATCATCTCCATCGAATATATTACGGTTTGCTGGTTTACCATCTTTGCCAACCTGATGATTGGAGAGTTATTTCCGGAGGAGACCTCCGGAACAGTTCTAAAAAGTTTCCTGATCTACGGTTCGGTTATGGCGGCAATCTATCTCTTTACCCCCATCGCTTTTTATACCAGGTTGGTTTATCTATTACAAATCACCGCAATATCGATGGGGATTTATGCTTTAATCCCCATATGTATTGCATTTATAAGAGGAAAGAAAGACGCCCTGTTGGTACTGGTTGGAGCAATAATGGTGGTCATCTGTGCAGCCCATGATATGTTATATCAGAATACTCAAATTCTCAGTAATTACGGTGAATTAGTACCAATCGGTCTATTTATTCTATTGTTTATGCAATCTTTTGTTTTGGCGCGCCGTTTTTCAGAGGCCTTCCGTAATGTGGAATCATTATCCCAAAAGCTTTTGGTAATGGATAAAGTTAAAGACGAATTTTTAGCCAATACCTCCCATGAGTTACGCACCCCGTTAAGCGGGGTCTTGGGCATTACCGAGGCGATGTTGCAAGGGAGTGGTGGGGATTTAATTAGCGAACAAAGACAAAATTTAGGGATTATTGCTGCCAGTTGCCGGCGCTTGGCCAATTTGGTCAATGATATTCTCGACTATTCAAAGTTGAAACATGGCGATATCCGGTTAAACATTAAACCGATTCGGGTGGATGGGTTAATGCAGACGGTGGTCAAAGTTTTTCAGCAATTAAACAAATCAAAGGATTTTGAAGTAATTATCGAACTGCCGGGTACGATGCCGCTGGTCATGGCGGACGAAAACCGTTTGGTGCAGATACTATACAACCTGATTGGCAACGCGACCAAATTTACAACCAAAGGTTATGTCAAAGTATCGGCCAGGGTAACCAGAGCAATGCTTGAAGTTTGCGTCAGTGACACCGGAGAAGGGATTCCTGCGGATAAGTTGGAGGATATTTTTAAATCTTTTGAACAGGTGGATAATTCACTTACCCGTAAACATGGCGGTACCGGACTAGGTCTTTCCATCACCAAACAGTTGGTGGAATTGGAGGGGGGAAGGATCTGGGTTAAATCAACCCCCGGATCAGGTTCGGAATTCTATTTTACTTTACCGATCGCCGATAACTCCTCCGTTGAGCAGGAGTTGGAAATGACATTGCCGGAAATCGCCGTGGCTGCTCATGAGGAAGAACCGATTCAGCAGAGCCAAAAAGCAGCCAGCGACCGGGCAATTTTATTGGTTGATGATGATCAGGTCAATTTACAATCAGCAACGGCGATTCTCAAGATCGGCGGATATCCGGTCACTGCTGTTAATAGCGGTGAAGCCGCTCTAGCGGAAATAAGCCGTTATCATGACTATTCGCTGGTAATTTTAGATGTGATGATGCCGGTCATGTCCGGTTATGAAGTATGCCGGAGAATTCGGGAGAAGTTAACCCTCTTCGAACTGCCGGTATTGATGTTAACGGCCAAAACTAATGTAGCCGATATTGTAATGGGGTTCGAAGCGGGGGCCAACGACTATCTGGCTAAACCGTTTGAACCCGAGGAATTGATAGCCAGGGTCCGGACCTTGGTTAACCTAAAACGATCGATTAACCAGACGATTGCCGCCGAATTAGCATTTATGCAAGCTCAAATCAGACCGCACTTTCTATACAATACCCTAAACACTATTTCATCCTTTTGCGACACAGCTCCCGAGCGGGCCCGGAGTTTGATCGACGAGTTCTCCAATTATCTAAGACAGAGTTTTGATTTTAAAAATCCGGAGATGTATGTTACGCTAGCTAATGAGATCAGTCTGATCAAGTCATATGTGGAAATTGAGAAAGCGCGTTTTGGCGATAAACTTAAAGTGGAGTTTGAAATAACTGAGGTCGGTATGAAAAAGATACCTTCGCTTTCGATTCAACCCCTGGTGGAAAATGCGATTCGTCATGGGATCAGAAAGAAAGGCGGTGGCGGCACGGTTACCGTATCAGTTGAAAATACGACGGAAGGTATACTCGTTGGAGTGACTGATGATGGTTTGGGTATTCCCCAGGATAAGCTAGTCCAGTTACTAAAGAATGATGCCGGTCGTGGGGTGGGATTGTGGAATATCGACACCAGGCTTAAGAAGCTTTTTGGCCGGGGCTTATTGATAGAAAGTGAACCTGGTAAAGGGACCAGGGTAATGTTTTTAATCCCGCCGGAGGTGAGTCTCAATTGATCAAGGTGATTATCGTCGATGATGAAGAACCGTCCATAGCTAAATTAGAAAAGTTGCTGCTGGAAAGCGGTTTGGTGGAGATTAAGGGAAAATTTACCCAACCATTGGCAGCCCTGGACTTTTTGCAATCCAATAAAATCGATGCCGCTTTTTTGGATATTGAAATGCCGGATCTGGACGGTATCGAGCTCGCAACCAGGATTATCGACTTGCAAGAATGGATAGCCGTTGTTTTTGTGACGGCTTACAACCAATATGCGGTAGAGGCGTTCCGTCTAAATGCCCTAGATTATCTGATGAAACCGGTGACTGTCGACCGTCTGGATAAAACCCTTCACCGGATTGCCGAGGAGAAGGAGATCCGGATAAAGCCATCGGTACTACAGATAAAGTGTTTCGGTAAGTTCAAGGTAATTAACGGGACCGCCGAGGTAAAATTCCGAACTGAGAAAGCCCTGGAATTGCTGGCATTTTTGATCGACCGCAAAGGGGACTTTGTACACCGGAGTGAAATCTGTGACTGTTTATGGGAGGAATATGACGGTGATCGGGCTTTGATCAACTTTAATACCACGCTCTATTACGTTAAAAGGGCCTTGCTCCAGCAGGGCGTGGCTGTTCCGATTGAGCATAATCATAACAGCTATCGGTTCGACATCAGCATACTCGATTGTGATTATTACCGGTTTCAGGAGTTTCTGGCCGGACTCCGGACCGTTAATCTGAGCAATGTTTTAGAATATGAGGAAGTTGCAGGCCTTTTTAATGGCGACTACCTTGCGGGTATGCAATTTAGCTGGGTCGAGCGTAACCGGCAGATGTTAAAGGATCAATTCATCCGGCTGCTCATTGAAATAACAAAACATTACAAATCAGTAGGGAATCATCTCAAAACCATGGAATGGATGAAGAAAGGTTTAATCCATGAACCTCTTCACCGGGAGTTGAATTACATTTTAATTGAGTCCCTGGTTTTGACTAATGATCTGATCTCAGCCAAACGGTATTTTGATATTTATCGGAATGAATTAGGGAGAAAACTAAGGCTCGAACCGGATGAAGGTTTTAAGAGATTATTGGGGAAGTTTTAAGCATACCACCGTTCTATCCATCTTTATTATTGGCCTGTCAGGTTAAATCCATTTAATCCAAAGCCCACAGAAACTCTACGGGCTTTTTGTTTTGAGTGATGCTGATTGGTAAGCAGTTGTAAACCAAAGTGGTCGATAGTATTATCAAAGCGGAGCGAAGAACAAATCCAAAAAAATCCTCAACCCTTCCATAAAATCTCCACAACTATCCTGTATTGTTTAAATATGCAAATATATGACGAAAAGCGTAATTTAAACTAACTTACAAGGAGGCTCTTAAGACGATGAAACGGATCGTAATTCTTCGAGAGATTATCAAATGGGGAGTGTTAGGGCTTATTACTTTTTTAGCTTTGATCCATGTCTTTGGAAACAAAGCGGTTTGGGCTCCTCTCGATGCGTACTGTCCCTTTGGGTCCCTGGAATCGGGGTGGAAGCTAATTACCCAGGGCGGTTTTCTAGAAAAAATTCAACCTTCCAATCTAGCTTTATTGACGGCTTTAATAGTAACTACTATTTTATTTGGAGGAGTCTTCTGCGGTTGGATTTGCCCCTTGGGGACATTGCAGGATGGTCTTAACTGGATCGGAAAGAAATTAAGGCTACCGCAGATCCAAGTATCAGCCAAATCGGATAAAATATTACGCTGGTTACGATGGCCTTTTTTAGCGCTGGTTTTATTTGAAAGTTACATACAGGCTAAACTATGGTTCGCCGACTACGATCCGTTTCGTCTGATCTTCGGTTTTCACTGGTTCACGGAACCGGAAAAGATTTTGATTAACGGCTGGATTATTATGGGTGCGTTTCTATTACTCGCGTTGATGTGGAGACGGTTCTGGTGCAGGTACTTATGCCCCTTTGGTTTAGTGGTGCAAGTTTTGAGCAAGATCAGTTGGTTCAAGATTCGGTGGTATAAAAACGAGTGTATGGAGTGTAATATTTGCAGTAAGAACTGTCCTTTAGGACTAACGGTTACCGATCCCAAATTAAACTCTACCGCCTGTAACGGTTGTCTCCAATGCATCTCGGTTTGCCCCCGATCCGAAGCCATTAAGTATCAGGCAAAATTCACCGGAAACTCGGGCTTAGCGATTACGGGAGTCGCGACCTTTTTTGTGATACTTATTGTCGCTCAGCTCATCGGTTGGTGGAATCCGGTAATCGGTTCCGATCCCGCAAGTATCAGAGGATGGATGAGCTTGGGCCATATCTCGGAAATTTATCATATTCCGGTTGATGAAATGATTGATGAATTGAATTTGCCGGAAACAGCGGATGAAAATACCGAGGTCCGTTCGCTCGAAAGCTTACTTCCTGATTTTTCAACGGATTTATTCCGAAAATATGTAGCCGGACGGATTGGGAAGCCGTATGCTTCCGTTGATCATATAAAGACTGTCACTGCAGCTGAAAAGACCAACCTGAAGGATAAAGTGAAAGATGTGATTAATAAATCAACGTCCATTAATTATTACGAGGATAAAACCGAACCAATTTCGGGAATAAATCCGAAACAATCAGATGAAGCCGGTTCAAAGCCAACCAAGAACCTCAATGAAATCAAAGGGAGCATGAGCCTGACGGAGGTTAGTAAAGGTTGGCAAATTCCACTAGCGACTATGATTGAAACTTTGGGCCTTCCGCAAGACATCAACCCGAATCTGCCAATCCGAGAATATGAAGCGCCTTATGGTGTAGGAGGTGAGGCAGTTAGGGAAGCGGTTGAAGAGATCCTTGGCTTAAAAAACTAAATTAATTATGATAAAGATAATCTAAAGGTTGATAATTAAGACTGGGAAAAGTTTGACTGTAAAGAACTCATCAGTACTGATGGGTTCTTTTAGTTCATTGAATCAGGATGACAACTTTTAAAAAAAATTAAATAGATTTTTAATTTTTTTTCAAAATTCAGCAGGAGAAATAATTAAAGGGTCGAATTCATTTTTAAAACCATTTTAAAAAGGGTATTTAAATTGGTTTTAAAAATTCGGGTGAGGGAATTTAATGTATCGAAATTTAAAGAATGTCAACTCCAGTTTTGTAAGGGATGTCAATACCAATTTGGTATTGAACGCTATTCGTCAAAATAAGACCATATCCCGTTCGGAATTGGCAAGCTTGACCAGGTTAAGTTATCCTACCGTAACCACGATTATCAAAAACTTGATGGCCGAAGGATTTGTCTCTGAAGGCCAGATCGGTGAATACCATGGAGGCCGGAAACCGGTTCTGCTGGAGTTTAATCCCGTCTCTCGCTATGTTATTGGCCTGGACTTGAGTAGTACCAATGCTCAAGCGGTCTTGGCGGACTTGGACGGTAACTTTTTAAGTGAAGTCATTATCGGATCGCAGTTGACCGGGGAAACCAATTTGGTTGCGGCAACGGTTGAGGTAATTGAGAAGCTAAAAGCGGAAACCGGTTGTACCGATGACCGCTTAATCGGGATCGGGGCCAGTCTGCGCGGTTCCTTTGATTTGCCGAACAAACTCTTTTATTACTCGGAAAATGAAACAAACCCAATCCGGCTTCTGGAAGGCCTGGAAGAACATTATCAAGCTCCGATCGTAATGGATCATATTGCCAACGTTGCTTTATTGGCTGAAAAATTATACGGTGTAGCCACGGAAGCTTCAAACACTGTATTTGTCAATGTGGGCAGCGGAGTTAGCGCCGGAATAATGATTAACGGTCAGATTTTCCGGGGTTTTCTAGGTAATGCGGGGGAGATGGGACATATCATAATCGAGGAAAACGGCCCGCTATGCCCTGATTGTGGCCGGCGGGGCTGTTTGGAAAATATGGCGTCCATGTATGCTATCATTGGAGCGGCGTGCAAAGAAGGTTATCCATTCCCGGTCGATCTAAATATTTATCAGCAATTGGAGTTGCTTGGTTCGAAGGCGCAACAAGGAGATCCGGCGGCTCAAAAGTATTTTGCCAGAGCAATCCAAGGTTTGGGTGAAGGAGTCACTGATTTAGTGAACTTGCTCAATTGTGAAGTAGTTATCTTAGGGGGACGGGTAATTCGGGCTTACCCGGAAATAGTAGCTGCAGTAAACCAAATTGTCACCGGCCAATGCTGGCCATTCTCCCGCCATAACTTGTCGATTGTAGCAGCCAGCTTGTCAAAGAACATTTTGTTACGAGGGGCTATTTCCCTGGTTTTAAATGAAGTCTTCATTTCTTACGGCATTTCGGTTAATAAGTCGGTTGTGCTTTAACGGTGAGCAGGGTTAAAAAATAATTGTTGCAAAACATTGTCCTAAATTTTTCACCTTATAAAACATAAATAATATTTACGGAGGTTTTTAAGATGGCAACTGCTTCAAATGAACCGATTCGCAAAGGCCGGAAGGAAAATCTTTTTTGGCGGGTATTCGAAGATCGTTCTCAAATGGGACAGGCGGCAGCGGCAGATTTGGCCCAAAAAATCAATGAGGTTCTCCGGGACAAACCGGAGGTCAACATCGTCTTTGCTTCGGCTCCATCCCAAAACGATCTGTTGGCGTCGGTGGCTGTAATCGAAGGATTGGATTGGTCCAGGGTTAACGCTTTTCATATGGATGAATATATCGGACTCCCCGAAGACGCTCCGCAAAAGTTTAGCATTTATCTTCGGGACGGTATTTTTCGTAAAGTTAAGCCGGGCCGGGTTTTTTACATCGACGGCAGCGCCAACCCGGATCAGGAATGCCAGCGTTATACAAAGCTGTTGGAAGAATACCCGGTAGATATCGTCTGCCTTGGGATCGGCGAAAATGGGCATCTGGCCTTCAACGACCCCCATGTCGCCGATTTTAACGATCCGTTATTGATCAAAAAAGTTAATATTGATGATACTTCCCGGATGCAACAGGTTCATGACGGCAACTTTAACCGTATTGAAGAAGTGCCGAAATTGGCTCTTTCCTTGACAATTCCGGCTTTGTTGAAAGCCAGGTTTGCTTTGACCGTAGTTCCCGGGCCAACCAAAGCACAAGCTGTTTTTAACACTTTACATGAGCCGATTTCGGAAAAATGTCCGGCAACCGTTTTACGACGCCATTCCGGTTCCTTCCTTTATCTAGATCCGGACTCTGCCGCCCTGATTTAAAAGATAGTTAAGTTGAAATAAATTTTGATATTAATTTAGCCGTGAACCAAGGATGGAAAAGGCAAATTACCGTATTTATTTCAATTTACATTGCGCGCGCGTTCTATTGCATTCTATTTAAAACACCCTAGTAGAATCAGGAAAGGAGTGGTACAAAGTGAATGGACTTGGAAAAGTCAAGATCGGGATCGTTGGAACTAAGTTTGCAGCGGATCTGCACATCAACGCTTACCTCCGTTGTCCGTCAGCGGAAGTTATCGCGGTATGCGACAAGGATCAGCAGCGGATGAAGGAGTTTGCCGATAAGTTCAACATCTCCAAGCAGTATAGTACCTACCAGGAGTTATTGAACGATCCGGAGATTCAGCTAGTCAGTATTTGTGTTCCCAATTTTCTCCATGCCGAGGTGGCAATGGCCGCTTGCGCCGCAGGAAAAAACGTAGTTTGTGAAAAACCCTTAGCGACAACGGTCGAAAAGGCAAAAGAAGTGGTTGAAGCCTTTCGCCAAAAAGGTTTAAAACTGATGCACGCTGAAGACTGGAATTTTGCCCCGGCGATTCAGAGAGCCAAACAAATCATCGACGAAGGGGCGATTGGCGAGATTTTATATATTAAGGCCAAGGAAACCCATAACGGCTCCCATTCGCCATTTGCCCAGACCCTTGAATTTTGTGGTGGCGGAGCATTTTTGCATGTCGGGATCCATCCGGCCGGTTTTGTCCGCTTTATTACCGGACATGAAGTTGTCGAGGTCTATGCCAACACAACACCGGGGCTGGAGGGAAACATGGTCCATAAGGGGATGGAAGGGGAAGATTGGGGAGCGGCCCTACTAACCCTCGATAATGGTACTTATGCTTTTATTGAAGGGAATTATATCACTCTCGGCGGGATGGACGATCGGATCGAAATATACGGGACAAAAGGTTCGCTTCGGATTGATCTCACCATGAGAAATCCCCTTCAAGTTTACAGCGAAACCGGATATGGTTATGTGGTTGAAAAAGCGACCCTTTCAACCGGCTGGACAAGTCCGGCTATCGACGAATATTACTCCCTCGGATATCAAAATGAACTAACGGAGTTTGTGAAAGCGGTCCGGGATAACACATCAGTACCGGTGGGCGGCCGCGGCGAAGACGGTTTAGCGGCGTTAGCGATTATTAAAGCCGCATATCTTTCTGCTAAGGAAAAACGTCCGGTAAACCCCTTAAAACTTTGGAAGGAGTGACAGAACATGGTTAAGACAGAAATTGAATTTGCGGGGATTAAAATGCGTAACCCGTTTGTGGTTGCCTCGGGGCCTCCCGGAGCAACCGTGGACCGGATTATGAAATGCGAAGACAATGGCGCCGGAGCGGTCGTTACCAAGCTAGTGTTGATCAAGCAACCTTGGGAGGGACGGTTGCGAATGTACTCTATTCCCGGAGAAGCCAGTATTGTCAATCATGACCGCAGGTTAGACCTGGATCAAGGTTTGGAATTGGTTCGTAAGAGTAAAGAACGGACCGAGATTCCGATAATCGTCAATATCACTCACCCGGTCGAAGATCCGGATGGCTGGGCCAAGCTGGCCAAAGAATTGGAACAGGCCGGGGCAGACGGCCTCGAGCTTAACTTGATCTGTCCCAACATCAGTTTTGCCACCTGCCGCATGGGTGAGCAGGTTAAAGAGTCACACGGAGCAGTTATCGGACAAAAGCCGGAAACAGTAGAGTTGGCGACTAGAACTGTAAGCCAAGCGGTAAAAATCCCGGTTATTCCCAAACTGACCACCAATGTGGCGGATATCACCGTTACGGGAATGGCCGCGGTCCGGGGCGGGGCCAAGGGTGTTTGTATGGCCGGAGGACAATCGGGCCTACCGAAAGTGGACATCTATAATCAGGGTAAACCCCTTTATTACTGCGTTGATGGCGTTTCGCACGGAAGCATGGGGGGACCTGCGATTTTAAACCAATCATTTTCACTTACCGCTCAACTAGCCAGAGCCCTACCGGTTCCGGTGGTTGCCGGAGGCGGAATCTCCACTTGGCAAGATTGTATTATGTTTATGATGTGGGGCGCTCGGGCGGTCACCGCTTGTACGGTCATCATGTGGGAACGGTTCTCCGTTATCAAAGAATTGGTTACCGGAATGGAGCGGTTTTTGGAAGAAGCGGGTTATCAATCTTTTGAAGAAATTATCGGACTATCGGTGAAGCACCTTAAAGCCAGTAAAGATCTGAAGGTTACTGATGGTTGCGTTGCTATCGATGAGAATAAGTGTATTTCTTGTCTCCGTTGCGTTGACTTAGGCCACTGTGATGCGATAGTGGAAAAGGGCGGCAGCCCGGAAGTGATCCCCGATAAGTGCGTCGCCTGCGGGATCTGTATTGGGGTCTGTCCGCAACAGGCAATTTCGATGAACGAGTGAAAGGATAAATGGTAATTTTTTATAGAAGGGAGCTGATAAATTAGGCGAACTTTAATAGTAAGCAAAAGGATCAATTTAATAAAAGGAGGGAATTGAATGAAAAGGTTTTTAATCGTACTTATTTTGGTTGTTGGTTTATTAATCCCGGTTACCATGAATAATATCAGTTTAGCGGATCAACCCCAGATTGTATTGGGTTTGATTACGGCGCTTACCGGGCCGACCAGCTTATGGGGTAACCAAGAGCGAAACGGCGCTGTTTTAAGGGTTGATGAGATTAACGCCGCCGGTGGCGTACTCGGTCAGCAGATTAAACTGACTGTCTACGATCACAAAGGAAGCACTCAAGAGGGTGTATCCGCTTATCGGCGTTTAGTCGACGAGGACAAGGCCGTTGTAGTCCTCGGGACCCACTTCAGCAACATTAGTCTGGCGATTGCTCCGGTTGCCGAACAAAAGAAAATCCCGATCATTGGGCAACCGATGGAGCCGAAAGCAACCATGCCGACTCCGGGTACTTTGAACCGGTATCACTTCCTCGCCCAACCCAGTTGTATCGAGCAGGGGCAGATGATGGCCCGCTTTGGGCTGGAAGATTTAAAGGGCAAAACCGCTGCTGTTTTAACCGACAAATCCAATTCTTACTCCGTTTCTCAAGCCGAGGCCTTTGCTGAATATTTTAAAGCGCGCGGCGGAAAAATCGTCTCTTATATTGAGTACGCTGCCGGATCCGTTGATTTTAAAGTGTATATGACCCAGATTAAACAGGCTAAACCACAACTATTATATTTACCGCAATATGCCCAACATGGTGGAATGCAAGTCAAACAAGCCAGAGAGGCCGGAATTAAGGCGAAAATCCTTGGCAGCAACAGTTTGTCCGACCCAACCTTCATGAATGCCGCCGGCGGCGTGAAGAACGTTGAAGGCGTCTATTTTCTCTTCAATGTTAATTTCAAAGAACCCAGGTTTGAAAAGTTTATCAAAGATTATGAAGCGAAATTTGGGGGAACCCCCGTTACCTACCACTGCCTTTTCGGTTATGATGACGCCACTTTGGCGGTTGAAGCTATTAAAAAGGCCGGAGCTGCTGATCCGGAAAAGATTAGGACTGCTTTGGAAAATTTAAACCGGGTTCCGATTTTGATGGGTGACGGTTATTTCACCATTGATCCGAAAACCCACCGGACAGTCAATATGCCGTCTTGGGTATTCGAGTGGAAGGCAAATGGAGACCGCCAACCGGTGAAGATGATCTACCCCGCCGAGTAAACCGGTATTATTTTAAAGTAAGTTGACTCTTAATCTCTGAGGGGAGGAGTTGATACAACTCCTCCCCGGATAAGGGGCTGTGTAAGATGTTTGTATTTTTACAGCAACTGATTAACGGGTTTTCGGTTGGTTCAATGTATGCCCTCTTGGCTGTGGGTTTTTCACTAGTTTATAACATCTTAGGGATTGTCAATTTTTCACACGGAGCTACCATTTTAATCGGTAGTTATGTCGCATTTTGGTTAGCCCAATACCTGGGAATGCCATTGGAGTTAGCTTTATTGATCTCAATTTTAAGCGCCGGGCTCGGAAGCTTATTAATCGAGCGAATGGCGTTACGGCCGCTCCGTCGGCAGAAACAACCGTCAATCTTCTTTTTTATCGCTTCATTGACCGTGTTTAACCTGGCCACGGCCATCATTATTTATATCGGGAAAGGGGATATCGTTTCCTATCCGAAATCCATTTTAAGCGGATCTTTCGAAATTTGGGAATTCGTTATCTCTCAACTTGATGTGGCAATGCTGGCCATTGCCGTCATCTCCTTGAGCCTCTTAAATATCGTCCTTTATAAAACCCGGTTGGGGCTGGCAATTAGGTCGGCGTCCTACAACTTGAAAGCCGCGCAACTGATGGGGATAAACCCGGATTTTGTAATTGCGGGCACTTTTTTATTCGCCGGGCTTTTAGGCGGGTTAGCGGGGGCCCTTTTAGGAGTAAAATATGCCTTATTTCCGGGGCTCGGGGATATGGTATTTAAAGCATTTTTCTGTTGTATGATTGGTGGTTTAGGCTCAATTACCGGAGCAATCTGGGGCGGACTTTTGATGGGGCTGCTTGAGACCTTTATCAGCGGTTATATCAACTCAGCCATTAGTCCCGCCATTACCTTCGGTTTATTAATCGTGTTATTGCTTGTAAGACCCCAGGGGTTAGCCGGACGCCTGGTGGAAGAAAAGATTTAAGGGGGGGTAACGCCGTGTCTTTCCTTGAAGGAGTCCTAGTTCAGGTTTTGATTTTAGCCATCGTTACCCAAGGTGTTTTCGTAATTACCGGTTTGACAGGCTTATTCTCACTGGGACAAGCTTCCTTTGTGGCGGCCGGGGCCTATACTGCCGGAGTTCTCGCGCTCCGACTGCAGTGGCCTTTTTTCTCTTGTTTACTCGGCGGTATTTTGGCAGCGGTGCTAATCAGTATCATCATCGGCCTACCAAGCTTGAGGCTGCGTAATGTTTATTTTTCCCTAGCTACAATCGCCTTTTGTTATGGCCTGGAATCGATTTTAAATGTTTCAACCGATCTTTTCGGAGGGGCAATCGGGCTAATCGGGGTACCGACGGTAACCAGATGGTGGCATGCTTTGGTAGCTTTAATCTCAGTCTACCTTTTGATCCGTTTTTTCAGGCTTTCCCGGTACGGGCGCGCCTGTGTCTCGATTCGGACCGATGAGGTTGCCGCGCAAAGTTATGGTATCAACACTATGCTCAATAAACAAATCGCTTTTTCCCTATCTGCGGCTGTTGCCGGTTTGGCCGGAGGACTGCTTGTTTTTTATATCGGTTACATTTCTCCGGATATGTTTGGGGTGCCGATCTCATCCGAGTATCTAATTATAGTTTTTTTCGGAGGTTTATACTCACAAGGGGCGGTTTTAATCGGAACGGTATTCTTAACTTTACTAATGGAACTCCTGAGGACCGCTAATGAATTAAGGGTAGTAATTTATTCGACTATTATTCTTGGGATTATAATTTTTCAACCAACCGGACTTTATGGTATATTCGACCGGTTACGCCGAAAATTTTTCACCCCCAGCCAAACCGGGCCTGGTATTAAGGAGGGAACGAAACAATGATAGGAGCGGCACAGGGACAACCTATTTTAAGTTTGCAATCAGTTAGCAAGCATTTTGGAGGCCTAATTGCCGTTAATAACCTTTCATTTGAGGTTTTCCCCGGCCAAATAGTTGGGATCATCGGTCCTAACGGCGCCGGGAAAACTACGGTCTTTAATGTAATCAGCGGTATTTCCAGCGCTACATCGGGAGAAGTCACCTTCGCGGGCAGCCAAATCACCTCTTTGAAACCATATGAAATAGCTCAGTTGGGAATGGCCCGTACTTTTCAGGAGATCCATCTTTTCAAGGGATTGACGGTTCTCGAGAATGTAAAAGCTGCTGGTTATAAGAGCACGGATTATTCACTGGTTGAGGCCCTGGGTTGGATTGGAAGGGTCCGGCGCCAGGAACGGGAACTGACCAAGGAGTCCCTTGCTTTATTGGAGCGTTTCGGTTTGACTGCTTATGCCGGGAACAGCGCCGATGACCTGCCCTATGGCCTACAGAAGAGATTGGAGATTGTTAAGGCCTTGATTACGCACCCCCGTTTGATCTTGTTGGATGAACCCGCGGCTGGTTTGAATACTGACGAGACTTTGGAATTGATGGGGTTAATCCGGGAGATCCGGGATGAGTTTGACCTGACAATTCTAGTTATCGAACATGCAATGGAGGTTATCGGGGGCGTCTCCGACTTTGTGGTTGTAGTCAACTTTGGCGAAAAACTGGCCGCCGGTACTTGGGAAGAAATTCATTGTAACGAACAGGTCATCTGTTGTTACCTGGGGGAGGAAAGCCCATGTTAAAACTGGATAATTTGTCCGTCAGCTACGGTTCGGTCCGGGCAGTCCAAAACCTTTCAATGGAAGTTCCCCACCAGTCAATTGTAGCTTTAATCGGAGCGAACGGCGCCGGAAAAAGCAGCCTCCTCTCCGCGATATCCGGTTTAATTCCTTACCGGGGCAAAATCCTCTTCAACGAAGCGCCACTGCCGACTAAATCTTTTGAAGTGGTTAAAAAAGGAGTAGTCCAGATCCCGGAAGGCCGTTTGATCTTTTCGAATTTGACCATTTACGAAAACCTACTCTGTGGGGCTTATACCAATTGGAACCGCGAGCGGATCGCTGAAAATTTGGAACGTGTCTATGCTTTGTTTCCCAGATTAAAACAAAGGACCAAGCAATATGCGGGGACCCTTTCCGGGGGCGAGCGCCAAATGTTGGCGTTAGGCCGTGGCCTGATGAGCAATCCGAAACTATTGTTAATAGACGAACCTTCCCTTGGTTTAGCCCCGCTTTTAGTCCAGCAGGTACTGGAGATGATTCAGGAGATTAATAAGCAAGGGACAACGATTTTATTGGTAGAACAAAATGCCAGAAAATCTTTGAGTATTTCCGATTACGCTTATGTATTGCAGACCGGAAAACTAGTGCGCCAGGGAACAGGAAAGGACTTATTAAACGATCCGGCTATTCAAGAGGCTTATCTTGGAGGTAAGTGTTGAACACCGGCCTGAGGTAAATAACTACTGAGCTCAATTAGAGCCGCCTAGATTTCGCCGTTTGCCTCTGTCGGTGGGGCCTAAATTTAAATGTTGCTTCCTTAGCGGTATTTGTGGTTTTGATTTCCGGATTGTATTAAAGGCAGGTTATTAATCGCATTTTTAAAGGTGAAATCACCGTTTCATAAGAATAGGAGCGAAGGTAAGAGTTTAACCCACACCCGTTATCCAGCGGGTGTTTTTATATGAGAAAACCCCATATTAAACATAACTTTCAACGATGAGGAAGATAAAACTCCTTTTGATATAAGATCTACCAACTGCAACCAAAAAATATCAAAAGGTTGATTTTAGGGGATTTATAATAAAAGTTAACTACCTTAAACCGGATTAGAGTCCGTTAACCTTCAATAATTAAGAAGATGTAAAAACGGCGTGCTAATATGGTAAACAAGCTTGACTGGGATTTGTTTCAGGACTAATATTATTGTTAAATATGGTGATTTATTACATACTATTTGTTGCAAAAGGAGTCCCGTGTCATGAAACTGATACTAGAAATTTTGTCCATTGTTCTAATCGACTTAGTCCTTTCCGGAGATAATGCTGCCGTCATTGGCCTTGCTATTAAAAACCTTCCCGCCGAACAACGTAAATCAGCCGCATTTTTCGGGGCAGGAGGCGCAATTGTACTAAGGGTGCTTTTTACTGTTGTTGCAACGATGTTGATACATATACCTTTTTTGAATGCCGTCGGCGGTGTTATTTTACTCGGGATCACCTGGAACCTGCTGAAGAACAACGACAACGAAGGGGAACAGATCGCCGGCAGTCATCGGTATTGGGCTGCCGTAGGCAGTATTGTCTTGGCCGATATCTCAATGGCATTCGACAATATTATGGGTGTAGCCGGAGCCGCCCATGGTCAAGTGGGACTGGTTATCCTCGGGTTAGCCTTAAGCATTCCGATTTTGGTGATTGGTTCAAACTGGTTGGCTTCCTTAATGAATCGATTTCGAATCATCATCTATCTGGGTGGGGCAGTATTGATCCATACCGCGTTGCTGATGATCCTGACTGATCATGGTATTAAACCTTGGCTGTTCTTTGGCGAACCGTTAATTCAGGCCTTTGCTATTCTAGCGGCATTGGGGATTTTGGTTTTCGGATTGTATCAGACGCGGTTAATTACTCCCATTTTTAAAGCTGAAGCCGCCGCTTCAAAAAAAGAAGAGTGAGGTAAGAGTTGGAAACACCCACATCTGGCGGGTGTTTTTTTTTGTCAGTGAATTCAGGGAGCGCTAGCCGGAGATAAATACCTGTCTCAATATAAGCGAGCAAATATGACTTGGGGACGGGAAGCATAAAGTGTAATTTATTGAAATGCGGAGCTTAACGCCGGATAATTAAACATATAAATATGGACTAAAAAGACACTTTTGTCCAAAGAAATTTGGGGCTAAAGAGATCTTACTATCATATCAGTAAGTAGAATTTCGATAAACCCAAATTCACCGGCTAATGAGTATTACAATTCTTCAAAAAAAGCGGTTTGTATTGTTAAGCATAAGGGTTTTTCCCACCGCTTTTCAGAGGTTATTAAAAATCTGCCTTAACCAGATTAAATTTTTACTATAGTCTGTCGTGACAACCTCATAAATATTATCCTCCTCATAAAGTAAAGGGCCACAAACTTTCCCTGTTTCAACTGACCATACTTTAGGGAAATCCCCTTTCATTTTAAACCCGTTTTGATCCATTCCCAAAAATCTCAGAAAAAATTCCATTATACCCGGGGGACTAACGGGATATTCAATAATAAAAAGCCTCTCTTCGCCGAAGATCATTCATTTATCCTCCTGGAAAATTGTTTCTTTAATAAATTATTAATCAAATTCTACAGGTGAGATAGCCGGAGTGAATAAAAAAGCAGTTATGGGCCTAGGTACCAGGTTTATGGTTTTGAATAAATCTTCCATAAAGACCAATACTAAAAGCGCTATGCAAGATTATCCGTTGATGTTTTCGAAATTAGGAAAGACCAAAGGATATGGATGGATTTTGGTATAATATGAATTTTTGGGATAGTCAACCCTCCTTAACAATAATGCAATGGGTTTTAAGGGCAACCGTCACTTTTTTTTGGTTATTTTTACTTACCAAAATCATGGGTCAGCGTAATCTGGCACGTCTTCATGGGTTTGACTTTGCAATCGCCATTTTAGTTAGTGGAACTGCGACTGGTTTTTTAAATTCAGCTAGAAATTCTTTGATTTCGGTATTTACTACAACCGGTTCGGTTGCCTTACTCAGTATCGGAATTTCTTTTCTGTGTTTGAAAACCAATAAATTACGGCGTTTTATTCAAGGTAAACCCTATATTTTGGTGGAAAACGGGAAAATAAACGCAAAAGAGATGGGTAAATCATGGTTCAATATTGATGATTTAATGTTTGAACTTCGCCAAAAAAATGTTCCGAATTTGCAAGATGTAGAATTTGCTATTTTGGAGACTAATGGAAAGCTGAGTGTTATTCCTAAATCCCAAGCCCGCCCTATCCAGCCCAGAGATTTGCGAATTCAAACCGGTTATGAAGGAATGCCAACAGTATTAATAGAGGATGGCCATGTTATTACGGATAATTTAATAAGAAATAATTTAGATCAAGCGTGGCTTATTAGCCAATTAAAGAATTATAAAATTAATAATGTCAGTGATGTGTTTTTAGCTGTTCTTAGTACGAACGGCCAACTTTTGATTAGTGAGAAAAATTAGCTGACATTGGTTGGTCAAAATTTAGAATCAAATAGAGATTTATAATATATTTTCAGGCAAAAACCAAAGAAGCTTCCGGTAATATCAAAATCATTCCGAACGGGTTATCTCAAAAAACCATAATTGGCTCGAAGGAGTTACCAATGTCCCCAAGCATCGCCGTCAGCGTTCCCCGTAAAGAAGCTCCGGATAAAGTAACCGGAGCTGTCAAATATAATTACGATGTCTCAAGTCCCGATTTGCTCCATGGCTGGTTGGTAACAAGCCTATATGCCCATGCCAATATTAAGTCCATTGATACCGCCGCAGCCTTGAAAATTCCTGGGGTTAAAGCGGTGGTTACCGGAGAATATTTCCCGGCGATGGTCGGGGTACTCTTGGCGGACAGGCCTCCGCTAGCAATTGGTAAAGTCCGCTATTTCGGAGAACCCATCGCAGTAGTCGTTGCCAATAGTGAAACGGAGGCGCGCCGGGCCGCCGATTTGGTTAAAGTCGAATATGAACCGCTTCCGGTGGTAAATTCGGCAGGGGATGCTATCCAAAGCAATGCGCCGTTACTCCATGAACAGATGGGTTCTTATACGGTAATCGAAAAAATCATTTACCCGGAACCGGGAACGAATATCGCCCACCGGCAAAAAATCCGGAAAGGA
>JAEZJK010000052.1 GCA_023415835.1 Bacillota bacterium
CTTTTGATTTCTTTGTTGCTGTTGGCAGACCGCAGCTTATTATATCAAAAGGAGTTTTTATATCACCCTCACCGCTGTAAGCTTTTTTGAACCCCACGCCTAGCGTGGGGTTTTCACATATAAAAAACCTCCTTGTTTTTAAAAGGAGGTTATTCCATCTTTACCCTCAGTTCTTCAACTCTCCCATCTTCTAAAAATTTTCCCAACATTTTGCAGGAAAACTAATCCAAATACAGAATTGTAAAATATTCCATCTTTTAAACAATTCTAAAACATTCCAGAGGAACCGCAGAATTATCCGTAGGGGTTATTAACTTACTCGTAGGAACCGTTGCCGGACACGTAGGGACCGTTCCCCACCCTGTAGGAATCGATCCCTACCCCGTAGGAACCGTCACCGGACACGTAGGAATCGTTCCCCGCCGCGTAGGAACTATTGACGAACCCGTAGGAACCGCTGACTTACTCGTAGGGACTAACGGCTTACATCGGGTAACCGATCCTTCAACCCCTTTTACACCTTTTTTAAAATAATTCCGCTCATCTCTTCGGGTTTGAGTCAAAGCCGAACTCAAATTCAAAACTTTAAAGCCCGGATCATTCTCAATCCGGCTTTCACCGTTCCTTTCTAAGCTTTTGGCTTTGGGCTTCGGACTTTCGACTTTAAAATAAATTAAAAAGGAGTGATCTGTATGGCAAACTTAAAAAACCGAATCGATGAATTCCTCTTAGCGGCTCAGGTAATGATCGAAAACTCCCTGAGCGACCCGGATGTGAAAGCGGCTTTAGCGGCTTACGGCTACGCCGGGGAAACTTTGACGGCCGGAAAAACCCTCTACGAAGAAGCGGTCGCCCTGCAAAACGCCCAGAAAAAAGAATACGGCGAACAGGTCGCCGCCACTTCCGAACTGTATGATATCTGGGAAACAGCCGACCAACAGTACATGAGAACCATTAAAATCGCCAGAATCGCCTTTCAGGACCACCCTAAGGCGGACAAAGCGGTCATGTTGTTCGGCAGAAGAAAAGAAAGCCTCTCGGGATGGCTCGAACAAGCCCAAGCCTTTTACGCCAACATCCTTAACGATAGCGAATTAATGAACGCCCTCACTCAATACGGTTATACTACCGAGAAGTTGCAACAAGAATCAACCCTGTTAAACCAAATAGCCGCCAGAAACCAACAACAGAAAAAGGAAATCGGCGAAGCCCAGGCAGCCACCCAGGCCCGGGACAAAAAAATCGACGAATTGGCCCATTGGATCTCCGACCTACGGGCCGTGGCCAAAGTGGCCCTGGCGGATGACCCGCAACAACTGGAGAAACTAGGGATATTGGCAAGGACGAGTCCGGTAAGTAAGAGTAAGAAGGGTACGGAAGGTAGTCAGGGTGTTTAAATGGAATGGAAAAGTTTGGGGCTGGAATTGAAAGAAAATAGTTGATAAGTTAGCCGGTTAATCAAAACGATTTCATTGCAAAAATTAGAGCCCGCAGATATACCTGTCTTCTGCAGGCTTTAATTATTTTAGCGTACTTCTATATCTTTTTTATAATGATATCTTTAGAAAAAGGAGCGATTTCAATGTCAGATAACCTTTTGCCATCGCCCTATTAGTTGGCTTGGCCGGGAAGTTATATTTTTACCTGACCCGCCGTAAGAAACGTTATTGGGTAGCCTGTTTTTAGGATGAACCAAAACAACCGGAGGAAGCGGAATAGATAGGTTCAATGTTCCCGGACAGTCTCAAGTAAACGATCCAGTTCCAACTGGAGCGGGCAGGCAATACTTCCGTTAGTCCCGACAATAAATCCATGCATAAAAGGTGGTTTAGGCTCCGGATGCATCGGGTTAACCGCCATTATATATTCTCTGACAACCTCCGGTGCTGTATCCGGACGAATCACTAATAACGGTGAATGTTTACCCATATGAGAGAGGGCGTTACCATTTAAAGCGCCGGTCCAGTCGTCGAACCGTGAGAATCGGAAACTCCAGCCGTCTTTTTTATTAACTCCCCAGCCAAAATCCCCTTTCGGACTTTTATATCTTGTAAAGTTAACCGCTATTTCAAACGGATCGCTTCCCGAAATTCGCACGACCAAACCATGAGTTAAGCCAAGGACTTGTTCTTCAACCTCCCTGGAAATGGTTTTATAACTGCCTAAGATAAAGACATTTGGTTGTTTCCCGCGAATAGCCTCAGCTGTTGCCATTGACAATTTTTGACGACATGTCAACAAGATCGGATCACCCATATGCGCCGCCCATCCACCTGCCGGCAAAGCTTCTTCGAAAGTTTCTCCAGATACTAAAATGATGTTTTGTTTTGGTCCAATTAGATCCCAGACCAACGTTGCAGTTCTTGCCGGATCTCCACCGTTTATACGGCAAACGCTGAATCCTAATTGCCGCACTTCACAATCTATCATTGGAGACAAAGAGCCTACCGTAATCACTTGCGCCGGAGAATTTTTTCCGGTAGGCCTTAACCGGAGTAGAGTTTGAAGGGTCTCAGAGCTTAACCGGTTAGGCTCAGTTAATAGAACCGGCCCGTTCCGTGGAAAATGAATTAGCGAGGAGCTTACGAGTGCTTCCTGATAATAAAACCCATCACCGCGAGCCAAAATGACGATACCGGGACGTTTTGTTGGGTCCTCCGGATTGTTCCAAACGGAGTTTGCTATCGCCGCTCCAATTTGGTAGGGATTATTGCCTCTAAATACTGTTGTATTAGGGGTGTTTTCGGTAAAAGGAAGACAAAAGGGTATGGCATTTGTTTGATTTTGATAAATTTGGTCATCCATTTCATCACCACCATAAGGCGTTTATATTAATTTATGCCTTTTTCCCGTGAAAGGTTAGCTTATTAGTGTACGCGCTCATGATGTGAATTGAATAAATTATTATTTTAATTGAAATAATAGCTCCGAATCTTGAAAGAGGAGGCCTATAAATGCCTATTATTGAAACCAATGTTAGTAAATTACAGTCTTGCATCAATGAATGCAACCATTGTATGCAAGTCTGTGAGGAGTGTTTTGATTCCTGTTTAAAGGAACCGGATTTGAATGCGCGAGCAAATTGTATTTCGATGCTTAAAGAATGTTCGGATATTTGTTCTCAAGCTTCCCGGTATATGGCCGCCAATAGTCGGCACGCCAAAGATATCTGCGGGGTTTGCGCGACGATTTGCGAAGCGTGCGCCAATGAATGCGCAATGTTTAAAGACGCTCATTGTCAGAAGTGCGCCGATGAATGCCGCAAATGCGCTTCCGAGTGCCGTGAAATGACTAAAATGTAATTTAAAAAATTTTTTAGAGCCTAAAGGGGCTCTTTTTTTATCTTGAAACTCCTTTCCTAGGTCAAACTAACTCTTGGTATCTATTTCATGTCAAGTCTTTGTATTCTTCAAGTTGTTTTGAGAGCTAAAACCTTTATGTGCCGAACTATTTAATGTTATAAATTTATTAGGAGGAGTGAAGCTCTCCGACTTGCGGGCCGTCGCCAAAGCAGCCCCGGCGGATCCAACTTATTTTTTTATTTTACGGTTGACTTTGCCCTTAGGGTAAGGTGTATAGTAGAATTCTACAAAGTATTGATACTTAAAGCATTAAGTCGGAATCGGGGTGGCCGCTTGCTATCGATTGGAGAATTCTCAAAGGAGCATATTATCCCGGGGGTAATTGACTAAACCTATTACCACAAAGTCTAGCAAAGATATTTTACTGTGCCTAATCTCCGAAAAGTTACTTTAGCTTAAATCTTTAACTGACTTTCTTTCGGACAATTTGGGTATCCAAGGTAAGATTGACATCTTCCCGATCTTCAACAATGATATCTACCGCCATTCGGCCCATCTAATAACGGTGAACTACCAAGGTGGTCAGTGGAGGATCGGCAAACTTTGCTCCATGAGAATCGCCAATACTGATTACCGAAATATCTTCCAGGATACGATAACCATTTTCCTTAATAGCGCTCATAGCGCCGATAGCAATATTGTCATTGCCGCAACAAATAGCGGTTATATCCTTTACCTTTGATAAGAGTTGGTTGCATGCCTCATAGCCTCTAATCTGCGAAAAATCACAGTGAGTAATATATTCCTCGCCACACTCAATACCGTTAGTGTTTAGTACATCATGAAAGCCCTTCAACCGTTCGATGGAAGTATATACTTTTTCCGGTCCGCTGACAAAGCCAATTTTCCGATGCCCTTTGGCTACCAGATATTCAGCGATACTCTTACCCGCCTCATAATTATTAATCATCACCGACGGAATTTCCATCCCTTGAGGGGCCAAAGATACTATTTTTAAGCCATACTTCCGATGCCGGGCCAGTTGCCCGGATAACTTCCGTTTATAATCCAATTGGTCAAGGCCGCCACCGGTCAGGATAATACCCTTTACCCGATGTTGCCAGAGAAGTACTCTATAAAGGCAGCACCCTTGAAATAAGGAAGAAGGTTAGTGGTTCCTCTACTACCCTCGTAAGCAAGTCTTTATCCGTTCCGACAGGGTCATATCATACCATAGAGCTTGAAATGATAGGCTCCACTTTAAATCTATACGTTGATGGTACACTGCAGCTTACAACGACAGATAGCCCACAACATCAGGCGCTATCGGTTTGATTGCAATGAAGTCGGTAGCGAAATACGACAATATAGTTGTTACTGCAAAATAGCAAATAAAGTCAACCGGTTTTTAAAGAGGGGCTGCTACAAATAATTGTTGCAGCCTCTCTTTATTATAACGAAAATTCACCCGGACTGATTCCGGGTGAATTTTTAGCTTACCCCATTCCGGACTCAAATATATTTAATAACCGCAGGTAATGATTGGCCTCTCTCAAGACATGGTCTCCCAGCAATGGAACTATAATTGAGCGAATCTGGCAGGTGATCAACCCTTCAGTCCCCTGGCTCTTGAAATCCCGGATATTTACGGTAGCCCGCCGACTCTCTTCAGTCACGGAAGGCAACGCAGCAGTTTGACGGACCAGCGCTTCCGCCTCAGCGGTAAGGAGATCAAATTGCTTGCCGAAATTATCAGCAGTATTGAATAACTGAACTTCGGTCGGATCCAGCAAACCACGGATAAATTTGGCATGTTCCGCCATAATTCGGTTCCAAAATGTCTCCTGCATAATCATCTCGGCGACTAAATCAATATCAGCACGGCTTTGAATCCGTTCCAAAAGGCATAAATAAAACCGGGCTTCTCTTAAAATATGTTCAATCAGCAAGGGGTAGTTGAAAGTAAAAACATGGCAAGCAAGAACATTATCCAGTAGCATAACCTTAAAGTCAATTAACTCTTGGGTTGCAAACATCGCTTGTTGATTTAACCTGTTCACCTGTTCCACCAGTGTGGCCAAATTAGGGTTGACACTCCCGCCCATTGCCAGCTCCGCCCTGGTTATCTCGGTGTTCAAGGAAACACCGGTATAGAACTCAGTCGCCTGTTCCGCATCCAGCGTATAACGGGTTACAATCTCACCATCAGTCAAAAAATTCTGAGGGAGGACGCCATTGGAAAGTTGTACCGTTTCCGACAAAAGCATTGTAAAATGGTTTTTAAACATTTCAGCCTGTTGAATCAGGTTAGAGTTTTTTGAGGGAAAAGCCGCTTCAATAAAAAATGAATGTTCCTTGAGAATCCTGGTGAAAAATAGATTCAACTCCAATGATTGCCTAACAAAATTAGTATCTGACAACAAAAAAATCACCTCACTTCATAAAAGGCTTAATGCCCGTATATCCTATGTTCATAGGAGATAAGAGGTGAGGAAATAACCTATTTTTTATATTAGGCGGTTTCATAATTCCTTTTTTCCGGCTTCGCATACAATATATTAATAGACTAAATTAAAACCTACACTATATATTGCATGCGAAGATAAATTTTTGTAATTATAAAACTCGCTCATATAATTAAACTTTACATCAAAGCAATTGAAACCCGATAACATCCCACGATCTGCTTGTTTTAAAGTGTTTACCCGCAACAAGTGCCTTTCCCATCTCCACAACCCCCGCCGCAACATGGTTCCCTACCGCTCAATTTCCCCATCACAATGGCGGCGGCGCATCCCACTCCCGCCCGGACCGAAATGGCTGATGCCGGGCAATTACGGGCACAGGCGCCACATTCCATACATCCATCCCGGTTTTGAATTTTGGCGCGCTCGGACTCCATTTTGAAAACCCGGTGCGGACAGACTTCCAGGCACATTCCGCAACCGATACACTTTTTTTCATCCAAATCCAATGTAACCACGTTTTTTAAATATTGATGCCGCATGAGTCATCACCCTTTCACTAGTTTCGGTATTTATTAAACAAACAATCTGCCAATCATGAATAAAATACCGCAGCCCGCTGAGATAATCTGCGCCGGTACGGCAATCTTCATCTCCGCAACCACTCCCGATAGAGAGGTATAAACGGTTGCGCCGGTAAAATTCATCGCCAAATAAGAAACAATCGGAGGTAATAAAAATAGGTAAGCTGCTGCCGTAACCCAATTGGTGACGGGTAGGATGAACCAAAGGTATAGTACGGCCCAGATGAGTCCCAGGAACCACCCTTTCCAGGAAAAAGCCCGGCCTGGAATATAAGGTAATAACACGGGAACGATAACTGCCCCCAGGATTCCAGCGCCGAGATACGGTGCGAAGTCGAATATGGTCCGGCTCAACAACTCATAAAAGGGATCGGAGATATGAAAGATTAAATTGATTACAAACAGGAACCCTAATAGAACCAGTCCCGGCTTGATTAATGCGGCCAGCTCAACTGGGGTCAGAACCAAGCGGTCGACGAATCCGAACTGGACTTCCCGCATTGCTGGCGTAGCCTTCATCCCCGCTTGTAGATACTCGCGGATGTCCCGGGAACGGATCGGTCCGTAAAGCACTTTAAATCCTGAAAGCTTAAAAACTTCATGAGCGGAAACACCGGGGGCTCCCAGTTGGGGTAAGATTAGCTTCCGGTGGGATACAACCTCATTCAACTTTACAACGGCAATCCGGTCCACCAGTTCTTCGGTCCCGAAGGTCCCTTTTCCCGCCGCGCACCAAACATTTACACCCTTGGTATCAAGCACCAGAATCCAAAGATGTAATCCGTCCAGTTCCCTCCGGAGCTGGTCAAAGCTCATTTTATAATTAGCTGAAACCAATACCGGGGATGAAGAATCGGGATTCCCCACTGCGTATAACCCGGGAGAAACCTGATAATCCATTCTGCCTATGTCCCAACGGACCTTCCATGTGCCAAGTGTATCTTGAAACGTTAACCTGGCCGTTGTTTGTGGAATTGGACCGACTGGGGTATTTACATGGCCTATAATCCAGGGCGCAGGCTTTGAAGGTGATTGCATACAGGCACAAGGGCTATTCCGATTCGGATCTGGGGCTTTGCAACAAAGGTTTCCCGGAATTTTATCCGGATCTCCCATGATAATCACTCCTATTTCTTAAAACTTTGTCAGATCGTTTAATTCTTATTACTTATCTTTTACAATAATGGTTTTCTGCTAACGCTTATATCAGCAAATCCAAACTCTCAATAACTTGATCCCTTTTCGTCTCTGGGATTGAGTTATAGGCCTGAGTAAAAAATTTTTCCATCCCATCTTCGATCTCCTGAAATGATTCCATTCCCTTTTCAGTCAATTGAATGGTCAAATAACGCCTGTCTTTTGGATCGATCTCCTTTGAAGCCAAGCCATTATTGACCAAATTATTAATAGTCCGGCTCATCATACTTTTATCCAATCCGATTACTTCAGAGAGATCGTTTAATGAGATACTTACACGTTATTTTCTCCAGGGTCAAACCAATGTCTGGTTCGATTCGAAAAATTTACAAGACTAAGCATAATCGGAACTTCTGTCAATACCCCAACTACCGTTGCTAAGGCTGCGCCACTCTTTAATCCAAAGAGCGCAATCGCCACAGCTACCGCCAATTCAAAAAAGTTGCTGGCTCCGATCATCGCCGCCGGAGAGGCAATTTGGTGCGGAAGTTTCCACTTTTTGCTCCACAGATACCCAATGGCAAAAATAAAATAGGTTTGAATCGTTAACGGTACTGCGATTAGGATAATATCAAAAGGATTTTCCAAGATGATACGGCCTTGAAAGGCGAAGAGAATAACTAAAGTTAACAACAATCCGATGATTGTAATTGATTTAAATGCTTTTAAAAATACATTATTGAACCAATCTTGGCCTTTTGCTTTGATCAATTGAACTCGGGAGAAATAACCAGCAGTCAGGGGAATTACTACAAAAAGAATAACCGAGTAGATTAAGGTATCATAAGGAACACTGATTTGATTGACTCCCAGCAAAAACTTGACAATCGGCACAAAAGCAACTAAAATGACTAAATCATTGATAGCTACTTGCACCAAGGTATGAGCCGGATCTCCTTTGGTCAAATAACTCCAGACAAAGACCATGGCCGTGCAGGGAGCAGCACCCAACAAAATAGCCCCAGCGATATATTCTTTAGCAAGAGAAGGATTAATCCAGGCTTTAAAGATAAAATTCATAAAGATAAATGCAAATAGCGCCATGGAGAACGGTTTGATGACCCAGTTTACCACCAATGTGACAATCAAACCCTTGGGTTCTTTTCCAACTTTGATAATGCTTGAGAAATCAATTTGGAGCATCATCGGATAGATCATTAGCCAAATTAAAACGGCGACTGGTATATTCACCCGCGCTATTTCTAATTTACTTAAAAAGCCGACCGCCGCCGGAAAAGCTTTCCCCAACAAGATCCCGGCAATGATGCAGAGTATTACCCAAACTGTCAAATACCGCTCAAATATAGGGAGCTTCGTTTCACGTTCTTTGACTACGGACATTTTAGGTCACCCCTTTATATTAATCACAAAGGAGCATTCTTCCCCGAATGCTCCTCTGACGTTTAGCAGCAAGAACCGCAACTACAACCACACGACGTATCGCTCGGCCCACCCTGTAAATACTTTTTAATTTCATCTTTGCTTGGCACTCGGCCGGAAAACTTAACTTTACCATCTACCACCAAGGCAGGAGTGGACATGATTCCATAAGACAACATCTCTTGGATATCAGACACTTTCTGAACAGGATCAACGATCCCCAATTCTTTGACAGCTTCTGCCACAATCTTTTCTAACTTATTACAATTTGCACATCCCGGACCTAATACTTTAATCTCCATGTTTACCTCTCCTTTGTTTTATTAAATAAACCAAAAACCTAATGCATTGAAGGCATATCCTATCATAATAATCCCAATGATGACAATCCCTACAAAGATGGCTAGTAATTTAGTTTTAACCACTTTCTTCAGCAAAATTATTGACGGTAATGATAAAGCCGTAACGGCCATCATGAAAGCCAAAACCGTTCCAATTCCTACACCTTTAGTAACTAGAGCCTCTGCAATCGGTAGGGTCCCGAAGATATCCGCATACATCGGAACACCAACAATTGTGGCAATTAACACTGAAAAAATGTTCGCTTCACCTAAAATTGCGCTAATAAGGGTTTCAGGTATCCAATTATGAATCAGGGCGCCGATTCCGACGCCGACCAGAACATACACCCATACTTTATGGATAATCTCCACTACCTGTTCCTTGGCGAAGGATAATCGTTCTTTCTTTGTCATTTCCTGAATGTCCGCTTCAACTATTCTATTATTGAAGACAAAAGGCTCCACATATTTCTCCAACTTTAACGTACTGATGATCGTCCCGCTGATGACAGCCAGAATAATCCCGACCAACACATAAGCGATAGCAATCTTCCAGTTAAAAATACTTGCTAAGAGTAGAACCGATGCTAAATCAACCAGGGGCGACGAAATCAGGAAAGAGAATGTTACGCCAATGGGCAGTCCGGCGCTGGTAAAACCGATAAAGAGCGGAATTGATGAACATGAACAAAAAGGAGTAATCGTTCCCAACAATGCTCCAAGTAGATTGGCGCTAATTCCATTGAACCGTCCGAGAAGGGCGCGGGTCCGTTCGGGCGGAAAATAGCTTTGGAGATAAGAAATACCGAAAATCAGGACTGACAACAAAATAAAAATTTTCACTGTATCGTAAATGAAGAAATGGACACTACCACCAAGCCTGGCATTGAGATCCAAGCCTAAAACATTCTCAACCAATAATTGAACCAGTTTGTATAACCATTCCATTTTTAAAAGCTGGTTATTGAGGACTTCAAAAATTGATGTGATTGGATTCATAAGTTATCTCCCCTCGCCAAGAGCTGGTTTTCCTATCAACAATTGATCTAAAAACACTTTTAATAAGTGCCTATTCTCCTCATTTAAAGAGTATCTCATCCAAGCGCCATCCCGTACTCCGTTCACTAGCCCGCTTTCAGTCAATATCTTCATGTGATAAGACAGAGTAGGTTGGGTAATATCAAACTCCTCTAATATCTTACAGGCGCACATCTCCCCTGATGAAAGCATGGCAATTATCTTCAGTCTGGTTTCATCAGCCAGCGCTTTAAAAATCGTAGTATAAAATGCATAGCTATTTTCCATCTTATGCCCCTTAATATAGATATGTGTCTATCATATTGAATAGAATCTATATGAAGTATAAAGCTTATATAGTAAGATGTCAAACGCAATCCCCCGCCGCACAGATCTTGAGGAATATACGTTTCCATCTTCCGGTTTATTTCAACGCTCCTTTAATGTCAGTATAATATTTAACTTTACCTAGAGTTAAATCATTGTTATAATTGTCATAAAATTACTATTATCTGATGAGAAAAATGAAAAAACAAATCCTCTTTCGCCTAACTGTTTTAATATTTATTGGCGGTATGTTGTTATTGTCATCTCATACACACCCACATCGATTTTCAGATTGCGGGGAGGATAGTGATTGTTTTTTATCTCAAAACCTTGATTGCGGTTTTACTTGTGTTAATCCGTTTAGATTATTTTTAGTTTTAATCGCCATTGCTTATCTTACTCAACCCTTGAGTATTGCAACTAAAATTCTTCTTCAAGCCATTTGCGATGGTCGTGCTCCTCCTAGTTACTCCCTTCTAATTATGAATTCCAAATAATTATTTTACATTAATTAAGCTGGCGAAAAATTGTTTGGGTTTTCCCGCTTTTTTGTGCTGCCAAAAAAAGCGTTTCAGCACATCTGCGTTTGTAATTAACCCATTATTTGAAAACCCAATAGAAAAAAATAAAGGAGATTCTTAAATGGAAATAAAGAATATATTTTCTGTTATAAGTTCATCGAAAATTAAAATAAATAATACCCCGGATAACCGCTTGCTATTTATTGATAATATTCGTTGGTTAATGATTGTTCTGGTAGTCGTGCTCCACCTTATGTGCACCTACGGAAATATCGGCATGTGGTATTATCAGGAGCCTAAAGTATTTGACGTACTCTCCAAGTCACTCTTCGGTATGTTTAGCTCCTTGACTATGGCATACTCTATGGGTCTCCTCTTTTTTATCGCCGGTTTTTTTGTACCCGGTTCTTATGATAAAAAAGGTGGCGGTCGCTTCATTTTGAACCGGTTCATCAGGCTTGGAATTCCCACTCTCATTTTCATAACATTTTTGCAACCAATCACTCTTTTAATCAAGCTCGCTTTCCAACAATGTTTACCGAATGGCCTGATTTCTTGGTATCGGGAGTATCTCGGTTCATATGCTTTTGTGAGCGGTCCTTTATGGTTTGCATTGATTTTATTAGTTTTTTCAACAATTTATGCTTTATTTCGATTAGTTTTTCAAAAATCAAAATGTGGGACTAGCAATAAAAAGTCTACTATGATTACCCATTTTAGGGTTTTGATAGTGATAACCCTTATTTCCCTATTCGCCTTTGCAATAAAATTAGTTCAACCTATTGGGACTTCCTTTTATGGCATACAATTGGGAAATTTCTCCCAATACTTCCTCCTTTTTAGTTTGGGGGTCGTTACCTATCGCCACAATTTACTAACCCGGGTATCATCCGACTTTGGCATGTTTTGGTTTCGACTTGCACTGTTTTTAGGTATTCCCCTGTGGAGCCTGTTGATATGCTTAGGGGGAGCTTTAACGGATATTAATCCTTTTATGGGCGGTTTCAATTGGCAAGCGGCGGCCTACGCCATTTGGGAATCATTCTTTTGTGTAGGAATTTGTCTGGGTTTACTGGTATTATTTCGAGACAGATATAATAACGAAAGCGGATTAAGCCGTTTTCTTTCGGAAAACTCCTTTGGTGTCTATGTTTTCCATACTCCGTTATTAGTTGGGGCAACAATGCTGGTGCGGGGGATTATAATTAATCCCTTAATTAAAATGATCCTGATGTCAATAATCATGATTCCGGTTTGTTTTGGTTTTAGTTACTTGATTAGAAAAGTTCCACCGCTAAAAAAGCTATTTTCTTGAACTAAACATTACTAGATGGTGTTTGCGATTTCATATTTACTTTTATACGGTTGGCGAACACATTTATTTTTACAAGGGAGGATTCTCTTTTTCTACTCATAAGCTTAGCCGGTGGTTTTCAAAAACATAAATAAAAGTGGGGAAGCTTCCCCACTTTTATTGTATAACTTTAGTTTTCCCGTTGTACGACTTTATTGTCTTATTGTACAACTTTATTGTTTATTTCCCAACTTTATTTTCCCAAATTATCTGCCCTTGATCCTTTAAAATAATGTTGTATACTCTCGATGTTTTAATATCAGTGATTTGATGAATAGTTCTTTTCCCAGATTTAAAATAAAGTATTATACTGAAGTGAGTAATTCTAAGCAGAAACCAACTTTTTATTAAAATAAAGTTGTATACTGAAAATTTTTGAACAAATAAAAGCCCTTTCCCGAAATTCCTTCGAAGAAAGGGCTTTAATTATAAATGAAATTTTGTTAAGAAAACCTGACCCCTTATAAAAAGACCTGATCTTGAATTTATTATATTACTAATGCTATTATACATTACTTAAAACTTTTGATGGTTTACAAACAACATCAAAGTATAAACAATCATCTTCTTCGACATCGATTACTTTTTCCTCATCGTAATCAAGACAATATTCCTTATCACCACAGCAAAACTCAATTGATAGACCATCATTTAATTGGTTTTTAACAAATATTCTCATCGGTTTATCCTCCCATTATTTTTGTAATGAATATAAAAATTCACCTCTCACCAACTATTTTAATAGTTAGCAAGAAGTGAATCAAATGTCGTTATCCAGGATCGTAGATGAAAAAAGTGGATCACGCTGGATCTTTACTTAAAAATAAGGCCAATCATACTTTTTTACGTTTAGCTCTGCATTCAATACACTGGGCTTGATCTCTTCTCATTGGACGTTTTGGATTACTATTCCTACCGTTTTCTCCAAAACCATCTGCCCCACGTTTTATTTCCCAACAATCACGATTCGTACATCTCTTGAGAAGATCGACTCCATCAAATCCAATTATATTGGTCACTCGACTTCCTTTTGCATCATAACCTGATACACCTTTAAACTCCACGCTATCATTAATCTTAAACATATTTTCATTACCATAAATTGTTAACCCATTATCCAGCTTTACCGGAAATACAACTCGCATCCATACAGTCCTCTTTCTATTTAGATTTTTTGCTTCTATAAAAACTCGAAACAAAAAGCCCAATGTAATATCATTATCACTCCACTATTACATTTAAATTAGCAGAAAACATTGACACGATCCACTTTCTAAAGTAAAATAGGTTAAGTGTGCTTTTTTCACTTTCAAAAGTGAATCAGTTTTCCGAAAAGCATCAATGGTTAGCAGACCATTGGGCTTTTTCTTTTTATTTCAAGAAATCTTAGTTTTCTTCGATATTAAATGACAACTTATCGACCAATTCGTTGATGGTTTCGCCGTTATCCTTTTCTCTAACTTTAATTATAGCGTCTAAACGGGCATTCATTTTTTCAGTAATTTGATGAACTATTTTTAAATCTTCCAGTTTTCCTTCATCTGACAGGGCAAGTATAACCTTCATTGCAAACATATATTTCGAAATTGCTTCATCAAAAGATGTATTTGAAAATAACTCCTTGAATCGATCCTCCTTCTTCGTATGGTTGATTTCATCAACTTCCTTAGCTTTCTTGCTAGAATTTATTATCATTTGCTTGCGTGTCTCATCAAGCTCCACATCATAAAAACACTCTGGACCTATTCCATAAAACAACGACAATTTTTCCAAAACCGATTGGGAAACTCTACTCTCTTCGTCTTTTTCCCATTTAGCAACAGTAACACGATTCACACCAAGAATTGTTGCGATTTCACTTTGTGTAGCATCATATATCTCTCGTATCAATCTCAAATTATTCATAAGAGCTTCCTCCCTGTTAACATTATATAACATATTTTGAAATATTTCAAACGCTTTTTAACATAAACTTACATTACGTTAATGTAAGTTTGTGTTAACACCGTAACACAAAATAGCTTAAATTCTGAAATTACATAACAAACGAACCCCCTATTATGAACCTCGTTTGATTTTGAAAATGAATCTAAATTAATGGTAATACTTATTCTTGAGTTTTTTACAGGTAAATAACCTTGTGAAATTATTTATTATGTAGTATAATTTATTACAGTTAAATAACCTGTAAAGAAAGGTGTAATTATGGCTCGTCCAAAAAAAGATACCAATGAAAAACGTGATAAACGACTAACAATTTACCTTACTCAACTGGAAGAGGATACTTTAAATACCATTCAAAGCATCCTCAGTATTGATAAAACTAAATTTATAATAAAATCAATGCATAACGAAATTAATCATTTAGAAAATCCTCCAGAACAAATTAAGAAAGCGAAATACCAAGCAATTATTAATTCTAAGGAAGATTCCGTATCCGGTTATATTTGTTTAAATGGACATGTTTTTTGGTTGGATTTATCCTGGCCATCCCCACCACTTCGATGTCCCTGTTGTGGTAGTAAAGATATTGAACAAACCTGGTCGGGGAAGGTATTCCGAGGTTTTTCGAAATAATTTTGTCATTGGCAATGATAAAATCATCAGTATTGGCAATTGAAAATTCACCCACCTCCTAAAAAAGGAGGTAAAAACATGATAAACGAGGTAACCCATCTCCAAAACATACATGGAGGTGGGGAGCAATTGCTAGACCAAGATCAATGGTCGATGGTTAAAGCATTAGCCAAAATAGGTTACAAGATCCGAAAAATCGCCCGAGAATTAGATATCGACCGGAACACAGTTCGTAAAATCCTTAATCAGGAGAAATACGAACCATATAACCGGAAAGCTAGTAAACCATCTGTTCTCGAACCTTTCATATCCTTTATTTATGAAAGAGCTCCCCAAGTGGATTTCAATGCCACCAGGATCTATGAGGAACTAAAACCTATAGGCTACACAGGCAGTTACAGTCTGGTCAAATTAGCTGTTAGGCCCTTACGGGAAGCGGCCGTTTCTGCGGCTGCCGCAACCCTTCGTTTTGAGACTCCACCAGGTAGACAAGGCCAAATGGATTGGGGAAGCACTTTGGTTGTAATTGGTGGAAAGCCAAAACGGATCCACATCTTTATCTTGGTTTTAGGTTATTCTAGAGCCCTGTATGTCGAATTCGTCGATGATGAAAAGCTACCTACCTTAATTGCTTGTCACGAACATGCTTTTGAATGGTTCTCCGGACTACCGGAAGAAATACTTTATGATAATCCCAAGACAATCGTTAAAAAACGTGATAACGGTGTCGTAACCTTTAATCCTAAATTTCAGGACTTTGCTCGTTATTATGGTTTTAACATTCGAGTATGCCAGCCATACCGGGCCAGAACCAAAGGTAAGATTGAGGCTGGTGTCAAATATGTCAAAAGATCCTTCGTCCTTGGCAGAGAATTTTCTTCCTTGGAGGATGCTAATGAGCAGGTTCGGCATTGGATTCGCCATACCGCTGATCAACGGAACCATGGTACAACTCATCAGAGACCGGTTGACCGGTTTACTGAAGAAAACTTAAGACCTTTCGGAACTAAACCGTTATTTATCATTCAAAGTTCATATATTCGAAAGGTTCCTGCTGATTGCCTAGTCAGCTTTGAGGCTAACCGTTATTCGGTCCCCTGGCAGTACGTTAATCGGGAAGTTGAGATTCAACCCGGGCCGAAAAACACGATCCGGATTTATTATGATGGTAGCCTCATTGCTCAACATTTACGTGTAAATGATAAATATAAGGTCGTCATCGACCGTGAGCATTACCGGAATATCTTAAAACAACCGGAATCAAATCCGTTATCTCGTTGGAATGGTGTTAATCCGGATGTTGAGGTGCGTAATCTTTCGGTTTATGAAGAACTAGGGGGTGAACTTCATGGATAATAACCCCCAATTATCTCGTATCAATGAGAACTTACAAAGGCTCAAATTACAAAAAACATCCCAATGCCTTGAAACTTTACTTCAAGATGCTAGCAAAAGTGAATTAAGCTATACGGATTTTCTTGACCAATTATTGGCCGAAGAAGTATCAATGAAATATGAAAAACAGATTTCCATGAACACTTCACTGGCTAAACTCCCGTTTGTTAAGACATTGGAGGCCTTTGATTTCTCATTTCAACCATCGGTTGATGCCAAGAAGCTTCGGGAACTAGCCACCTGCTCGTTCGTGGATCATGCCGAAAATGTGGTATTTCTCGGCCCTCCCGGAACCGGCAAGACCCATTTATCTGTTGCTTTAGGACTAAAAGCTATTCAACGCGGTTACCGTACATTATTTATTTCCGCTGCCGCTTTAATTGTTTCTCTTACTAAAGCCTATGCGGAGAACCGTCTTGAAGATAAGCTTAAGACTTACTGTGTTCCGAAACTGTTGATTATTGATGAAATCGGTTATGTACCGGTTGATCAACATGGCGCTCATTTGTTGTTTCAACTGATATCCAGACGTTACGAGCACAGTTCGATTATCATAACCAGTAACCGTGGGTTCACTCAATGGGGTGATATTTTTGGAGATACGATTATTGCCACGGCTATCCTGGATAGGTTATTGCATCATAGTGTGGTTATTAACATTAAGGGTGAATCTTTCCGGCTGAAAGAGAAGCAACGGGCTGGCCTTCTCAAAAAGTCGGATGATTAAATTAATATAGGTGGGTGAAAATTCATTTGCCATAATGGGTGAATTTTTAATTGCCATTGACAAATTTGAGATTTTTCTTTTTCATAAATTATAAGACCAGAGGTTTTCCCTGGTCTTTTTTCGATGAATATTATATTTTACACTACATTGTAGACTTTTGATAAAGCTAATCTGATTCTATCAATAGAGCTTCTTGTTCAAGCCTCATTCCGGTGTTCAGCATTTCATGAATCACCTCATAGAATACTTCATATTCAGATTGAGTAAGTAATTTTTTTAATAGATCCCGATATCTTTCATCAAAGGTATCCGCAAATTTTTGATAACTACGTAATGTATTAACATCCATCCGGAATGGTTTGAGATCTGCAAAAACTTGAGTTTTTAAATGAACAAATATTTTAAATCCACCTAAATCAATATCTCCCCAATGATAATATTCCACAGGAACCATATTATTTCGTAAAAAAGCAAGTATTTTAAGTAAGAAAAGCCGTTTGATTGGGCTATGAAAACCAGCTAAGTAAACCCCAAGGGTCACTTTTAAATTTTCCGAACCTTGTTTAATAAATTCCAGATAGTTAGTTTTATTCTCAAAGGTTATGACCCTTTTGATTGGAAGATCGCAAATCTTTAGCGATTTAATCATTTCCCCATTAACGGATGTCCCATAAATAAATGGAGTAAAATCAATTTCCGTTCCAAAAAGGTTTATTTTTAACGGGCCAAAAAACAAAAGCTCTTCGATAGATTTTGCAATTCCAACCTCCTGCAAAATTGCCTCTTCATCTAAGGTGGCGCCAACGCCGGATGTATCTATCCCGGGTAAATATTTTCGAATAATCTTGACGAAACGGGATTTTATTACGACAAAAGCTTTACTATGCCCTAAAAACCGTCTACTAAAAACCCGCTCTGGTAATTCTTCTCCATTAATTTCTTCTAACCCGTGTAAAGCGTTGAAAAGCATGTCTTGTTCAGGTTTATCTTTTGGAAGACCCGTGGGTAGTTCATGGGTAACGGCGATTTCTTCGAGACAATTTTGTATAAAAACTCGAACCCATTCTGTATGAAATTTAGTGAATTCAAAATTAAGAAACGTCTCAAGTTCATTAAGTTTTTCTCTTTTCGGAAAACGATTAGAGCGTTTATATGCAACTTCTATTTGTTCAAGATTTAAAGTTACAGAAACAATCAGATTACCTTTTTCATAGCGCACCCATTCGATACAAATAACTCCTTCATTTTCAAGTTTTTGAGTCACTTGATTGACTAAAGCTTTTTTCCCTGGGCTAGTTTCATCAAAATAATCTGGAAAGGTTTCCGGTGTAAAGTAAAACCGGATCTTCCTGTTAAGTTTGGATTTTTCTTTATAATGCTGACTCCGTTCATAACGATTTAGGAGTTGATCCAAAATAAACGATTCAATTTCCATGTTATCAACTGCTTCCTTTGAATTTATGCGTAAGTTTCACTTTGTTGCGGGTCAAATGCCCGAACAATCGCCTGATTTTTTAAGCGTAAAACACAAAGGTTTCGGTCCACAAAAGGTGCGATATCGCCAATTTTTTCAGTAGGTGCAGCTAAAATAACTTGAAGTCCCAAACTTTTTATTAGCTTGATACTTTCCTTAATTCTTTGATGATCCATTTTACTATATGCTTCATCAAAAACAATTAATCGAAAAGTATTATTAAATCCTACTTGTTTCACCCTATAAATTTGGACAAATGAAGCTAATACAGCAATATAAAAAGGATTTTGGGTTTCACCGCCTGATTTTACATCAATTGTTCTAGAGAGCCTTATTTCCCGCCCATCTTCAAGTTCTTTTAAGTCAAAATCTAGAAAAGTACGGAAATCAGTGAATTTCTTGAGATTTTCTTCTATCTCAGCTTGTTGTTCAGCACTTAAAACTCCCTCTTCAGTGGTAACAATTAAGGAAAATAGCCGATCAATGGTATCCCGGTATCTTTCCTGAAAAGCCGGTGAAAAAAGATTATATCCTTCTAAAAGCATTTCATCTTTAATCATGTTATAAAAGTCTTTATATAATTCATTGGCGGAGCAGTGAAAGTGATAACGTACCCGCCCAAAGGGCACATTTTTTAATGCATCATTCAAATCCATAATTTGTCTTTCTACAATTTCAATGTTACCGCGAATTTTACTTATAAAATCTTCTTGGAACTGAATTTGAGCTTTCTCTTTTGCATCTCTGATCTTAGCTTCATACTGTGGTAACAAAGTCTGATTTAAGCGATCATTTTCTTGATCATAATCATTATTGAATGGTGCCCATGAATCCATGGAACTTTTGTATTGGGAATTATATTGCTCTCGTTTTTTTACTAATTCTCCCCATTTAAAATCTCTTTGACTTTTAGTTCGTGCTACTTGAGAATGAAAAGCGGATTGTACCGCTTGTGGTTTAATACGTGCTTTTAGCTCATTTTGAAAACGAGGTTCCCCATACTCTGTAATCCAGTCTTGATTATACGTTGTTAAAATATAATCTTTTTTTTGTTTTGCTATTTCTTCTTTAGTGGGAATCTCAAAAATGGAGATCCTTTCAACTTCGTTCGTGATCCCACCATAATTTTTTTCGAGATTTGTTTTCTCATTCTCTAATTGTTTTTCCTTATTACGGGTCTCGTCGATTCGTTCGTTCAATCGATTTAAGTAATTAAGATCAAGTTCTCCAATTTTTTGTATTACTTCCTGAATTAATTCATTTAAATGCGTAATTCCCTTATATGTTTCTCTATCCTCAAAAGCATATTGCAGATCATCTTCACCGGGTATCTTTAAGTGAATCCAATCATTCAATTGGTTTAATAAGGGTTCATCTTGAGTAAATTGTTCCATTAATTCTTGATTTTTTAAGGTTTTCTGACGAATTTGCTCCTCGATTGCTCGTTGCCCAATATAAGGAGTTTTATATCTTTTGGGATCTAGTTGCCGTGCTACAAAATTTTGATATAACATACATGTGGGGGTAATTGCGGTACGATGTTGCCTTAAATCTTCAACCCTTTCTACTTTCATAACCCGGCCTAATAAGTAGTCCACATAGGCTCTAGCAAAAGGATCAGATGTAACAATTTCTTCGGCTAAACTTCCAATTTCAGCTTTGGGCTTAAGATTAACTACTTTCTCTAGATCAACTAACCCTAAATCAAAAAAACCTTTTTCAAACTTTAATCGATCATAAACACTTAAGGCATCAATATAATATTCCGGTTTAATAAGCAAGTAAAACCTTTGAGTATATAAATAGCCTTCAATAGCGTCACGCCAGTGTGGATCTTTAATATCTAGCAATTCACAAAAAATTGCCGGTTTGACTTCTTGATGAAATTTTCTTGATAGTTCTGTAGTGATAGTGGATTGTAAATCCAATAATTTCTGATCATAGGGTTTAATACCGGATCGCAATCCCTCGAGTTCCTTTTTTATCCGGATCAATTCTTCCTGAATTTTTTTCATATCAATACGTAGATCTTCATATTTGTTCCGGAGCTTGGGAAGTAACCCTTCTAACATTAGGTTACGCCATTGATAAAAATTCTTTTCTTCAATATCAAAAAAATCATTTTTCTGTAAAGGAGTTAATAAATTCGATACTTGATTTTTTACCTCATTTAATCTTTGAAAACCTGACATTGCAAGTGTTTTATCATTTTGATTATTCTGAAAAACCTCGTTCCATGGGCGTAAATAGCTTTCTATTCTTTTTTTAAACCGTTCTCCTAATTTTTGAGCCGTATCAATTTTTTCTTCAAGATTCTGTTTTTGTTGAGTTAGTTTAGTCAATTGCTGTTCAATATTGGAGATAGCTTTTTCTTCTATCAATTGTCGTTCAATTTCTTTTACTTGAAAGAGTTCTCCCTCAAGTGTTGATAGTCTGAGATTAATTTGTTGCAGATCATGTTTTTTAGAATCTATCTGATCGATAAGTGATATGATTTCCTGCTTGGTTTCTTCTTCCAAGGCTCGATCAATTAAATAAGCTTGAACAATTAATCTCTGACTTTCTTCCTGATAATCAAGATAGTTGTTTTTAATTTGATCAAGAGTTTGGCACCGTTTTTTTACAATCTCAGCTTCTTGTTCCATTTGTTTATAATAACGGATATTTTCGCGCATATCCTGAATATCTACCTTATTTTGAGCGTCGATTAGAAATTCCGCTATAAACGTTTTAATATCAAGATCAGGGGTAAATGGTACAGCTTTTCGAAATAGCCTTAGAAATTTATCGTTTAGACTACCTAAACGGGCTTTCAATACCTCTTGGTATCCTTTATTAGATTCTTCGGTCCGGTCCCGACCATAAGTTCTCAAAATCCATTCTTTAAGTACAGGAATATTCATGGGTATAGAGTTTACGTGGAATAAATTTTCTGGAATTGGATCATCAAAATGGAAAAACATATATTTCATAGACCCATCCGCAAAAGAATCGAAGATCGCACCCAGACAAAACGGTTTATTCTTTTCCGTATCTAGAATTTCCACGACAATATAACTTGAAAAATCCATATTCATACGTAAATATATGATTCCTTTTTTTTCATCATCGGTCACATATCCACGAAGATATCCTTTTAAATTACGATTTGACCTTGGATTAGCGGCTTTATTAAAATATGAACCCGATGTATCTCCAAGAAATAAAAGCTGTAATGCGTCAACAATTGTCGATTTTCCTACACCAGTCATCCCAGTTAAAAAATTAACCATGTCAAATTCGATTACCTCTTTGGTTAAGAAATGCCAATTAATCAAAAGCATTTTTTTAAGAATTCGCATCTTCTTCCCTCTCTTTCGTTGGGGCGACTAAATCCAAGGGTATTGTGTTCTGTGTTGTAGCAACATAATCTTTATCACTTTCATTTTGAACCATTTTATATAATTGTTGTATTTTTTCTCCTGAAACCAGGAAGAGTATCGAAGGATAGATTATCAATTGAGTCTCGGGTTCAGTCCAATCGCCTTCTACTTTATCGATAATGTTATATTCTTTTAAAGTAACAAGGGCCTCTTGAAGAGATTTATCCGGTGGTTTTTTGTCTATTAGACTCAATAAAATCATCTTTTCAATAATTTCTCCAATGATAATGAGGACATCTTTTCGTAATGATATTTTTTCCCGCCCTTCTTCGTAAATTAAACGCAAAGTATAAAGTAGGTATGTAGTTAGTTTATCTAACCGTACCATTTTGGTTCCTTTTTTAATCGAAGCTACTGCTACACCATAGCTTTGGTCAATTTGAATAATCCACCCCATAATCTCTAAATAATCTCTAAGCAGAGGGTAATTACGTTCAATAAACCGATATTGTTTATTAATAACCGTTACCTTATCATGAGGTTCAATAATTTCGCGTACGATATAATTTGACGAAAGGAGTATATTGATGATATCTGCAAATTGTTCTTTTTCTTTCTCTGAAAGCTTGGACCATTCTTCTTCCCACAAAAGTATCACCTCTTTTTTATATCGAATAATGGGATTCTATAACCGTTAATGATTACATATCCTTCTTGAAATTCTATAAAATACGGTATATCAGGTTCATCGTGTTTAATTACAGCTAATAAAAGCCTTATAAAATCATCGATAATATCAAGCTTTATTTCTTGCGAATTAAGTTCATTGACACTCTTAAGTTGTTTCATTATATAGCTTACAATACTTTCATGAGAATAACTGTTACGAAATCTTTCTTTAAGGTGGTTCAATTCTTTTTCGAGTTCGTCTTTTGTAGGTGGTATAGGGGAACTTTCTATACTTGGATTATGTTTTCGCCGCTTTGCAGGTTCACGATACAAGGAATCTTCAGTCAAGAAACCGACATTCATTAGGTTTAGTCCTTCTTGCATTTGTTCAACCAAAAGGGAAAAGCGGGAATCAGTAACTTTAGGTAATCTTTTTAATACTTCTATCAGCTTTCCTTTAAGATCACGATCAGTATTTAATAAATATTTCATACGTTCTAAGGAAGCTCTGGTATAAGTTGTATTCTTTTTATCAATTTCTTTAAGAATTTGATCCACATTTTCATAAGTATCAGTAATCTTACCGATCATATGGATAATCTCTTGACGAGCATCCCATTTTGACCCATTAAAACCTTTTTTAATTAATTGTTCTGATAGTAAATCAACAATAGATGTTTGTTCGTCAATTCTTGAGATTTGCCATGAGCGGAGAATATTAAGAATCCTTGGGCGAAAACGGGGTATACTGTCAAATGTTTTTAAAGGATGATAGATTCGGTCAGTAATAAGTATTTTATATTGATCAAAATGCTCAGCTAATAGTTGGTAAACTTCATTTTGTTCCTGAAGTTTTTGATAATATCGCCGGATATTATTAAGTAAACTTTTGAGACTATCCCATAACTCTTCTGTTTTTTGATATGCTTGATTAAGTGCATCATACATATAATCATCTCGTTCATGATCAGCTGTCCGTAATGTTGCGTAAGTGGAGTAAACTAAAGAATTATATTCTTTTGGCTTATTATCTAGTAATTCATAAAAGACATTTAAAATACGGATGGCGTAATCTGGTACTGTTACAAACTCTTCAAATGAATGAGAATAGAATTCTTTCTCTAACCACCCGGTTTGGATAAACTTTCGGACCAAAAAATGGGCTAAACTAGAAAGGTTATTCCTAACCTTGGTAAATTCTACTTCATCATCTCCTTCATCCAATTGTAATTGGAGCATTCTATCTTCTAAACTACCAATTAGTCTAACAATTAATGATTCCTTTTGAATCATTAATTCTTGCTTATAACATTCCCTCACAACAAATAAAGCATCCAGATAAATCTCACGATTAATCGAAACTAGTGGCTTAAATAGATTTTCCGGAATAATATCATATAAGCTCATTTAATCCCTCAACACTAATTTAATGGTAAAGATTTACTATATTAGTTATTGTTTCCTTTTACAAAAAAGTTATGCTATTATTTTTTGCACTTTTTGAAATATTCTTTGTCCCCATAAAAACGGATCTGAAATAGTATGTTTAGCCCAATCAACTTGGATGTTTTCTTTCTTTAGTTCTTCTTTCGCCCAATTGCCTTTTCCAACAATATATTTATTAATAATCTCAATAGTTGTACCTATAACATTAGGACTAAATATTAATGTTGAAATACCATGATCATCTGATACATCAAATTCAATGATATAGACCTGCTTTTCATTGCTCTTAATTTCTACAAAAGTAAATTTCCTCGGATTTGTTCCACAGTAAGCCAAAACTGATTCGGCGGGAACCATACCAATAGAATAATCAATCGTAAGTTCCTCATCCAATTCCTTTACTATATTGAGTGCTTCAAAGAACTTTTTTAACCCCCGGGGAATAACCTTATCCCTAATATCTACAATTGGGGAAAACTCTCCGGCAGGGAGAATACCTTTATGAGACTCATCATTAAATGAAATTTTAATATCTTTAAGATTGTTTTTATTAGGATTAACTCCAACTGGAATCATCTCCCGCTTAATCCCATCGATATTATCTTCAATGCGGTTTTCTTTGATATTAATTGTTTCTTCTTCTTCATGTACAGGCATATCGCTTCGAATTAAGATCGGTTCTCTACCGCTTCTGGAGCCAGTTTTACTCCGACTGATTTTAGCCTTTGTCTGACCTTTTCTCGATAAAACAGACAGTCAAGAGTTAGGTTTTTGCTCAGGAACTCACATTTTCTTTAATTATCGAATTTCCGTATACTAGGCCGCTTTTTTCGTACGGGAATATTTTTTCAAAAAT
>JAEZJK010000065.1 GCA_023415835.1 Bacillota bacterium
CGGTTTTTAGAGGGTCTTCGCCCTCCCTGGCCTTCTGTCTGGCAAATAGGCTTAGCCTTTCGTTGGCGACCGCTTTTTTACGTCCTGTAAAGAACCGGCGCTCGCCTTCATCCGTGAAGGCGGGAGAAATTCCCGAAGGATTGCTGAGTGAGGAAGAAGAGGAATTTATGTTGAAAATGAATCTGAATTATATTGAGACGGTTAAGAGTCAAAAAAAGAAATAGATTGTAGTCGTCCACGTCAACCTCCTGTTGACCCAAGCGAAGTATAAAAATAAGTTGACGTGGATCGATAAGCATCGATAGAATTTTCTAGGTAAGAACAAAGCTGCTAAAAATGGCGGCTTTTTTGTTTGGAAGATGGGGCGTCGCTCACCCCGCTAGTTGCTTGAGTGCTTGATGGTGTCTGGTTGCCGCTGCACTCCATGCTGTTGGTTTTTCATGAAGTTTTGGGGAGGGGAAGTATGGTTGATTCGAGCTTTCGTTGTTCTCTTTTAACAGTAATTGATAAAGTAACTAAAACCGAAAGAAAACAGGCTGTCCCTCTCCAAACATTCAAAATCAGTTGCGTTCTTGGAGAGGGACGAGGCGCTATAGTAACTAAGTCTAATCGGGTAGCGGGTGGGTGAGGCGATGGGCATACAGTTAGCCAGGGTTTTATTTGCATGGAGGAGATGGTTTTGTAAAACACCACCGATAGGGAATTTTTACCGAAACAGATTCGTGAAACAGGTTATCTGGGATATGTTGGCGAAAATTATACATATAATGTTTACAATTAGTTATATTAGCGAACGAGTTTTTGGTAATGCAATAGTTAGGCGTAATAGAGCAGTATTAGGAGTGAAATAAATGTCTGAAGTAGTATTTTTAGGAAGATCACTATTTCTGGATGAGATGGATATAGTAAATATTAATATAAATTACGGTAAACTAGCTGAATGTTTCCTCCTATATGATGTAGTCAACTTTATTGGAGGTGAAACTGAATATCATGACCTAATTAACCACATTGGAGAAGAAAAACTTATAACTCTTATAAAGATTGGGCGAATAAAGCTTTATTTTCTTCCGGAATTACATGGGGTATTCTCTCCTAAAGGAGATTTAAATAAGTATATACCTATGATGTTAGTAAACTCTATGCAAGAATTAAGAGAACAAAAAATTACGCTTTTTTCAGCTCTAAAAGAGTCAGATCCAGAACTAAAAATAACTAATAAAATTGATGAAATTATCGAGATATTACCACGAAGTTTTGCGGAATCAATAAGTAAATTAACTTATATCGATTTATCAGATTTTAAATATAGGAAATTTGTTTCGGATGGTGTAAAAAGCTATTTCAGAAGAAACTCCTTATTAACAGAGGATTTCTTTTCAGTTAATGATAGCGATGGAATTCATCCTATAATAGAACGATTTACAACCGAAGATTATTTTAAGTATTGGAAAAAAGGTTTAAATGATGATATCCTGCTAATGTTGATTGTTAACGAAGTGGTTATCTTTGCTGACCTAGTACAATCAAAGGTAATTTATACAAACGAAATTGTCCAGAAATTAGCCAATTTTAAGCTTACTAGTAGTACCCAATTTGCACCTAATCCAGTTGATATTTTTGATAAAACGCTTGAAATTAATGATTTACCTGACTTGGAGTTTTTAATTAACCAGGATTTAATTGACATCGACTCGATAGTAACAGTCTCAAACTCTACACACGGGAAGACATTAAGAACATGGATTAATAGTTTTCTCGATGGAAAAGAAAAAACTGGATTGGAAGATTTTTATAAGTACTATATTCAAACCATTGAGGGAATAAAAGGTTTTGACAAACTAAGGGGTAGTGGTGTTTTTAAGTTTGCTAAATTTGCTGTTATAAGTATTGCTGGTTTTTTTCTTAGTCCAGCCGCTGCATTGGCCTTAAGTGGTGGCGATTTTGCCTTAGATAATTTACCATTAAGAGAATGGAAGCCTAATCTTTTTATAAAGAAACGTATTGCTTCGGAAGTAGATTCACTAGATCTTAAGGAGAGAAAATCAAATCCAAAGAATTATCCTGATATTTTTCAACTAATGAAAAAAGGTTATAACCTTTTATCGATATACCCTAATAGCGTAGATAGTGGTTCAATTCAAATAGAACTTGAAAGAGATGAAGGAAGAGATAAATTTGAAATAGATTTGCCAGATAAAACACCACATGATTATGTTCTGTGTATCGTAGATTTTTATAATGCTAGTTTTAGTGAGTCCTATAAACAACTAATAAATCTTCTATATGAAGGCTGGGATATTATAAATACTAATTTAAGTGTATCGCGCGGGGAAGATTGTAAATTAAATAGGTCAAAATATGAAGTAACTTTGAGTAAAGATGGACAAAGTACAACTATTTCTTCAAACGAACAAGACTTTACCTTATTTATAATGACTAGAAGATGGAACTTGTTAAAAATCAAGCGGTAACTGCTCTATAACGCCTAACAGCGAGTTTGCAGGCTCCGTGCCGGATTGTAGGAAATCTGGGTAGTTCCGGGTATAAGTCCTGTATGACCCGCCGGACGGGGGTGGTTTCAAGAAGAATTGTCCGGCTTAATACCCGCGGACTTCTGCAACTCGCGAACGTTCTACGAAATATGGTGCCCGAAACCGCGCATCGTGCGCGGTTATTTTCAGAAAGAAATTGAGGTAAATAAATGAAAATATATGAAAGAGATTATTCAAAACTAACTGAACAAGAAATTAAGGATTGGGAAGAATTAAAGCTTAAAGAGATAGTAAATAAAAATGACACAAAATTACGAATAAGAAAATCTTTATTTCGGCAATATCCCAAAGCAGTTCGACATTATCTCAGTCTTTTTCCTAACAATTATTTAGACATAGAAGAATTAAAGGATGAAAAGACAATATTGAGATTATGTGATGAATTTCTAGTAGTTTTAAATGACGCAAATACAAACGAGAGAACGGTTCTTAACCATGTTAAGGATAAGAATGCTTATTTTATAATAGCTTCAATTCTTAAATCGAATTATAATTTTGGGCACCATGATGCGTTTATCATACCAGAATTCATGTTGGGAAATACATACAAAGTAGATTATTTACTTATCGGTAGGAATTCTGGCGGATATAAATTTGTATTTGTCGAATTACAAAACCCCTACGGTAAAATAACAATAAGTGATGGAGATTTGGGAGACGAGTTTAGAAAAGGAATTAAGCAAATTGATGATTGGGAAGTATGGCTAGAATCGAATTATTCATCATTAAATGAAACATTCCAAAAATATAAGCACCCAGAAATGTTATTAGATAACGAATTCTGTAGACTCGATAAGACTCGAATTCATTATGTTGTGGTTGCAGGAAGAAGGAAAGATTTTAATAATAAAACGTATAGAATAAGAAGAAAATTTGAAGAATCACGCAAAATTGTTTTGTTGCATTACGACAATCTATATGATAGCACAAAGGAATTGTTTGGAAAGTCTACGTTTTAAAATTTTGAAAGTATCACTGGTGAACGCCATCCATAGATGCGCCACAAAGCCCACAAATTTAAAAATACGACTTAACCCATAGCAATTCAATTGAAGGAGAATGAGGATGTCACGACAAGTTATGGATAAGGTATAGCCTTCAAACTCAAATAAGTAATCCGTAACGCCAGAGAACATGGTAGGTCTCAAGTTTCGAGGCATAGCGAGAAACGACCGGTTGGATGTGCTAAAAGAGTTGTAAGATGGCAATCTTTCACCATTTAGCGGACCCCAACAGCCGGCTTTATTGAAAATTCGGAGCCATGTGGTTTTAACTATACCCCAGGATGGGCGAAGTCGTGTGGGACATGGATGTCCGAAAACGATCCGCGCCTATCGACTTCTTAGAAATCGGATATTAAAATATGCCCACACCACAAAGAAGACCAACGACTATAACGGCATCTAAATGCTTACCTGACAAGAGGTTCTCTCCCTCTTTTTCAAAAAAGAGAGGGAGACACAAGCGGGTGAGTTCAATTCTAGCCCAATAAAAATTCCTCCGGCTCAATCTAAAAATTAAACCAGTGAAACTTTAAAATTAAACCAGTGATACTTCGAAATTAAACCAGTTAAACTTTAAAGTTAAACTAGTGATACTTTTAAATTAAGCGGCTCAATTTTAAAATTAAGCCGCTTAATTTTTAACAGTGAGTTCTCTGATCATCCCTCTGTGTCTCAGTGTCTCCGTGGCTGAATATGTTTTTGACAGAAACTTACCGGGTTATACTTCGACCGGATCATCGGGGTGCTTTTCGTTCCATAGGGCGATGATCTCATCCTGGCTTTTGCCGATATTGGCGGAGTTGAGCCATTTGCCGCGAAATTCGGAGTTGACGCGCTTATCCACATCGGGGTTGACCCGGACGCTAAGATCGATGGAACCGTCTTTCTTGCCGATGGGTTCGTAATGTGTGCCGTTAGGCAAGTGGACGATCCGCCCGGCTTTGAGTCCGGCCTCAATTTGCACGTCCAATTCGGACAGGACCGCCAGGACGCTGCCGCGGCTTTGGTTAGTGGCGGCAACGATGTTTTCGATCAATTCGTTGCTTGTCATCGTGGCGGCCAGCTCGATGCGGGGTCCAAACTCCACCCATGCTTGAATTTTTTTCGCCATCTCAAAACCCTCCTTTCAAAATTATTCATCTTGGAAGTGGTTGATGGTAATGCCCCCCATTGTCAAGACACGGATTTGAAAAAAATAAGTTATGCTCCTTTCCGTGTTTCTTGATATGAAATAGCTCCATTGAGCTGACTTCCAAAATAGACTTGAAACGGGGTTTTATCCTCCAATGAGGAATGCGGCCGATAT
>JAEZJK010000097.1 GCA_023415835.1 Bacillota bacterium
ATAAATCCTTAGCCATACGTTGAATAATCGCCAACTGTTGAAAATCTTTTTCTCCAAAATACGCCCGGTCCGGTCTTATGATATTAAAAAATTTGGTGATAATCGTACACACGCCCCGGAAATGACCCGGGCGTTTGGCCCCGCATAAATACTCACCTAGCTCCGAAACATCCGCGAATGCAAGATTTTTGGAAGGGAACATTTCAACAACAGACGGAGCAAAAATCAGATCCGCCCCCGCTCTTTCACAGATTTCCCGGTCACGCTCGAAATTTCTGGGATATCTCTCAAAGTCTTCGTTAGGGCTAAATTGAATCGGATTCACAAAGATACTTACAACTACCTTATTATTCTCGCTTCTCGCTTTTTGAATCAATGAAGCATGCCCCTCATGCAGATAACCCATAGTTGGTACAAAACCAACAGTCAACCCTTGCCGCTTCCATGACTCAGTCACTTTTCTAACTTCCCGAATAGTCGCGATACTGATCATATCTTCACCTTGATTCCAAAATTGTTTTAATTATCGTCTGTTCTTCTATTTCCGGTAAAGATCCGCCTTATCAGAGGCTACATCTTTGAGGAGCTGTCTTTTCACTTTCGATTGTCCCAAAACATAAATACTCAAGGGTTTCATTACCAATATTTCTCATCCCATGTTTTTCATTAGGATTGATAAAGATAAACTGCCCGGCAGTGACGCGATGTTCTGTATTATTATTGTCCGTTAAAATACCTACACCCTTTTCAATCTTCCAAATATGTGGAAAATCATGAACATGAGCGGGTATAAACCGTTGGGGTTCCAAACATATCACCCGCAATACAATTTGGTCTGACCCGTCATATTCTCCGATAACCAACTCTTTTTTTACGCCGTTTCGCTCAACTATTTCCTCTGCGGGAATCTGTCCCCTGGTTTTAATAATCATTGTAACCGCCTCCCTTTTTATAAGTTTGTTGATATAAGCCATCATTTTAGCCTAAATCTGTTTCCAGAATCTTTAAAACGAATGCTCTTTGGTTGGAAAGGTAGAGTTCTTAACCTCTTCCACATATGCCTTAATGCCTTGCCGCATCACCGCTCCGGCATCCGCAAATACCTTAACATGTTTCGGCCGGACGTCGGAGTAGATCCCCAGCATATCATGGTAGACCAAAATTTGGCCGTCGCAATCCGCTCCGGCTCCAATACCAATTGTAGGAACCATAACCGCCTCCGTGATCCTGGCGGCAAGTTCCGCCGGAATACACTCAAGCACCATGGAAAAAACTCCGGCGTCTTCCAACCTTTTGGCATCATCAATCAACATTTGAGCGGCATCTTTATTTTTGCCTTGTACTTTAAACCCACCGAAGACATTGACCGACTGGGGCGTCAGTCCAAGATGACCCATTACCGGTATTTGGGCTTTCACTATCGCCCGAACCTGCCGTAAGACCCGAACTCCTCCTTCGAGTTTTATTGCTTCGGCATTCCCTTCCTGAACCAATCTCCCGGCATTATGTATAGCTTCATAGACTGCGGTATGATAGGACATGAACGGCATGTCCGCGATGACTAACGCGTTTTCCACACCCCGGGTAACCGCCTTCGTATGGTGAAGCATATCTTCGATGGTAACCGGTAAGGTATCTTTATAACCTAAAAAGACCATTCCCAAAGAATCTCCGACTAAAATCCCATCAATGCCGCATGAATCGGCTAGCTTCGCCCCGGAATAATCGTAAGCCGTCAGTAATGCCAGCTTATTTCCTTCTTTCTTAGCCTTCAAAAAAGTTGTGACGCTCTTTTTCACGCAAACCACTCTCCCTTGTTAATTTAATCCACCAGTCTCCAATAACCATCGCATAGAATTGTAGTCTTGCTCCGGATGCTTCTCTGCGGCTAACTCGATTAATTTTTTCGAGAGCTCTTGATAAAGGCCAGCATCAATTGGGGAAATAACCTCAAGATGTTTCATAACCGTTCCCAGATCATTTCGTTCTATGGGACCGGTCAAAGCATTGATGAAACCATTGTGTTTCAAATTATCCAGGTTATTTTCAATCATCGGCATCAAGACTTTAAACGGTTCTTCGCCAAAAGAGCCGCATTGGGAGAGATATCCAGAGCCCAAACTTAATAAAGCCAGTACAAGGTTGGTCACCATCACATTCGCCAAATGGTACATCGGCTTATATTGCCGGTCAATGACAAACAATTTATTTCCCAACATCGAAAATAGCTGTTGAAATAGTTGAATATTAGTTGAATCGCCTTCCAATGTGAAATAAGTTGTTTCCAAGCCTTCAATTCTCCCGGTCTTATCGGCAAATGCATGCATGGGATGGATCGAATATCCAAAAGCGCCTTTCGCGGTGATTCCTGAAAAAACACCCGAATCCTTTGCGCCACTGGTATGACAGATCAATTTCCCGGTGAGATCATATTGGGCCAGCTCACTCCAGGCTTTCTCGAGCTGATCATCCGGTGTGGTAATCCAAAGCATGCGGCATTTGGCCGCAAGTTCTTTCAAAGTAAAGTATCCGGTGGAAGTTATTAAAGCAGCCTTTCGGGCCGATTCCGTATTCCGGCTGGCATAACCGACAACATTAAGGCCTTTACTCCGAAAATATGTGCCCAGACTGACTCCAACTTTTCCGGCGCCGATAAAACCAAGACTGATCTGATTGGCCAAATCCATAATCAATCACCAACCTTAATAATTGTTCGCGCAATATCATAGGCCAACTTCTCCTTGGGCTTCTGTTCCAATTCCACCCTCCTATCGTGATTTTTGTCATATTGTTTGTCATATCTGCTTAGCCGCAATACTAAGAATACTGACTGCTATTAACGAACCTGCTAAAATATAAAAAAATCCCACCTGAAGACAGGTAGGCCTTTTACACGTTACCATTTACCGTCTCAGTCACATGATCCAAGCGGATGATAATTATTAAATTACTCTTGAAGTTTAGAATAATTCTATTAGTACAGTTCCAAAGGATACTGTCTCAATTTTAAGGCAAAGTTTAACATAAACGTTTGGCAATAGCAAGTTAACAATTTATTACATAACTGTTGATTCTCTAAACAACAGACAACGGTTCATATCAATGCTCCAATGCCTGAATCGCTTTACTCACCCGATCCAACACCCGTTCTTTACCCAAAGCTTGCAGCATCTCGTACATCCCAGGAGTGGCGGTTTTACCGGAGACAGCCACCCGCAAGGGCATGAAGACATCGCCCATTTTCAATTCCAGCTTTTCAGGAAGGCGATGGAGGGCGGCTTCGAGGTCAGCGACGCCAAACGCAACCGGGGCTCCATCGAGGGTCTCCAACAATGCCTGCAATACTTTGAGCGCTGTCGCCGCGTCTGATTTCTTCGGTATCAATAGTTCCCGGGCAGGGACGGGGATCTCTTCCCGCAGGAAAAAGTCGGTCCAACCGCTAATGTCGGTTAACAGCTTCAACCGTTCTTGAACCAACGGCATTAGCTGTACCAGGTATTCGAAGCGTTCCACCGGGCAAGGATCGGGCAATAACCCGTCTTTCTGCAAAAAGGGCACACAACGCCCGGCTAAGTCGCGCGGCTCCAGGCCGCGGATATAGACGCCGTTGTACCAGTTTAGTTTATCAATGGCAAAACGCACCGGCGAAGCATTGACCCGATCCAGGCTGAACAGTTTGATGGCTTCTTCTTTGGATATCAACTCCTGGTCATTCCCTGGGTTCCAACCTAACAACAAGAGAAAGTTGAACAAGGCTTCCGGCAGATAGCCTAATTCGCGGTATTCTTTGACGCTGGTAGCGCCGTGCCTTTTACTCAGCTTCCCTTTACCATCCGGCGATAAAAAGATTGAAAGATGGACAAATTGGGGATGCTCCCAACCCAACGCCTGGTATAACAAGACATGAACCGGCGTGCTGGGTAGCCATTCTTCGCCGCGTAAAACATGGGTTACCTTCATTAAATGATCGTCAACCACGTTGGCAAAATGGTAGGTGGGAAATCCATCCGATTTGATTAAGACCAAATCTTCTAAAATATTATTTTCAAATTCCAATTCTCCCCGAAGCAAGTCTCTAACGATGGTTTTTCCGGTAAGGGGCGTTTTGAACCGAATGACCCGCTTCATTCCGGCCTGTGCCTCCGGCGACCCTTCACGGCAATGCCGGTCGTACCCCGCTTGTTCCTTGGCGCCCTCCTGGGATTGACGGAGCTGCTGCAACCGTTCCGGGGTACAATAACAATAATAAGCTTTCCCTTCATCAATTAGCTGTTGGGCATAGCGCTGATAAATTTCCAACCGTTCTGACTGAAAATAAGGCCCGTATTCTCCACCAACCTCCGGACCCTCGTCCCACTCCAGTCCCAACCAGCGTAAACTTTCCATGATATCTGCCAACGAATCCGGGACAAACCGGTTGCGATCCGTGTCCTCGATCCTGAGTAAAAATTGGCCCCCGTTACCCCGGGCCAAAAGCCAATCGTAAAGCGCAGTCCGTGCGCCTCCAATATGTAAAAATCCAGTAGGGCTTGGAGCATACCGGGACCGAGGTTGATTTAAGCTCATCGAATTCACTCCTGTAAAAATTTCTGGTATCAAAGCCATATACTACTAAACTTGCACGTAATATCATAACACAACCAACCGGAATCAACAAGTAATTGGTATAAGCATAAAAATAGGGCTGTTTTAACACAACCCTATTACAATAATTATTGTTTTTTCTGCCGTTGTTGCCTTTTGTTCATGCCTTTTTCTCCTTGATGAAGTGGGAATTCACTAGCGAATTCCGCTTGTCCTTCCCGTTTCACAACACCAGTTGCTTCTTTGGCTTTGGCTCCATTGGTTAAACTCTGTTTATTTTTTTCTTTAACCCCCATAACCATCCCTCCTTTTGATTTTTAGTATTGTTAAATACTCTCTTTATTATCTCTTGGGATGGCCGGGTTAAAACCCGATCACTATACCGCCAGTTTTTAACATTATTGCCATCGATCTTTAACTGGACATTGCGTCAAAAAAAATTTATGATTAATTCTGAGGTGATGTCAATGCTTTGTCCGCTCTGTGGCCAACACAAATTGTTGCGCGCCGAGGGAAAATGGTATTGCCCCCATTGTTTTCACGTTTATCACCGTTTACCGCTTTACGGCGCCATATAAAGCCAAACGGCCGGATCATCCGGCCGTTTTTTTGTTGACAGGAGTTTAAAACCTACTGACTCCCGGCTCCTGTATCCCGGCTACAATTTTCCCTTTCCCGCCATCCTTTAAAGGTGTTCTCCCAATCGCCCCTGGCGACTCCATATTCGGAAATAATCGCTGTTACATAACGAGCCGGGGTCACGTCAAAGGCCGGGTTAAAAACCTTTACTCCCGCCGGAGCCACTGTAATTCCGCCGAAAGAAGTAACCTCCTCCGGAGAACGCTCCTCAATGGGAATCTCCGCGCCTGTTTTTAAACTCAGATCGATGGTTGAGAGCGGAGCAGCAACGTAAAACGGGATATTATGTTCCTTGGCCAAAACAGCCACTCCGTAAGTACCTATTTTATTGGCTACGTCTCCATTAGCTGTGATCCGATCCGCCCCGACGATTACCGCCTGGACTTTACCCAATCGCATCACTGCGGCAGCCATATTGTCGGTAATTAAAGTAACGGGTATCTGCTCCTGCATCAGTTCCCAAACGGTCAAACGCGCCCCTTGAAGCAGCGGCCGGGTCTCATCGGCAAAAACACTGATCCGTTTCCCCCGTTCCACCGCCACCCGGATTGCTGCCAGCGCCGTCCCATAAGCCCCGGTGGCCAAAGCTCCCGCATTGCAATGGGTCAAAACGCTCATCCCGTCTTCCAACAAATCCGCTCCAAATTCGCCGA
>JAEZJK010000098.1 GCA_023415835.1 Bacillota bacterium
ATAAATCCTTAGCCATACGTTGAATAATCGCCAACTGTTGAAAATCTTTTTCTCCAAAATACGCCCGGTCCGGTCTTATGATATTAAAAAATTTGGTGATAATCGTACACACGCCCCGGAAATGACCAGGGCGTTTGGCCCCGCATAAATACTCACCTAACCCCGAAACATCCGCAAATGCAAGATTTTTGGAAGGGAACATTTCAGCGACAGACGGAGCAAAAATCAGATCCGCCCCCGCTCTTTCACAGGTTTCCCGGTCACGCCCGAAATTTCTAGGATATCTCTCAAAGTCTTCGGTAGGGCCAAATTGAATCGGATTCACAAAGATACTTACAACTACCTTGTTATTTTCTCTTCTCGCTTTTTGAATCAATGAAGCATGCCCCTCATGCAGATAACCCATAGTTGGTACAAAACCTATTGAAAACCCTTTTTTGGACCAAGATTCCGTCTCTTCCCGGACTTTCCGAATAGTCTCCACAGTAATCATCTCTTCACCTTAATTCCGTTTTATCGTAAAACCGATATTGCATAAATCCCCTCATTAAAACGAATGTTCTTTGGTTGGAAAGGTAGAATTCTTGACCTCATCCACATATACCTTAATGCCTTGCCGTATTACCGCTCCGGCATCCGCAAATACCTTAACATGTTTCGGCCGGACGTCGGAGTAGATTCCCAGCATGTCATGGTAGACCAAAACTTGGCCGTCGCAACTCGCTCCGGCTCCAATACCGATCGTGGGGACCATAACCGCCTCCGTGATCTTAGCGGCAAGTTCCGCCGGAATGCACTCAAGCACCATGGAAAAAACTCCGGCGTCTTCCAATCTTTTGGCATCATCAATCAACATTTGAGCAGCATCTTGATTTTTGCCTTGTACTTTAAACCCACCGAAGACATTGACCGACTGGGGCGTCAGTCCAAGATGACCCATTACCGGTATTTGGGCTTTCACTATCGCCCGGACCTGCCGTAAGACCCGAGCTCCTCCTTCGAGCTTTATTGCTTCGGCATTCCCCTCCTGAACCAATCTCCCGGCATTATGTATAGCTTCATAGACTGAGGTATGATAGGACATGAACGGCATATCCGCGATGACTACGCGTTTTCCACACCCCGGGTAACCGCCTTCGTATGGTGAAGCATGTCTTCGATGGTGACCGGTAAGGTATCTTTATATCCTAAACAGACCATTCCCAAAGAATCTCCGATTAGAATCCCATCAATGCCGCATGAATCGGCTAGCTTCGCCGCGGAATAATCGTAAGCCGTCAGTAATGCCAGCTTATTTCCTTCTTTCTTAGCCTTGAAAAAAGTTGTGACGCTCTTTTTCACGCAAACCACTCTCCCTTGTTAATTTAATCAACCAGTCTCCAATATCCGCCGCATAGAAGTATAGTCTTGCTCCGGATGCTTCTTTGCAGCTAATTCAATTAATTTTTCGAAAGCTCTTGATAAAGGCCAGTACCAATTGGGGAAATAACCTCATCTCTGTAAACATATCTACATAGACTTTATTCTTTGTCAATGTTTCCAAGGTAAGTGGAGCGATAAACTTGACTACGTGCCCCGTCATCACCACCCGGACATCATATCCCGGTGTCAATCCGCTGGCAATCTCCGATACCTTTATAGGCAGCTATTGAGCCGGTTATTCCCAGTAAAATCTTTTTTCGCATTTTCCCCTCCCAGCCTGATTTTTGTCATATTGTTTGTCATATCTGCTTAGTCGACAAACCTCTAAAATGTAAAAAAGGCCTACCTGAAGACAGGTAAGCCTTTTACACGTTACTATTTACCGTCTCAGTCATATGATCCAAGCGGATGTTAATTATTAAATTGCTCTTGAAGTTAAAATATTTCAATAAGTACAGTTCCAAAGGATACTGTCATAATTTTAAGGCAAAGTCTAACATAAACGTTAGCAATAGCAAGTTAACAATCTATTACATGATTGTTCGTTCTCAAAAAGCAATGGACGCCGGTTCACATCAATGCTCCAACACCTGAATTGCTTTACTGACTCGAACCAACACCCGTTCTTTACCCAAAGCTTGCAGCATTTCATACATCCCGGGAGTGGCGGTTTTACCGGAGACAGCCACCCGCAGGGGCATGAAGACATCGCCCATTTTCAATTCCAGTTTTTCAGGAAGGGGATGGAGCGCCGCTTCCAGTTCGGCGACGCCAAACACAGCCGGGACCCCTTCGAGGGTCTCCAATAACGCGTTCAAAATCTTAAGCGCTGTGGTAACGTCTAACTTCTTAGGTATCAACAGTTCCCGGGCTGGGACTGGAATCTCTTCTTGCAGGAAAAAGTCGGTCCAGCCGCTAATGTCGGTTAACAGCTTCAACCGTTCTTGGACCATCGGCATCAGCTGTACCAGGTATTCGAAGCGTTCCGCCGGGCAGGGATCGGGCAATAACCCGTCTTTCTGCAAAAAGGGGACACAACGCCCGGCTAAGTCGCGCGGCTCCAGGCCGCGAATATAGACACCATTGTACCAGTTTAGTTTATCAATAGCAAAACGCACCGGCGAAGCATTGACCCGATCCAGGCTAAACAGTTTAATTGCTTCTTCTTTGGATATCAACTCCTGGTCATTCCCTGGGTTCCAACCTAACAGCAAGAGAAAATTGAACAAAGCTTCCGGCAAATAACCCTGTTCCCGGTACTCCCTGACGCTGGTGGCCCCATGCCGCTTGCTCAGTTTTCCTTTACCGTCAGGCGACAAAAAGATTGAAAGATGGACAAATTGGGGATGCTCCCAACCGAACGCCTGATATAACAAGACATGCACCGGCGTGCTGGGAAGCCATTCTTCACCGCGCAAAACATGGGTTATCTTCATTAAATGATCGTCAATCACGTTAGCAAAATGGTAGGTGGGAAAACCATCGGATTTTATTAAGACCAAATCTTCTAGAATATTGTTTTCAAATTCCAAATCGCCCCGAAGCAGGTCTTTAACGATGGTTTTTCCAGTAAAGGGCGTTTTGAACCGGATTACCCGTTTCATTCCGGCCTGGGCCCCCGGGGAGCCGTCACGGCAATGCCGGTCATAACCGACTTGTTCTTTGGCGCCCTCCTGAGATTGCCGGACCTGCTGCAATCGTTCCGGGGTACAATAACAATAATAAGCTTTCCTTTCATCGATTAGCTGTTGGGCATAGCGCTGGTAAATTTCCAACCGTTCCGACTGAAAATAAGGCCCGTATTCTCCACCAACCTCCGGACCCTCGTCCCACTCCAGCCCCAACCAGCGCAAACTTTCCATGATATCTTCCAACGAATCCGGGACAAAGCGGTTGCGATCCGTGTCCTCGATCCTGAGTAAAAATTGGCCCCCGTTACCCTGGGCCAAAAGCCAATCGTAAAGCGCAGTCCGCGCGCCTCCAATATGTAAAAATCCAGTAGGACTTGGAGCATACCGGGACCGAGGTTGATTTAAACTCATCGAACTCACTCCTGTAAAATTTCTGTATCAAAGCCATATAGTATCAAACTTGCACGTAATATCATAACATAACCAACGGGAATCAACAAGTAATTGGTGCAAGCATAAAAATAGGGCTGTTTATAAACAACCCTATTTAAACCATTATTGTTTTTTCTGCCGATGTTGCTTTTTATTCATACCTTTCTCCGGTTGATGCAGTGGAAATTCAGCGGCGTATTCGGCTTGGTTGTCCTGTTGTACATTATCAGCAATTTCTTTTGCTTTGACTTCCTTGGTCAGTCGCTGTTTGTTTTTTTCACCAGCTGCCATAATCGTCCCTCCTTTTATCATATAATTAGTGAGTATTGCAATACTCTCTCTTATTATCTCTTGGGACGGTTACGCTAAAACAAAATCTGTATGCCGCCAATATTTTACACAAATACCACCGTTATTTAACTGGACATTGAAACAAAATCGATTTATGATCAATCTTGAGGTGATGTCAATGCTTTGTCCTATCTGTGGCCAACACAAATTGTTGCGCGCCGAGGGAAAATGGTATTGTCCGCATTGTTTTCACGTTTATCACCGTTTACCGCTTTACGGCGCTGTATAAAGCCAAACGGCCGGGTCATCCGGCCGTTTTTTGTTGTCAGGGGTAAAACCTACTGACACCCGGCTCCTGTATCCCGGCCATTATTCTCCCTCTCCCGCCATTCTTTAAAAGAATTCTCCCAATCCCCAGTTGCGATTCCATACTCGGAAATAATCGCCGTCACATATCTGGCGGGGGTCACGTCAAAGGCTGGATTAAAAACCTTTACTCCCGCCGGGGCCACCGTAACTCCGCTGAAAGAAGTCACTTCCTCCGGAGAACGCTCCTCAATGGGAATCTCCGCGCCTGTTTTTAAACTCAGATCGATGGTAGAGAGCGGAGCGGCAACGTAAAACGGGATGTTATGTTCCTTGGCCAAAACAGCCACTCCGTAAGTACCTATTTTATTGGCTACGTCTCCATTAGCTGTGATCCGGTCTGCTCCGACGATTATCGCCTGGACTTTACCCAATCGCATCACTGCGGCGGCCATGTTGTCGGTAATTAAAGTAACGGGTATTTGCTCCTGCATCAGTTCCCAAACGGTCAAACGCGCCCCTTGAAGCAGCGGCCGGGTCTCGTCAGCAAAAACACTGATCCGTTTTCCCCGTTCCACCGCCACCCGGATTGCTGCCAGCGCCGTCCCATAAGCCCCGGTGGCCAAAGCTCCCGCATTGCAATGGGTCAAAACGCTCATCCCGTCTTCCAACAAATCCGCTCCAAATTCGCCGA
>JAEZJK010000113.1 GCA_023415835.1 Bacillota bacterium
GTTCAATGGCGTCCAAAATATCCTGGGCCCAGGGGACCAACAGCCAAACGATGGTGATCTTTTCTGCGGAGACGGTTTTAAGGATCCATTCCGGCTTAATGCCGCGCAGCAAGACCGCTTTGCTCCCCGCCAGGAAACTGCCGAACCAATGCATCTTGGCGCCGGTATGGTAGAGCGGGGGAATGCATAAAAAATTATCGTCCCGAGTCTGGCTGTGGTGTTTGTTCTCAGTGATACAGGCGGACATCAGGCTTTGGTGGTTATGCAAGATTGCTTTGGGAAATCCCGTAGTCCCCGAGGAAAAATAGATCGCCGCGTCATCCTCGTCCGTCAGTTTAATCTCCGGTGCTTCGGAGGAACAATTGGCGGTAAGGCGGTCATAGTTTTCCGCAAAAGTAGGACGGTTCTCGCCCGCGAAAAAGAGGGTTTTCACTTTGGGGATCTGATCGTAGATGGTTTCCATCCGGCCGATGAACTCCGGCCCGAAGATTAAGGCTACGGTATCGGACAGGTTTAGACAATATTTGATCTCCTCGGCCGTGTAGCGGAAGTTCAAGGGCACTGCAATCGCGCCGGCCTTTAAGATCCCAAAATAGATCGGCAGCCACTCCAGACAGTTCATCAACAGAATGGCGACCTTGTCCCCTTTTTTGATCCCCCGCTTCAGTAGCAGGTTGGCCATGCGGTTGGCCTTCTCGTCAAAAACCCGCCAGGTCATCTCTCTTCGGTATTCACCCGCCGGGTTGTTTTCAATCAGTTCGTACTCGCGCCAGATGACATTATGGCTGTCCTGGAGATCCAGATTAATCTCGGTCAGGCATGTTTCAGGCCCATACAGCTCGGCGTTGCGAGCTAATATTTCCGTAATCGGCATTTTTCTTTTTTCCTCCCGTTCTACCGGTCATTATAAATGATATTGGGTGTTTGATAATAAACCCACCGTGCTACATCGAATATAACAAAACTCTTGATTATTATAAAACATTACGCGGAGTTAGGCAACAGGTTGGTTAAAATCCCTGGATTTTAAATCCTTTCAGTTGTTTAATCATGTCTATTTCTGGTTCTCAATCACAGGTGGTGTAAATAATCATTGCTACCATAACCCTTATAATCAAAAATTAATGCAATTATCCTTGACATATCCTTATAAAGCAAAGGAATCTCATAAATATTATCTTCATAATCTTTTATTGTAAGATGAAATTTACTTTCGTCATATTTATTATTACTAATATGAATTCCTACGAAAGTGACCTGGTGTAGTTCAATTTTAATTTTGGTTTTCAAACCATTAAAATAGAATAGTTTTTCTTTTGTTATGTCGATAAATGCTCTCGGAAAAACGAATAATAAAAACAATAAAGTCATCGCTAAAGAAAGGAGTCCCAATATACTAAAAACAATTTGAAGTACTAAGTGACCTTGAGCTATACTTACATATATATAAGCCCATTTTGAAACAAAAAACTTTTCTTCGGTAAACTTATATTTTATAAAGGGAATTTAAGTGCTTTTTAATTCCATTTTCAATTTTTCTGATAAATAGTTTCTCTGCTAAAAAAAGTAAACCAACAAAAATTATTCCGAAACAGACAGCTGTACCGCGACAAAAATTTTAAGAAAATGCAACAACTGATTTAAGAATTAATTCTTAGTATGTTCTTGCTGTTTGCGAGCAATAAAATAATAGTTCTGACAAATTGGTGATAGTAATGTATATAATATGCTATCGAGGGCGTTCCAAATAATAGTTATCAATAGAGATTGTTGAAGTATCTTTGGTGCTTTATTCCAAAAATTTCGTGGAAGAAAACCATATTGTTTGATTTCTAAAATTTCAAAACCAGTTTCAATACACATTTTTATGATTTGTTTTTTAGTAAATCTATATTGGTGATGGAATTTTTTTGGTAAAAAAGAACGTGTAAACAACTCTATTAGGCTATAATAATTTGGCAAATGATAACAGATAAATAAACCATCTGGCTTGAGAATTTTATTAATCTCTTTCAAACTTTTTAACTCATTTCCTTGAGTTTCACGTACGTGCTCCAATACCCCGATTGACACTACTGTATCAAAAAAACAATCTGTAAACGGCAGTTTAACAGGTTCATCATGATTTCCCTGAATAAAGTGACATTTTCCTTTTATAGAGGATTCCCAAATTAATAAACTATTTTCAAATGAATAACTCCATACTTGGTAACCTTTCGTGCAAAGATAATAAGAAAAATGACCGTTTCCACAGCCCCAATCTAATATTTTTTTATTAGCAGTATTATATTTATTAAATAATTTATATAGCTTTGAATATTGATGAGCAGATGCTAGACTTCGAAATTGGTAAAAATCTTTAAAAGACTGGTGCATTTTTCTAATTTCATCACAAAAAAATAACATTATTATTTCTTCCTTTCATTGTTTTCGCCTCAACATCCTAAATATACAATATATTTCCTTTGTTTTGTTAGTTGTCCTTTTAAATTATACTTATAAACTATTTAATTATAATATTAGTACCGCATAATCCAGTTACAGGCCATCCAAGAACCCATGTTATTATGAGCTGTTCGCTACCTTCCGAAGATATACCGTGATAACTTTTTAGCCCCCGATCATTTCCTTTAATGGTTAATGGTCTTTCAAATTAGGTTTTAAGTATATACCCAGCCAAGATGGCAGAGATAGCGTATACTATTTTGTATAACAATTGCATATCCGGTCCCTTTCATTTATGACAAACCATTTTATGAATCCTCGAACCAACAAAGTTCTAACCAACTACTAAACAATAATATTTTACCATGGGAATTATGGAATAACAAATATTTGTAATATCAGATAATAATTAACTAAACAATTTTTGGTTCTTCCATTACAAAAATTCCAATTATTTCTTGAAACCGTTTCCGATATATGATATATTCTTCATATAATATTCCAAAATTTATATTAAAAGGAGGTATTTACAAAACCATACTCTTTAACTCCGTTTCGAACCCGAAATAGACTGGCAAAAGAAATTGTTTCATCCCAAATAAATTGTTGCCTACCATCTGAAAATCGTTCCCCACCACGAAAAAATCGCCAAAGACCACCTAAAAATCGATCAACACCATGAAAAAATCATCGAACACCACCTGAAAATCGATCAATACCATGAAAAAATCGTCGAACACCACCTAAAAGTCGATCAATACTACGAAAAAATCGTTGAATACCACCTAAAAATCGATCAATACCACGAAAAAATCGTTCCATACTTCTTGCAGGATAAACTGTCCACCGCGGGCTGAAACCCCGCGGCTAAGCTAAAATAACAAACCCGGCTAAAGCCGGCTATGATGTCAAAAAAAATACAATCCACAACAAAGTAAATCACTTAGACCCGATAGCCCCGTTTACGGGGGTTTATGCGAAATATACCCAGCCGTGGGGTTTCAGCCCGCGGCGGAGACATATAACCAAGGAGCTAAAATGCCAAGATCCAAGTATCAGATATACATCCACTTAATCTGGTCTACCAAGCAAAGAGAAACTTACATCACATCCAATATTGAAACAACAATTCATAACATCATCCGCGAAAAATGTCGAAAATTCAACCTTGAACCATTAGCTATCGGAAATATAGCCGATCACATTCACCTGTTGGTATCAATCAATCCAAACATAAAAATAACGGATTTCGTTGCTGAAGTAAAAGGGGCAACCGCCTATTATATTAATCGCGAATCCGGCAATTCTTTATACTGGCAGGATGGTTACGGTTGCTTCAGTATCGGCAGGTCCGAACTTAAACAGGTTCGGGAATATGTTTTAAACCAACCAATATATCACGAAAAACAAAAATCCCTAATTGATGAATTAGAGGATTGTTTATAAACCACTAGTCAATTTAGCTTCGACTATTACTAAAACTAATAAAAAAAGGAGTGTTGCATTATGGCAAACGGAACAAACCGGATCGACCAGTTTCTCTTATCATCCCAGGTAATGATCGAAAACGCCTTATCCGATACAGGAGTTAAGGCAGCCTTGGCGTGTTTCGGGTATTCCGAGGAAAAGCTGAAGGCCGGAAAGAAACTCTATGGGGAGGCGGTAGCCCTCCAAAACGCCCAGAAAAAAGAATACGGCGATCAAGTCGCCGCCACCGCTGAATTGAATGATATTTGGGATATTGCCCACCAACAATACATTCGTACCCTAAAGATAGCCCGTGTTGCCTTCAATGAAAGCATCAAGGCCGACAAAGCGGCCATGTTATTCGGGCGTCGAAAACAAAGCCTCTCCGGCTGGCTTGAACAAGCCCGGACTTTTTACGCTAATCTCCTAGGCGACTCCGCCTTCTTAACGGCCCTTGCCGAATATGGTTATACCCAGGAAAAACTCGAGCAAGAGTCCACCCTAATCGACCAGGTCATCGCCAAACACCTGCAACAAAAGAAAGAAATCGGCGAAGCCCAGGAAGCGACGGAAATCAGGGATAACGCCCTCGATAAATTGGCTCAATGGATCTCCGATCTCAGGGCGGTTGCCAAGGTGTCCTTGGAAGACAACCCGCAACAACTGGAGAAAATGGGTATCCTGGCAAGGACTAAAGTGTAAAGAGTAAAGGGAAAAGGGTAAAAAACACCAACTGAATTCTCATTCAAAGAATATTGATTTTTCCCTTTTCTCTTTTAACTTTTCACTTTTAAAAAGCCCCCCCGCCTCAACAACCGAAAAAGTTACGTCCCTCAAAAAACACAAAAACCAAAACAAAAATATTACAACCAAAACCTCATCCACCCAATTAAAAAGATCTCAAACCTGCCCTAATCTGGTATAATATTAGGGTTGAAAAAATTAGGCCAGTAAAATATCGGTTTTTATCTTAAATTAAATTCATTATCCAAAGACCGTTTTGAAAATAATCGCGAACGGTTTAACGTGTTATTTTCAAAACGAAAGTTCAAATTTACCAAAGTAGAATTAGAACTTCATTTAAAATTCTAACACCTATCACCGGAGGGAAACATGAAAATTATCACCAATCACCAACGGATTAAAATAACCGTCAACGGGCGTGAAATCGAAGTCTATGACGACCTCACCATCCTTCAGGCGTTGCTTCAGGAAAATATCCATATCCCCCATCTTTGTTACGATATCCGGCTGGAACGGGCCAACGGCAACTGCGGGTTATGCGTGGTTGAATTGGGGGAAGGCAATGACAAACGGGATGTCAAAGCATGTCATACTCCCATTAAAGAGGGTATGGTCATCTGCACTAACAGTCCCAAACTGGAAAGCTATCGCAAAGTACGGCTGGAACAGATCCTCTCCGACCATAACGCCGACTGTGTCGCTCCCTGCGTGACCACTTGTCCCGCCAATATCGACATCCAGGCTTACCTCCGCCATGCCGGTAACGGTAATTTTGAAACCGCCTTACGCGTAATCAAAGACAGCAATCCCTTTCCGGTAGTCTGCGGCCGGGTCTGCCCCCATCCTTGCGAGGCCCAATGCC
>JAEZJK010000019.1 GCA_023415835.1 Bacillota bacterium
AAGCATACCGATTCAGCCATTAATATTTGCCGTTCGCCTATCCGGTCAATCATTCTTCCCAGCCACGGTTTGAAAAAGATCCCGATGACTGAGGCGATAAATAACAACGTAGCCATTACCGTCGCCGATTGCCCGTAAATTCTGACGATAACCCAGGGAGCAAAAGTCAGGAAGACCTGTTTTCGAGCCCCGAAAAGGATCGACAACCAATAAAACAGCGAATATTCCTTTTTAAACTCCAACTTAAATTTGAATTTTTCCCTGACCTGCCGCTGGGGGGATTTCATTAACAAGACACAGACTACAGCGATAGCGCCAAAAAGTGCTGCCACCCGATAAACCCAATCATAGCCGCATTTTAACCAACCCATTAAGAACCAGATTGAAGCGGAACCGATGATGTAAGACGCTGTTTGAGCTCCGTTCATTATTCCTAGAGTCTCGCCGATCTTCTCTTTAGGTGATAGTTTAACCGAAAGGCTGGACGAGGCTGGGATGAACAAATGGGCGCCGGTACTCCAAATTATCATACTCCAAAGAACCCAGTTAAACTGAAGTTCCCCGTTCCAAATGTAAAAAGACTCTCCCAACATTCCGATAGCGCTTAGAAAAACCGCCACGCCCAACATCCGGACATCCCCTAAAAAAAACAAGACTCCGGAGACGATAGCGATCAAAAAACCCGGCAACTCACGGGGCAGCTCTAAGTAGCCCCTGATTTTTGAAGAAATATAGAACACATCGTTCCAAAAATTACTGAAAACCGTATCATAGATTCCCGTAGTGATCCCGATAAACAACCAAGTTAAAAATAATAATTTGATCTCCCGGTCAAGTCCCGGCCACCATCGTTTCATGTTGCTTGCTCCTATTCTATATAAATTGAAATAAATTTTGTTAATGCTTTTCCATCCTTAAACCATGGCTGGAAAAGGGCAAATTACGGTATTCATTTCAATTTATGAATTATGGAAAATATGTTGCAATAATTCGGGCTTGGTTAAAAAACTTATTGCAAATCTATACATGATAATTCCAAGCAATAATTATAACAGAAGAAACCCGGCTTGGATAAAACATTTTAAAGATAATTTTTAACCCCCACATTCTCCCCTCAAACCGTTCCGGCTTCGCTGCGGATACATTTACTTCCCGATGAAATCTCAAACATCTCTGAAAGTTTTTCGCTTTCTGTTTTCTTCACTGTTTCGTCCCCCATAAATGACATTAGAGGAGTTTACTAAAAATTATAGAAATTGATTACAATATTGGATACTGTTTTAAAGACAATAAACGACTTATGTTGTTTAGTTTATAACAGAGTTATATTAACGACATAAGTCGGAGCGATAGATCTACGAAATGCACTGCCGAAGAGCCGCCCGTCCATGAGCGGCTTGTGTAAGGGTATTCTGGAGGCTAAAATGACGCAATACTCAAATGAACAAATCACGCAAATCATTAAAAAGATATTTGCCTACAACAAATATCATAAAGATAATCGATAGAGGTTTATGGGTGAGAAAAATATTCGAAATTATATTGGATAATGGAAAGACTGTATTCTTAAAGATTTTAGCTCACCCTGAATGGTCTATCCTATCGAAAAAGAAGCATTTATAGCAAATTTTTTAACACGTAATAATTTAATTTCCATGAATACTCATGAATACTATTGCTATAGATAAAACCTGTGAATTAATTGATAACCCTTTAATAATTCAAAATTTTGCGCCTTGAGCGTAGCTAAAGGAATGGATATAAGAATGCGTCTTTTAGGTTCATTTGTGGTTTCTGTGATCATCCTGTACATTCAAGACAAAATTCAGAAAGGGATCTGTGCACCGCGTTCCTTGGTTTTTTGGAGATTGGAAAGCCTTTACGGATATTTTTTTATGTTTTATTTTTTCGCCTTCCTTTTTACGGAACCTGATTATATCGGTTTGACCGTTTTTTTAGGGCTGATCCTCCTTCCGCTTCCTTTAACTTTTTATTATCATTTTGACAAATCGGGTTTAACCTGTCAGCGTTTTTTGTTTAAGAAGTTCTATTCATGGGATCAAGTAGACCGGGTTAAGTTGGAGGCTTTTATAAGCCAAAGATACGGCTCAGAACTGGAATATATATTGGTTTTTAAAAACGGTTTTCAAGTAAAGTCAATGAACTTTTTACCAATTCTAAAAATCTCCGGATCATTCACCGGATTCTATTTCAACAGGGAGTAAAATTTGAGCAAAACTATCTTAGAAGTTTTAACATGCTCCCTCAGGATGATCAAATTTTCCTTAAAAATCTAAACCGGGTTGATGAGGAAGGAAATATTATTCCTAAACCGCGCCCTCTCTCTAAAAAGCTTTCTTCCAAGTTAAAACATCAGTTATTACCGGGGGAAGAGATTATCTTGGAGGAACCGGTTGAATATTCCACTTTTCCCCATTATCATCAAGAATGCGCTTTTGTTATTACCGATAAAAGATTGTTATTTATCGACCTGGATAAACAAGACTACTCATTTGCGATTCCAATCGCCGATTTAACAACAGCACAGATAATTGCAAAAAATAGTGGTGAATTTATAATTGATTTGGATGACGAACGTAAATATCGCTTTTCCACTTCTGGTAATTGGTATGAGGCTGAAGAACAAAAAAAGAGTATTATCAAACAATTAAAAAATATTTCTATAGATGTAATTGATTAAGAGTACTGGAGAGAGCAAATTAAATTACACGTTTGAGACTTTTAGCCATTACCGCCTTTTTATAGTATATGTTTCCCGCTTTGTTATTAATGAAATTAGAAGTTGTTTGATAATGAATTCCGGGGGTTAAGTATGAAAGAGACGCATACGCCATCGTGGCTTCGGCTGGGCAGTGCACTCCGTAGATCAGCTCCGTTCCTACCAGCGGGCGCGATTAGTCAATAAAAGTATACTCGGTGAAGCTGTCATATCACGATGTTGAATCGAAGAAGATTATTCAAGGTGTTGACGCAGCCACATTTTCGAAACTAAGTCCGCGTGGCGGCTAAGTTTCGAAAACGTCAGGAACGGGCGAACGCTATCGGACATGGCTTGCATGTTTGTTTTATAGAGATATTTCATGGAATAAGTTTCTGCATTAAACATAACAAGAATTGTTATATCGTGAAAGGGGAAGAACCAAATTGTTTAGTCGGAGAACGCTTGTCGGAGTTAATATTGCAGTTTTCTCAATGATGTTAGGAGTCGGTATGATTATGGCATTGCTGCCAAAAAGAATAATTGATAAGCGGTTGGGACGCGTCGCAAACACTCGAGACGTATGCGTAACGCTCGACATTACTTGAAATTATACTTTTAATAAAAAAGCATAAATAATTTTTAATTTAGGAGAGTGAACTCATGAATATCACTGGTTTCATCAAACGATATCCGGTACTGGCTTACTTCGTCCTAACCTTCGCTATCTCATGTAGTGGTTTTCTCATCGTGACTGTTCCAGGAGGAATCCCGGGCAATACAAAACAGATCGATAAACTGTTCCCTATCGCACTCATGACACTACTTATCAGTCCCATAACGGCCGGTATTTTATCGACCGGCCTCGTTCATGGAAAGGCCGGTTTTCGTGAGTTATTATCAAGGTTAATCAAGTGGCGGGCAGGCGTCCGCTGGTATGTGGCGGCTCTTTTAATCACCCCATTTCTTGTTACGGCAATACTCTTAGTGTTATCGCTATTCTCCCCTATATTTCTCCCTGATATATTCACAACGAAAGACAAAGTTTCACTACTATTAACCGGTATAATGGTAGGGCTTATGGGTGGCTTCTTCGAGGAGATAGGCTGGACTGGATTTGCTGTGCCAAAAATACGACAGCGGCATGGTGTCCTTACTACCGGGATCATCGTAGGCTTCCTATGGGGAGCATGGCATATACCGGTGACCTTCTGGGCGAGCGGAGATTCCTCCGGAGCGCTTTCTTTACCCCTTCTTCTGCCTCCGCTTCTTTTCTACATATTGGTGCTGCCAGTCTTCAGAGTGCTCATGGTGTGGGTTTATGACCATACTGATAGTTTGCTTATAACTATATTAATGCACGCAAGCCTAACAGGCAGTACACTCTTCGTCCTTAAACCTCAGGCATTAGATGTACCCCTTATGATATATTACATTATATTTGCAGCTGTATTATGGTTCTTCGTTGCTGTAATTGCTGGCGCCAAAGGCAGGAAACTCTTGCGCCATCCAATCGGTTTGAATGATAAGGTAAATAAGTGCCATAAATCGCAAGAATAATTAATGTCAGCGTGGGCACTACACCAGCGCATATATGCTCCGTCGTTTCGGGCTTCGCCACATTTTCTCCCGTGCTCCAGTAGGTGCTCGAAAAAAACTCATATCTGCGTGAAACTTTAAAGCTGAAAGGGAGAATAAAATGCAAATTAAGTATTTTCATAAAATGGGAAATGAAGATAAACCTTTTATGATATTAGGAAAAGACGATATCCCGGAAAAAATTTTAAATATTCTTTTAGGAAATAAACTCTTTGAGACATCAACTATCTTTGGTAAGAAAGGATTAGGCGATCCGGATGAAATAGAAATTCTGACTATTATATTTGATGATGGGAAAGAAAAGACTTTTAAATACTATAACAAAGGAATTCACTATTTGTTTCACGGAGATGAGTCTCTACAACCGGTATTTCAAGTATTCACCTTTTTTATGATGCAAGAAAGGAACAAGCTAAACCCCAAATAGCAGCAAAAACTAGGATATATAACCGTTGGTTTCTTTATATTTTCTGCTGGTTGCAATGAGATAGATAATCTCAAACACACCCAAGGTGTTAATGATAATTAAAGCTACATACCAACCTATTTGTTTAAGTCTGGCAGCTCTCCATAGAGCTAAGCCTTTCCAGGCCATAGACCAAATGATTAGAGGCAAAAAAACATTGGGATTATTAAATATGGGTTGAATGTTATTAAGCAAAATACCAGCTCCTTTTTACAGAATAGCTATTAAATAGATTTTGCATCGATTTCAATTATTATTCGTGTTGCATATCTTGAAACTCCTCGAACACTCCAGTAAATCAACCTATTTTGCGAGGTTTTATAGATTTTAACCTTTAAAAGGAGGAAACAACTTAAATGAAAGACATTTTTTGCAAAGGGTTCGATCAGGATTTTGTTAAACAAAACTTAATGGGTCCGAATTCGCTATTGATAATGAGCGAACTTGCTCAATTACTGGATTTAAGGCCGGGTATGAAAGTGCTTGATTTAGGATGCGGCAAAGGGTTAACCTCCTTTCTCCTTGCCAAAGAATACGGTGTTACTGTTTTTGCTACCGATCTATGGGTTTCGGCCACGGAAAATCTGGAAAGGACGAACCAATTGGGGCTCGCCGACAAAGTGTTCCCAGTCCAAGCGGAAGCCCACGCGCTTCCTTTTGCTCACGGTTTTTTTGATGTAGCTGTCAGTGTAGACGCTTACCATTATTTTGGAACGGATGAAAATTACCTGTATTACTATTTGGCGCCGCTGGTCAAAAAAGGCGGACAGCTTGGCATCGCAGTCCCCGGTCTCACCAGGGAATTTGAAAATGGCGTACCGGAGGGCTTAAAACCATTTTGGACGCCTGATATGAATTCATTCCATAGTGAGACTTGGTGGCAGGACTTATGGAAGCGTTCCGGAGTCCTTTACGATATTAAATGCCGGAATTTTGATTGCCATGACAAAGCGTGGGAAGATTGGCTTAATTCCGGTAATCCCCATGCCAAAGACGATGCCAATTTGCTTAAAAATGATGAGTCAGGCTATCTCGCCACAGTTTCCGTAGTTGCCAGGAGAGCGTGAAAAAGGCTTCATGACCAACCCTCTTAAGGCAACGGCCTGTCTCCATATCCCGTAAGATTCTCCATTTTTCCCGGCCAAGTTCTGTAAGACGCGCTTGAGGATGTGAAATCGAAGTAAAGTCCCGGCTTGGCCGGATGTCATTAACCCGCTGTACGTCGCAATACCGCAAAATAGTCCTTTTCATCACCTCCCCTATCCCGGCTTCGGCTGAAGTGAGTGGGGCATTCCCGATTCCAAGCATGAATTCTAAAACTAGATAATCATACTGAAGTGATTTTTAGCCCTATTATCCCTACCAGTATCAAGCAAAGAAATCCGATTCGTAAAAAATTAAGCGGCTCATTAAAGAGAATAATCCCCAGTAATACTGCACCCAAAGCGCCAATTCCAGTCCAGATAGCATAGGCTGTGCCAATTGGAAGTGTTTTGGTTGCATGTGATAATAAATAGAAACTAATTACCATACTCCCCAATGTAATCAACGATGGGTATAATTTGGTAAACCCATGTGAATATTTTAGCCCCATTGCCCAAATTACTTCAAAAATTCCCGCAATTATTAAATAAATCCAGGACATGTTTTCACCTCCTTTGATAAAAAATAAAAGCCCAAAAGATACCATTTTGATATCTCCCAGGCTTTTGTCCTTCCGTGGCACAGCTTTTGTACCAAGTTGCATTCAAAGTGCAACTATACGGTCGGTTAAAATATAACTTCCGCTACAATTGTGCTATACCCTTCGTGGATGCCACGAAGGGCCCGCACAAAAGCTGAAGTAATATTTTAACTCTCCCATAGATTGTGTTTTTTCCGCAGCATTGCTGCGTTCTACACAAAAGTTGCACTATAATTGAATGCAACTCAGTATTAGCTGTGAGTTCTCTCTTGGTCACTGACCAGTAAAACTGCGGAACCCTAGAAAACTTTTGGAATTATGCAATTTTGTCTGATTAGATACTTTAAAGTCGAAGATAATTATACATACTTTTAGTAAACAAGTCAATCAGCAATACCCATTTCTCTCATAGCAATAGAAATGAAAGTCGCAAGACGGTAAAACTCAAATCAAAATTATTGAAGCTTTACCGAAGAAATTATTAATTAAATTAACCACGGAGAACTGAGACACAACTCACTGTTAAAAATTAAGCGGCTTAATTATAAAATTGAGCCGCTTAATTTAAAAGTATCACTGGTTTAATTTCGAAGTATCACTGGTTTAACTTTAAAGTATCACTGGTTTAATTTCGAAATATCACTGGTTTAACTTTAATGTTTCACTGGTTTAATTTTTAGATTGAGCTGGAGGAATCTAATTTGGCTAAAATCGAACTCACCCGCTCCCGTTTTTAGCTAGCATATGCGAGTTTGAGATGTTGGTAAATCTAGTGTTACAGAACTTGATGAGCCAATGTGAGCGTGATGACTTCATGAGTTAATTTCATTGATTTAACACCATGAATTGGTTTGCCTCTTCGAATACTCATTTTCAGAAAGCCGCGCCTCGCAAGCTCAAACTCGGTGTTAAGCAACGTTTTATAAAATTCTTATTAATAAGCTTGGCTTGCCTTAAGGAATAAATCTTCAAGTTCTTTTTTTACATTAGGCTCAAGTTTCTTTATATAGCCAATTTTAAAAGCACCTTTACCTCTCGTTATTTCTACAAATTTAAAGTTGACAGGTCTTTCAGTAAATATCACAGCAACTAAATTCCCCTTATAAAAAACAATTCCGACTCTCATTCCCCGTGGAAATAGACCTTCACTATCTTCATCTTTTCGGTAGGACTCGAAATCATTTTCTTGAGCCCATTGAAAATAACCATTTTTCTTAATGTGATCTTGAAAGCTAGAGATTTTTATCGGTTTATCTTTTTCTGAAATATCTTTTACCAATTGATTTTCAACAGTAGAATTAGGTTGAATGTTATTTTGAAATGTATAAGCAATTAAATCACAAGCTAGAAGATGATTTTCTTTTTCATCCTTTGGAGGATAGTACCACCCTGAAATAATCCCTTCACTTACTACCACCCCAATTTCCTCTTTATTTGAATTGTAAAGGATTGCACCCTTTTTTAATCTTATTTCGGGAACATATGTATTACCTTCGCCATCAAAAGTAAATTTTTCTTGCGTTATGTCTTTTTCAAAAGAATCCTCTTTTATAAAAGTTTCAAATATTATTGTATACCATCCGTTTTCTGGCAAACCACAACAACCAATATGAACATTGTTATTTAAAGAAATGAGCACTTTACCATTAGGTTTTTCTCTCAAGTTAGCGGGTCCATCAATTAATTCTGCATGAACAACATTCAAAAATAACAGAAATAAAATTACCCCAGCAAAAATTTTCTTCATCGATTTCACTCCGATATTTTATAAAATGACGCATAACTATTGCATTACCAAGAACTCGTTCCCTAACATAACTAATTGTAAACAGTATATGTATAAATTTCGCCAACATATCCCAGATAACCTGTTTCACGAATCTGTTTCGATAAAAATTCCCTATCGATGGTGTTTTACAAAACCATCTCCTCCATGCAAATAAAACCCCGGCTAACTGTATGCCAATCGCCTCACCCACCCGCTACCCGATTAGTCTTAGTTACCATAGCGCCTCGTCCCTCTCCACGAACGCAACTAATTTTGAATGTTTGGAGAGGGACAGCCTGTTTTATTTCGGTTTTAGTTACTTTATCAATTACTGTTAAAAGAGAAAAACGAAAGCTCGAATCAACCATACTTCCCCTCTCCAAAACCTCATGAAAAACCAAAAGCATGATGAGGGGACCTACAACCAGACACCATCAAGCACTCAAGTTACGTGCGAGGTGAGGCGACACCACATCTTCCAAACAAAAAAGCCTCCATTTTCAGCAGCTTTGTTCTTACCCAGAAAATTCTATCGATGCTTATCGATCCACGTCAACTTATTTTTATACTTCGTTTGGGTCACAGGAGGTTGACGTGGACGAATACTATCTATTTCTGTTTCCGACTCTTAACCGTCTCCAGTAAAAAAACCGCGTCCCTCCCGGCATTTTGAAACCGTTAGAAACGCGGTTGATCTCTCAATCCTGTCCCCTTACCTTGTCGCTGATCTTCATCTTTACCGCTTTATTCTCCCCGTGACCAGCGCCCTTTTCTTGTTGGGGCTCTTGGGACTTGATCTCGTGCGGTGTGGGGACGCCGCGCCGGAGATCCGCCCTGACTCCGACTTCCTTGCCGATATCATCCGGGGTAATTTGCTCGCCCATAAAAACACCTCCGGTTCTAGTTTGCCCGGAAGGCCTTTAATTCATTAGCGCCTATAGGGACCAGGGAATAGGCAATAGGGAATAGTCTTTAAGTTATACTTTATTGCCTATTTACTATCACAAACTCGCAAATTATCCCCTATCACCAACGAAACAACCTCGTAAAATTATTCCCTATGCCCTATTGCCTATTCCCTTGCCTAATTAGTAAGCCCGGCTACGGCCGCTCCGATTAGAGTGGCGTTATCGACCTCGACCAACTTCCAATAACGGTGATAATGGTCGGTCAAATACTGTTTTAAGTAAGATTCGGTCTTAGCCTTTAAGCCTTTTAACTGGTGGAACGTGGTCCCTTCGGCAGTGATGCAGACCGGAGCCTCCGGATTTAATCCTTGCCCGGACTTTAATACCGCCGCCGTTAAAGTCATCGCCGCCAGCATTCCCGCCCGCTCAATGAGCCGTTCAATTAAACCCGCAAGCATGGCCCGGTCTTCATCCGTGCCACTCGCTAAAGCCGCCATCAAAGGATTATTCCGACTTTGGTCATTCTTCAAATAGCTATTTAAATCAATGGTGCTTACTTCTTTGAGCAGCTTTATCCCATCGGAGCCGGCTTTTGAAAACAAGCCGTCGTCCGCAGCGGTCTTAATCACTACCTGGCAAAGCCCTCCCAGGTACCTGCCGGAGATCATCTTTTCCAAGGTATATTTCCCGGGATCGGCGGTTGTTAGGTCATACTTGTGATCCAAGACTCCCCCGAAATCGCCGTTAAAACCGCCTGACTCAATATTAATAATCTGGCTTTTGGATGCATCGAGCGGATTGGTTTCTTTTAAAATGTTGCTGTTCCGTTCTTGATAACAGCAATTAGTCCCGGTTCCTAAGATAAAACCGATGAACCCGCTGGAATTTCGATGTTCAAGTTCAGCCTTGCCCGCCAACAAAGTGGCGACTGTGTCATTTAGAATTACAATCGAACCTGGTTGATTAGCTCCGATTTTTCGCAAGGCCAATCTCAAATTTTCCCCGATCAGCTCTCCGGCCACTCCTTTGGCCTTTATTTGTTTGCTGAATGCGATTAAACGGCCGTCCCGATCGGGAAACATCCGGACCGGATAAGAAAAACAAAATCCAATCTTCTGCCCGTTACCGATTAAGTCCTTGATATAGTGAGCCATGGTTTCAAATAACGTATCTTTATCAACTTCGGCTTTGACCCCTGGCATCGGATATTTAGCGAAATTTTCAATGCTAACTTGACCCTCACGTCCCAAAGAGACGGTTGCCGCCCTAAAATTGGTGCCGCCGGCGTCCAATACTAAAACCGGTTCGTTTACGGGAACCTCCGACTCGGTTTGGATATAAGTCGGCAGCATTTGAAGGTCGCTCGGCTCACCCGCCAAACCCCTCCGCATTGCTTCGAGAAAGTTGTCACAGATCCTTTCGAAGTTCAGGCCGGAAAAGTCCATCCGGTAATTGTTCAAAAAATCCTTAACTTTCAGTTGGTTCATACAATCCAATTTCTCCTATTTGTTTTTTCTCCCTGACAAAATATTGTTGGGTGCAGATAAAAGCGATGATGACGATCCCGATGATATCAGTGATCAGATTCGGATCAATCAACGCCAGGCCTGCTATAACAGCCAGAATTCTCTGCCACCATGGCATCTTCTTCTTCATAAACCCTTCCAATCCGCTAGCAATGGCGAACATACCGATGGTGGAGGTGATGAGGATCTGGATAACCTGCGGCAATGAAGTGTCAATCAAGAGCATCGCCGGGTTGAGCACGAAAAGATATGGAATAATAAACGCGGTGATCGCCAGTCTGGTTGCGATAACGCCAGTCCGGATGGGGTTCCCTTCGGAGATGGCGGATCCGGCATAGGCGGCTAGCGCTACCGGAGGCGTTATATCCGCTACGATGCCAAAGTAGAATACGAACATGTGCGCGGCCAGTACCGGTGTTTCCGGGATCAGCTTAAGGATAATCGGCGCCGTAATGGTAGCCATGATCACGTAGTTTGCGGTAGTAGGTACGCCCATTCCCAGAATTAGACAAGCGATCATCGTCAGGAACAAGGCTAAGATGTCGATGCCACCGGAGAGCGCCAGCAGGCCATCGGCTAGCTTAAGGCCGATTCCGGTGAGGGAAACGATGCCCACGATGATCCCGGCGATGGAACAGGCGGCAGCAACACCAATAGTATTCCTGGCGCCGTTTTCCAAGGATTCAACAAAAGCCTTTGGAGTCAGGCGAGTTTCCTTCCGGAACATACTGACGATGATCGCCGAGAGGATAGCGAGACAAGCGGCACGGGAGGCAGTGTAGCCGATGGACATCGTTGTGATGAGTACCGCGATGGGAATGAGTAGATACCCTTTCGTCAATAACAGCTTGAAGAAGTTGGGGATTGATTCCTTCGGCAACCCCTTTAGCCCTAGTTTCTTGGCTTCAAAATGAACCATCAGAAAAATACCGGAAAAATAAAGAATAGCGGGAAAGATGGCCGCCACTGCTATGGTAGAATAAGGCATCTGGGTCATCTCGGCCATTAGGAATGCAGCCGCCCCCATGATCGGAGGCATTATCTGCCCGCCGGTGGAAGCGGCGGCCTCGACCGCGGCGGCGAAGTCCTTATCGTAGCCGGTCCGCTTCATGACCGGAATGGTGACGCTGCCTGAGCCAACGGTGTTAGCAACCGAACTGCCGGAGTACATTCCCTCCAAGGCGCTTGAGATAACGGCAACCTTGGCCGGACCGCCGCTGGCGCGCCCGGCGATGGAATTGGCGATATCGATAAAAAAGGTACCGATATTGGTTTTTTCAAGAAAAGCGCCTAGAATAATGAACAGGACGATGAAAGTTGAGCAGACGCCAATCGGTGTGCCAATTATGCCCTCGAGGGTGTAGAAGAGCGTGTAAATGATTCGAGTCAGTGAATAACCGGCAGTGAAGGCGTAGATAACGAAAGCGGTAGCCACCACCAGGATTGGAAAACCCACTACCCTTCTGCAAACTTCGGCGATGATCAATATTCCGATGATGCCGATGATCACGTCTGTTTGGGAGATACGGGTAGCCTTGAGAGCCATTGACTCAAAATTCATTACGT
>JAEZJK010000022.1 GCA_023415835.1 Bacillota bacterium
GAATTTCTAGCCCTATGGGCTGGTAATAGGCCTTTTTCCTAGGGCTAGCCATGGGAAGGAGATTCTGGGTGGACAGATCTGTGATACCATTGCAAACCTAAGTTCAGGCACTAATTATATTGTAGCATGAATTCCAAAAAATGCAATAGAATTCACTTTGATATTACCTTCGATAATCTACTTCGGTAAATTCAGTTTTATAAAATCGTTTTGAAAATTATCGCGAACGGTTTAACGCGTTATTTTCAAAACGCAAGTTCTAATTTACCGAAGTAGAATTAATCCCAACTTGCCTGACTTTACGAAGCCATTGGTACATCCGATCCTTCTCTTCCCAATCGACTCCGGTTCGCCGAAATTCCAGCATCACGTCGGACTTTGGCATCGCTCCCTGAAAATAATAGCGGTCGATAATCATTGTAAGCACCAAAGAAGACCACATTAAGCTTCCATGAGGCAGATCCTTACCCAAACAGATCGTTTTTTCGAACGGGCCCCGCGCGCTGAAAGGATCAACCCTGGCATCTCCGGAAAGTGCATATTTTAGGTGATCGGGTTGAGGCTCAATCGTAGACCCTACTTTTTCATTGGACAAAATTTCCGGGTGATATACGCCCTGAAAATCATAGGAACCATATCCCAAACCATAAAGAGCAATTGCATCGGGAACTACATCTTTCAATTTTAGCGAAGTGCCAAAACCGTCTTCCAATAAATTTTCGCTTGGGTCGAGCCAGCGGAAGATCGGCGCATATTCCTCAGCAAAACGGGCGGCTGTAGCGGGAAATTCACTCCCGGTTTTCACGATGCCCTTCCCGAAAAAAAACTGCTCCGCCAAGTGAAGCCCGACCTCCTGCGAACGTTCAATATAGCTGCGGCCATCGAAAGTAACCCGTTCTCCCCGGCGTTGTTTACCGATTTCATAAATCCCATATTGAGGACCGCCAATGGATATTAAAGAAGCCAGCCTACCGGGGTATTCGGTTGCCACATAGCGTCCGAGCAACCCTCCCAGACTATGCCCAACCCAATGTATTTTCGCTCTGGGCCATTTACGATCGATTAATTCCAATAGCGGCCCGGCATAATGTTTGCTCATCAAAGGCAAGTCCAGCCGCCAATCATACTTTAAGTAAATGATATTAAGACCGCCAACCGGATTGGTGTCGTTTTCCAAAACCTGCCAATCATCAAAGATTTTAATTTTTTCCCATCCAGCCCGCTTATTCTCTCGCGATTTCCAAAATGCGAATTCTTTTTCCATCAACCGATAAGAACAAAGCAACAATTTAGTAATCGACGGCCCTTCTCCTAAAGCCTGATACTTTTGGGGAATCGGCCGGTAATCAGGTCCCTGTAGAAAAGCGGTTTTTTGTTGTTTCCGGTAATGCGGGTAAGGCGATTGTTCCAACCAAACAGGGTCCTTGGTTGGTAAACGATCCATACTTCCCCAGAGACCAGGGGTAAATATCACGAACTCCGGCTCCGGCGCTCCCTCCACCTGAAACGGAATGATCACTAAAAGACAGATTATCATCGTCAGAATCAGCCTTAACTTCAAAGAAAAACCCTCCGTTGTGTCATTTTATCAATTTTGTGCCTTACCATTATATCATTTTACTAATTATAATTTCGGTTTCTAGTGTAAAACCTTAATACTCTCTAAGGAATACCAAAGATTTAAAAAGGGTTTACTTTTTTGACATAAAAAAAAGCCGGGATTGTTTTCCCCGGCTTTCCCAGTTATAGTTACTCTTCCTCTTCCGTCATATGTTTCTTCGCTTCCGCGATGATCGCCTCAGCTTGATGGGAAGGCACTTCTTCGTAATGGTCAAAATTAACGGTAAAATCGGCCCGGCCTTGAGTCATCGAACGCAGATCAATGGCGTATTTGGTAAGCTCGGCTTGGGGCGCCAGCGCTTTAACCACTTGATACTTGCCATCCGGTTCCATCCCCAGAATCTTACCTCTCTTTTTATTCAAATCGCCAATGACATCACCCATATACTCCTCGGGAGTTCTTACCTCTACGTTAAATATCGGCTCCAATAAAATTGGTTTAGCATCCATAAAACCCTTTTTGAACCCCATTGAAGCCGCGATTTTAAAGGCCATTTCCGAAGAGTCAACCGCATGGTAGGATCCGTCATAAAGGGTTACCCGGACGTCGACTACTGGAAAACCAGCCAATACCCCTTTTTCCATTGTCTCGCGGACCCCTTTTTCAACCGCCGGACGATAGTTTTGAGGAACCGAACCTCCGAAGATTTTATCCACAAATTCAAAGTTTCCACCCGGCAAGGGGTTTAGTTCAAGCCAGACATGACCGAATTGGCCCCTGCCACCGCTTTGCTTTTTATGTTTACCTTCAACTTTGGTTGAACCTTTAATGGTTTCCTTATAGGAAATCTTCGGAGCCTTTAAGGTGACGTCGACCCCGAATTTTTTATGCAGTTTGCTGGTAATTACCTCAATATGCAGATCACCCATACCGGAAGCAACGAATTCATGGGTCACCGGATCTTTGACCACTTGGAAGGTGGGGTCTTCTTCCATCAGACGGGCTAATCCGGTACCGATCTTCTCTTCATCGCCCTTTGCTTTTGGCTCTACCGCCAAGGAGAGTTTGGGTTTGGGAAACTCAATCGTTGGAAAAACAATCTGTTTGTCCTTATCGCAAAGAGTATCGCCGGTAAAAACGTCTTGTAGCTTAGCGACACCACCCAGGTCACCAGCTCCTAATTCGGTTGTAGGTTCCTGGGTCTTTCCTTTAATGAGGAACAACTGCCCGATCCGTTCACTCTTGCCTTTATTGGCATTGAATACCTGTGAATCGGATTTAATCACTCCGGAAAAGACTCTGAATAAGGTGAGTTTACCGACAAATGGATCAGCCATGGTTTTGAAAACCAAAGCTGAAAATGGTTCAGTATCCGAAGGCTTTCGCTCCTCACCTTCTTGGACTCCCTTAATCCCGCCCCGATCAACCGGTGAAGGTAGAAATTCTGTAACCACATCCATCACATTGGTTATTCCAATATTTTTTAAGGAGGAAGCAGCTAAAACCGGGACTAATTTCCCTTTAATAGTTCCCTGGCGCGCTCCGCTCAATAATTCATCCGCGGATAATTCCTGTCCGTCCAAGTATTTGGCGAGTAGAGCATCATCAGTTTCAGCCACCGACTCCACCAACATCATCTTATATTCTTCCACTTTGGAGGCTAGATCGGCCGGAACCGGTTTTTCAACGGTCTTTCCGCCCTCAATAAAATAAGCTTTATTCCTTAAGACATCAACAATACCCTGAAACTTTTCAGCCGCTCCGATTGGAATCTGGACCGGGATTACACTAGTTCCAAATTTATCACGCAGCGCTTTTACGGCGCCGTCAAAGTTTGCATTCTCGCGATCCATTTTATTGACGATAATCAGCCGGGGGGTGTTTTGTTCTTCGGTATATCCCCAAGCCTTCTCAGTTCCAACCTCAACCCCGGATACTGCGCAAACCACGATCACAGCGGCATCTGCCGCGCGCAGCCCGCCTTTAACCTCTCCGACAAAATCAAAGAAACCGGGGGTATCCAAAATATTAATTTTAGTGTCTCTATATTCCAATGGGGCTATTGATGTCCCAATACTAATCTTCCGTTTGATTTCTTCCGGGTCATGGTCCATTGTGGAAGTACCGTCATCTACCTTGCCGAATCTTTCAATCGCTTTAGCCGAAAAGAGCATTGCCTCCGCCAACATAGTTTTACCACAACCGCCATGGCCTAATAAGACTACATTTCTAATTTGTTCGACTTTGTACTTTTTCAAATGATTCCCTCCCCCATAATTTAACAAAAGCCATTGACCATATGAACTCGTAAAATTTGGAGATTTGCGGTTTCATAATTACCTTGGGTTTTAAAACACAATCAACTATCTTGGTTAACTGGCAATTTTAGTCTGTCTCAGGTAAACCCAATTATGAAACGCGCTCTTAATTACTATTCGTTTATTCGATTTAACTAAACTTTTTCCTGCTGTTTACTAAATTTTTATAGACAAAGGGATTATTTTATTATTGTTTTATTAATTTAACAGGCAGCTATAAATAGCTTTATCTAAAATCAATGGTTTTCAAGGCTATGGCAAATTTTTGAAAACTTATTTAGGTATAATAATCAAATCATTAAACATAATAATTAATGAACTACCGGTTGAACGAAGGATCGTGTACTCTGAGAGCCTTGCTCTCCGTTTCGGGTACACTGTGGATCTAGACACGGCGATCGCCGTTGTTGCTAGAAACGCCGGCGTAGCTAACAGTTGTTAGTCTTCAGCGCATGCGCCTTTTAGATTTGGCCGCTCTCGACCGGTAGTTAAGCGCCCGTCTTCTATAGACGGGCCTTTAATTTTTTATTCGGTAGAAAGGCCATTTAGCCCTTCTAAAATTTGCAGCTTTTCTTTTCCATCCTTAAAGGGAATGCCTTTTTTAAGGTCCGCAACCTCCGCTTCGGGTAATTTGCGGAGATCTATGCTAATCTTCTCCATGGTTGGGCCGGGCTTTTTAGGAGTACCTCTAAATACCGCAACCCGCTGCTCGGCAAGGCCTAAAAATTGATTTTTGCGGCATGAGTCGCATAACTTCTGATGACTCTCACTATATAGATAAGATTGGTTATTTACCTTTTTAACATGTTCCGAATAATTCTTAATTACAGCCTTAAACGGCCCTTTCTTATGATATTCGGCGCGTTTTGTTTCCACATGTCCGCAAATAGTATATTTTTTTTGACTTTCAAGAATCCATTTTTGTGGTGAAACTGTGTCGGAAGGGAAAAAAAATGTCCTAATCTTACTAATAGCCGTGGGGTTTTGTTTTAATCCCCAAAAAACAGCCATAATTATTAATAAACTAATTCCAATGACCCGAACTAATTTTAACCTTAAGCAAGGGATCTTTTTCAAGCGCTCACCCCCTCTTTTAGGGTAGCATAACCAAACCTGGGAAATTTATTACTTAAGAGATTTTGATCCCTTGTTTGCGATCAAAAAAAGCGCCTGAGGCGCTTTCATTGAATTTCTTCCAATACCGAATCGGGAATGTCAAAGTTACTATAAACATTTTGAACGTCGTCATTATCTTCGAGGGCATCAACCAGTTTCAAAAGCTGTTGCGCTTGTTCTCCGTTAACTTCAACCATATTGGTGGGAACCATAGTCAATTCCGCTTCTTTTACCTGAATATTATTACTATCAAAATACTTCCTGACTACTTCGAGTTGTCCGGGGTCAGTATAGATTTCATAGGTTTCACCGGTATTTTTTAGGTCTTCCGCTCCGGCCTCGATGGCCATTTCAAACAATTCATCTTCCGATTTGGCGGCGCTATCAATTTCAATCGTTACCAACCCTTTTGGGGCGAACATCCAAGCGACGCAACCGGCTTCACCAAGGTTCCCGTTATTGCGGGAAAAAATATAACGCATATCACCGGCGGTGCGGTTTCGATTATCGGTCAGCACTTGGACCAATAAGGCCGATCCTCCCGGTCCATAACCTTCATAATAAATCTCTTCATATTGTTCGCTTTCAGTAGCGCCGATACCCCGCTTAATCGCCCGTTGGATATTATCGTTGGGCATATTGACGGATTTCCCTTTTAAAACGGCCATCCGGAGCCGGAAATTATTGTCCGGGTCTCCTCCTCCAGCTTTAGCAGCTACAATAATCTCCCTGGTAACCTTAGTAAAGATACCGGCTCTTTTAGAGTCGGTCGCTTCTTTTTTACGCTTAATCGTCGCCCACTTTGAATGGCCAGACATTACCAACACCTCTTTCCGATTTACCTTTAAAAGTATATCAGAAAGAGTGGTGAGAACGCAAGGGGGAGAGCAAGCGATACCAAAGCGGCATATGTTGAAAAAAGTTTTGCGTAAAACATTCACATCCCAAATACCGGATGTGAATGGCAAAATTATTGGGTTTTTTCAACATATGAATCAAGGAAAATATGTCGCAATATTCCAAGCTGATCCAAGAAGCTTATTGCGACATATATAATTAAACTTTAAACCGGGATCGTTCAACTTGGGACTGCATTACCTGGTACAAGCGAACCAAAAGGGCGGCGATTAATAAAAAAGCCAATAAAGAAGTAAGGGGATTGCTTAAAAATAATAAGAAATCATAAGCGCCATGAGTAACTAAAGCCACTAAAAAACCCTTCCACAGCATAGTCATGTCATGATTTGATTCCAACTTATACTTTGAAATATAATACCCCATCCAACCGGTAAAGGAAGCATGGGCAAGCGTGGTGACTACTGCCCTGAGCATTGCGACCCCAAAACCGTAGAGGTTCGCCCAAAGCAGATTCTCCAATGATGCAAAACCGAGGCCCATGGTAATTCCGTAAATCGCTCCATCGACCGGCTCATTCAACTCATGACTTTTACTGGTCATCCAAATAAGTGCGACCGATTTTAAAGCTTCCTCAATTAAAGCAATCACCAAAAAGGCCAAACCCAAGAAACTAACCCAATTGGCACTACGGATGGAATCTTCGATTTGACCGCGCCAAATTTGTTCCAATAAACCGGCGGGAATCACCAAGAGGATCCCTGCTAAAAAAACTTTTAAGATCTTCCGGACCGGCTCCGGTTCATAGCGATCTTGTCGGTAAAACAGCCACAACCATACTAAACCGGGGCCGATTGAAGCTATAAATAAAAAAATAAAGCGCATACCCTTCCTCCTCAAGCTTTGGACGGTTTCACAATCTCTTGAACCGGATTCGCAGGCAATAAACTGATCGCCAGAATAAAGCCGACACTATAATTGCCTGTGAATTTTTATTGGTAATTCTGAAACTCGCTCCATTAATAAAACTATTATTCCAGCCGGAAGAAGTTTTAAACTGGAAAGGAGATTTTACTTGGTTCAAAAAAGACCGCTTTATCAGCGGCCAATCTTTTGGAAACTCACTTTATTTAAAGTTCAACTTCCATACCTTAAAAAAATTACTTATCACAAATTCAAAAAATTGTAATTCTAATATTCCATCACACTTGCAGCCATCATCGCCGCCGCCATACCGTGAGGCAGGTTGTCCACAGTCGATTTATTGATATAATTATCATAATCGCCTTGGATCCCCATACCTTGGACTGAGCCCCGGAGGAGCAACCCACCTTTGGAATTAAAGCTAATCATCGATTTAACCCCATCCCAGCCTTTTTGGGCTATCAGGTCATATTCGCCATCAAGATACCCTTTAGCGACCGCTTTCTTAAGCGCATAAACAAACATGGCGCTTCCCGAAGTCTCCAGCCAATTTCCGGAATGATTTCCCTTAGCGATAACCTGGAACCAAAGTCCGGTACCGGGATCTTGATAGGTTTTCAGCCCTACGGCCACAGTTTGCAAAATTACCTTCAAATCCTGATATCCCGGGTAGTCCGGGGGTAAATGTTCCAAGGTGTCTACTAAAGCCATACAATACCAGCCCAAACCCCGGCTCCAAAACTCGGGAGAAAGCCCAGTCGCCGGATTGGCCCAAGCTACGGTTTTATTTTCATTCCAGCCATGGTATAACAACTTTTGCTCCGGATCCAACGCATGTTTGGCCAATAATTGAAGTTGAGTAACTGAAGTCCGGTAACAATATTCCCGATCCGGCCCCGGCTCGGCAAAGGTCGCTCCATATCTTGCAATAAACGGTATCGCCATATACTGGCCATCCAACCACATTTGATTGGGATAATTGGATTTGTGCCAAAATCCTCCTTCCGAATTGACCGGGAAATTTTCATATTTTTTTCGGGTTTGGATCGCACCCAGCCTATACTTGGGGTTTTGGTTTGCTTGATACAAACCGAACAATAGGTTTGATGGCTGGATGACGTCTAAGTTATGGCCGGTCCTAATCGGGCTAATCTCCCCTTTTTGATTTAGGTATTTGTCGACCCAGCTTTTTATGTAATTATAATATTTTTGATCCTTTGATTCCTGGTAAATCAAATCCATGCCGTAAAAAATAATTCCATTGGTATATTCCCATTGTTTTGCGGTAATTGAGTCCGGATTAGGCCATTGCTTGATAATATAATCAGCAATTCCGGTCCCGATTTTACCTTTTTCAGAAGCATTAACCATCGACACTACCGGAGAAGTTAATAGGACCATCAGCAGTAAATCGAAGACCCGGCAAAATTTTTTGCGAAACATCCAATTTTCCCTCTTTCCATTATTTGGCGTTATATCTGCCACCAAAAAAAATCAAACAAAACAGTATTAGAATCAATTAATAACAGTCATTTTTATCAATAGAGTTGATAATCAATTTTCTCTAAATTTACAACAAAATCTAAACCATTAATGACTTAGTGACGAATAATTAGGTAGGCGTCTTTATTCCCGATCAACAATTTCCGATTACGATTACGAACCCGAGATTCGGGTTTCAATATGATTTCTTTCGATTGTCTTTAAGGAGGAATAATTATTGCGACAATTGCAGTTTGAAGATTTTAAACAAGTTATCGCAAAACTAGGCAACATTACTTTATTTCATTATCTGACCGATACTGAAAAATTGATACTCCTCAAAACATGCAAGATTTACGAATTTAACCCCGATGAAAAGATCGTTTCCCAAGGGGAAACCGGCGCCTGTTTTTTCGTTATCCTCTCCGGCACGTTAAATGTCACTACCTTTGATACTTACTCCGGCAAGGAAGTATTTCTTTCAGTCATTGGCGCAGGAGAAGTTTTCGGAGAAACCGGCATTTTTCAAAATTCCAAACGGACAGCTACTGTTAGCGCCGCCACTACTACCGAAATCATCTGCATTGAGCGCAGTGATTTCTTCATGTTTATCACTAAGTTTACCGCCGCCGGCTTTAAGATGCTGATGCTTTTAATCGACAGCTTACTCAGGAAGCTTAACGATTCCAATAAGGAACTGGCCTTCCAACGGCGCGAGGTTTTGGATCAAAGCGCCTTGGACCAATTTTTACAGACCCTTAGAAACGAGTGAATTTAAATCAATTCCCGCTTCAACCGCGACCCGATAATAATAGGCAAGCGCCGGAAAGGCTTGGGCAAACATTTTCGGCCCCGCTCCTCCCCACTGGATCACCGCATCCTCTATTTTTTGTTTAGAACCGGGAAAACTACGGGATACTGCAGCGGATAATTTAAAAGTGGGCAACCCCGCTTCCAGAAAACGCGCCTCTCCCGTTAACTCGAAAGCGTGAGCCAAAGCTTCCAGGATTAAAGTATTGCCACCGTTCCGGCGAAGACTGGGTAATTCCTTGTAGTAAAAAAGACCGTTCTCCAACCGGCAATTATCCACTAAATCCCTGACGGCGTCAACAACCATCCTTTTGATTCTCGGTTGAGGGCTAACCCGGTAATATCTGATTAAACTATTGACCGCAATTGCGATCATAAAAGGCACCCGGATCACAGTATGGTCTGTATATGGCGCCAGCCAACCGCCGTATTGTTTTTCCCAAGTCTCGTAATGATCGACAATCGACTCGCATTGGTCCAGCCATTTCGGGTCATTAGTTTCTTGGTAAAGGGCAACCAGCGATCTTAAAGCCCATCCTGTTTCCCGGGCGTTAATTCCGCCTGCGCCGTGATAACGCGGTTGCTCCAAGAGGCGTTTCACATTATCACCTATGCCCAATGCCATTTCCAAAGCCCGGTTATCACCGGTAATATGATAAAAATCCAGCAAGCCTTGGACCCATTGGTGGCAGGGTGTTACCTCTCCCGTTACATGCCGGCCCGAGTGGGTGATTTGTCCCTGGAAACGCAGAGGATCTTCGCTATAATGACAAATATCGACATCCATCAAGTGTTGGGCCGATACTAGCAGATAATCCAAAAATCTGCGTTCTGCCGTCTTGGTATAGAGCAACATGGCGGCATGAGGAAAGTCATACTCGTTGTTGGTCCAGACTAAATTGCCGTTGCTCCGGCCTTGGGCGGTGTATCCCGCATCGGGGGCGTCGCCCCAATTTAGCATCCCGTAAGCCCGCACCCTTGAATCGGCCATATTCAGGAAACCCCGCTCCACCCAGTCCACTTTTCCGGAAACGTAAATATCTTCAAAAACGCCGGCATCCCGGTAGACAGCCGGATTGAGCGCCGGCCGGTCCGGAAGCTGGAACTGGAGACTCCGGCAATTGACCGTTCCCCAGTCGGCTTCGGCTTGATGGAAATGAAGCAACAAACGGTGGGTCTTGGATACTCCCTGCAAGAGCTGGATACTGCTTCCTTTAGGTAAAATCCCCGCATAAATCCCATCGCCATCAACTCTAAATGATTTAGGGAAATTTTGATAAGCCTGATAATGGGTGATACAAATCCCGTTCGACTCGGAAGCCTGCCAAGCGGCCCAATAGGTCCCATAAAAGGTTTCCGGTAGCTGTTCGTTTGAATCATATAGTAAATAGTCAGCGTCAATGAGGGACGCTAACTTTTGATCGCTTGTCCCGGTTTGAATCTTACTCAAATAATTGGAGGTGGCCAGGGCGGTTTTGACTTGCCGCTTGGTATTTGATTGATCCCGGAAGCTGAAACCGATCTCTTCCAATAAAATCCCGGAATTCGGTTCCCGGTTAATGATCCGGTAATCCATTTGAACCCATGGTTTTCCTGCAAAGGCGGTAATCTCGATTTCAAAATCTAATAAATATTCACCCAAGCTGTTACGGTGTTTCCCCTTAGCTTGTACCACCGTCACCAAAGGGCCGGGCTTAATCACCCGCCAACCGGTTTGGTCGATCTCCGCCGTCCATTCAATCCCTTTAAAGCTCCCGATGAAGGGTCCTTCAAAGGACCCTTTTCCATAAGTATCACCGGCATGTTTGATCCGGCCGAAAAGATCGGTTTCGCCGGGTCCGTTTAACTCCAGCTCCAGCTCGCCAGTATTAATCAAGAGGCCACCATTGTTACGATAGCTTACCGCCACCGTTTTTCCCGGTTCCGGCCTCTTGGCTCCATCCAGGACCAGTTCAAAACTTTTATTAGCATTGCCCGGCAAGTCCGCCTGAAAGTCGATGAAGAGCCATTTGATCGAATCATCCGGCCACTTGGCGGTGACTTGCAACTGGATCGGGAGCGGTTGCCCCGCGTCTCGAATGGCAACTCCCGAGGGATCGCAGAGCACTCCCGAAGCAAATGGAACCGCTATTGAACAAGGCTCCGCGACCCGGTCGAATCGTGAAAGTTTTTCGAAGGTAAGCTCGATCATTTTGTTATCTCTCCAAGTTAGTTAATCTAGAACGTTTGATGTATTAGAATTGGCAATCTTTATTTATAGACCTTATTCTAGCTTAAAATATTGTACATTTTTTATCGGATTAGCGAGTTTCTTCTTATATCTTATTTAAGTTGCTCTACTAATCCTGTTCGGTTAAGATCAACAGCCCGTTTTCGGTGATGGCGATGGTATGCTCGTATTGAGCGGATAAGCTCCCATCCTTAGTTCGAGCGGTCCAGCCGTTGGAGGAATCGATAGTTAATTGATAACTTCCGGCATTGATCATCGGTTCAATGGTAAATACCATGCCTTCCTTGATTTGATGGCCTCTGCCGGCTGGGCCGAAGTGGGGTATTAGAGGATCTTCATGCATGTACCGGCCGATTCCATGTCCGGTAAAATCCCTGACCACTGAATAACCGTTGGCTTCCGCCAGGGTTTGAATAATATTCGAAATATCTCCGACGCGATTTCCCGCAACCGCTTTTTCAATTCCTTGATAAAGCAATTGTTTGGTAATATCCAACAGTTTTCTTGCCTTATCATTTACGTTTCCCACCGGGTAAGACCAGGCCGAATCAGCCAACCAGCCATCTAGATTTACCACGATATCAATACCAACAATATCCCCGTCGGCCAATGGCTTCTGATCGGGAAACCCATGGCAGATCACATCATTTACCGCGGCGCAAGTTGCAAAGGGATATCCATGATACCCTTTCTGCTCCGGGGTTGCTCCATGTTTTTTTAGAAAATCCTCTACGAACCGGTCAATTTCTAAAGTTGATATCCCGGGACAAATCAGTTTCCTAATTTCCTTATGGCATAGCACTAATAATTCGCCTGCCCGTTTCATTTTGGCTATTTCCGCTTTAGTCTTCAACGTTATCATGCATCTTTCACGCCCATTCTTTTTTCTTCATTATATCAAAATTACCACAGCTTCTCTTCCTTCAAACTAAAATACTTCCCTTCCCCAATAATAATATGATCAATCAACCTAATATGCAAAATCTCCCCCAAAGTCAGTTATTTTGGCTGTCATTTTTACTGAAGGTTGAATGCAAATTGGATACAAACGCATTATTAATCATGGCCGCTTTGAAGACTTCCCTGGGTTCGACGATGACCGATTCGAGGCTGCCCTGGGCCAGGATATGGAGGCCGGTGAGCTTGTGTTTGGTATTGAGGGAGATAATGCCGAATTTTTCAACTGGTTCGTATTTAAGGTTGAGAAGTAGGTCTAACAATTAGTGGCAGGTTTGGGGGTTGGTAACTTGGAGGTTGAGATCGTAGCGGTGGTGAGAGAGGCGGATTTGTTTGAGGGTGTAAAAGTTAATGGAAGACGACATTAGGATCAGTCCTTTGCGTTTGGGATCGTGGCGCGTTACACGGAAAAGCATTGTTTGGGTTATTTCAACTTTCAAATTCGTTTTTGCGTCTATTCTGTTGGTCCACTGTTCCGGCGGCGGGTTACTTTTGACGCGCCCCAAAAGTAACCAAAAAGGCGTCGGAGACCTACGGTTCCGAACCTCCCTTTATTCATCCCGGTTCTTGAATGTCGCCGCCCGCTCTCGGACCTCCCTGTCCTCCGCTAGTTCGGCCCATCCTGGACCATACATCCATGGCAAACTGCCTGGCAACCAAGCTAAGCCTTCCGTTGGCGACCGCTTTTTTCCCTCCTGGAATAGAGTAAAGGGCAGGGCGGACCTGCCCCTCCTCATCAAACCGGACGTGAAGTTTTCCCTCATCCGGCTTTCCGACATTCTTCACCTTCAGCATTCGAATACTTCAGCAAGTCTTTGTAAGCCCTTGTCATTCAGCAATTGATTAACCATCGCTATCCGTGAGTAATGATAACTTCTCTGCTTCTTTTTGTTATACCAGATGGTAAATTTTTGGAGTATATACCAGTCTACTTTTCGCAACCATTGTTTAGCCGTATTTACCCCGTAGTAGTTCCGCCAGCCCCGTATCTTCGGATTTAGCTTTTCCACCATTTCTTTGATGTCCAGTTTTAAAGTTGAGCGGCGCGCTAATTCCTCTTTTACGACTCCCCGCATTTTCTTCATGGCTTTCTTGCTCGGGAATTGATACGTGGCTTGATATTTCCGGGTTTTATCTATATGGATGACAATGCTTCTGTGATGCATTCCTAGAAAATCAAATCCTTCCCGGCCTCCCCACATCAGTACCAATCTGGTTTTCTCCGGATGTAGTTTTAACTCCAGCCGTTGCATTACGGCTTTTACCAATTCTAATGCATGTCCTGCATCTTTCTTGGTTCTGCTGATGATTACGAAATCGTCGGCGTACCGTACGAGTTTTCCCAATGTGTGTCCGTGTTTCTCCCAAACGGTGTCCAGATAGTGCAGATAAATGTTGGCTAGTAGCGGCGCCTCCTTGAGGGCTTCCGATTTCACTTTCTTCGTACTTTCCCTCATTCATTACTCCAGCCTTGAGCCATTGCCGTATCATTTTCAGTATCCTTCGGTCGTTGATACGCATTTCAACCAGTTTCATCAGTTTCTCATGGTTGATATTGTCGAAGTATCCTTGGATGTCGGCGTCAACCACCCACCAGCCCTGGTTGTTACATGCTTTTCTTACGATTTCCAGTGCTTGTCGGGCATTTCTTTTGGGCCGGAATCCGTAGGAACTTTCTTTAAAGTCTGCTTCAAAGACCGGTTCAATGACGATTTTCACCGCCATTTGCACAATCCGGTCTTTGATTACCGGGATACCCAATGGCCTTCTCTTTCCATTCGCTTTTGGTATGTACACTCGTTTGACGGGTTTGGGGCGGTAATTACCTTCTTGGAGGTTTTGTCGTATTTCAGCCAATAGCTTTTCCACTCCGTAGTCTTCTACGTCGTTTAGGCTGATTCCGTCTATTCCTCCGGCTCCCCCATTGGTCTTAACTCGTTTCCATGCCTCCTGAAGTATGTCTTCCCGGCTTATCTTGTCGTAAAGGGCATGGAATTTTCGCTTGCTGTTTTTCTTGGCTGCAAGGTAGAGCTTTCTTTGGAGTTGTCGAACTTTTTCGATGGTGTTGTTAGCCTTACGGGCATTCACTCGCTCTTACCTCCTTAGAATAGCTTGAATGAAGCAGGGTTCCTTCCCTCGCTACGGTTATGTTGTACGTATTTTCTTCGGTACTATGAACCCCTCTGACTCCCTTCCTGCCGTCGTCAATTTCGCCTTCTGGCTTATATGATTCCGATTTACAACTTTTGTTGTGCAGGATAGGGTCTCTCCAGTTCCGAACCATACTTTCGATACATGCCGCCTCCATTACACCGAAGGGTTCTTCGACGGTGCTTCCAAGGTCTTCCCGTCTTCCATGGCCTTCGCCCACTTCTTCCAGGCTCGGCTCCCTTTTGTCGCGGCATATTGCTTTATTCCATCCTTGGAGCGAATATACCGGTCCGACTTACGATGCGGCAGAGTTCACTTTATGTTACGGCCTATGTCTTTGCTCGCCCTGTTTTACAGGTGCTTTATCATCCCGCTTAGTAACCCGTATTTCTACGGCGCACCGGGATTAGCTACCCGGCTCCTTGGTGATTACCGGGACGGGACTTTCACCCGTTAGTATGGTCCAGCTTCGCTGGACACACAAGAACCGTCGCTCGACTCCATCCTTGGAGTCTTTATGAAAGCAAGTAATCTAGCTTTTTTAAGAGCGTTTTATTTATAGCACCGCCCGGCAAGGAGGTCGGGCGCGTGGCACGGGAACAGGGACGTTCCACGCCATCGGTGGCTTAAAACAACCCTGAAGCCGCGTTTAGGACGGACGCGGCTATTTAAATGGCGCAAGCCTTTCCTTCGGAGGTTCACGGATGAACCGGAGCTATTGCGGGGGTCCGGGGGGACAATTACCCCCGGCGGGTGGGTAGGTCCTAGGGGATGACCGCCCATCCCCTGGACGAAATTAGACTGTTTTTATACCAACGATTTATTAGTTTTTGCAATAATTTTTGACAGCAAAGGGTTTAGTCAGGATTTTACGGATTATTGCCCTTCAAACTTTTATCTCCCCCAGTCCATTTCCGATCAGCGCCGTCCAATATCCGATGGCGATTCCCCGCATTAGCCCTTGGGTGTAGATGACCTCATCCTGCCGGTTAATCTGCTTAATCCATTCCTCGTCGTATTCCCGGAGCAATTTCCGGTCCTCTGGGTTGAGCTTCTCCTTGATCTGTTTCAGCAGTTCGTCGGGGCGTTCGCCCAGCTGATTGTATTCCGGGTCGTAAAAAAGAATCGTATCATGGATGTGCATGATGTGTTCGAGGATCATGGCTTGAATGCCTTTGTGAGAGTCGGTTAGCATTGGTTTACCTCCGACGGTTATTAGGATAATTTGTTACCAGTTCACAGTTAACAACTGATGGTTAATTATGAATGCTAGTTAGCTGTTTAAAAATAAATTATCGAAACTATTTTGTCTCCGTTTGGTGACTAATTACTTAAATTATAAATCACCGTTCGGTGACTGTCAATGCCAAATTGCTTTCCCTATTTTCTTATGATAAAATCACTCCTAGGTGGTGAAAATCGAGTTGGAACCAAAAGAAATTTTTGCACAACGGCTGAAAGAGCTTCGGGAAGAACATCAATTAACCCAAGAGCAGTTAGCCGAGAAAATAGCTACCAAAAAGCAAACCTTAAGCCGCTACGAAAAAAATCAAAGAGAACCGGGAATTAATATTGTAACAAGGATTGCGAATTTTTTTGAAGTATCAATTGATTATTTGGCTGGGAGGAAGAATCAAAAATGATAATAAAAGGATAAGCTATCATTAAGGCGGAGGTTTTAGATCATAACTAATTAATATCCAAGTGATTTCAGTACAGCCGGTTAATGGATATGTTCCTAATATATCTACCATCACGGGCATATTATCAATGTTCTCATCCCTTACCGTCGTTCGATTCTCGCCACACACTCAATATGATAGGTATGGGGGAATATATCTACCGACTATTTAATAATTATTGACCAACTAATTATTTACGACCAGTATAAAACTTATATTTTTAAAAATACAGTAAATTTACTGTAATTATGTGATTCAAAACCTGACCTCTTAAAACTTTTTTCAAAGATGTTAAATGTATATAGAAAACTAATTGTTAAACACCTAGTATAACTCTAAATTCTTCTTTTAACTCCTTGTGTATATCAGGCAAAATTTCTTCAATCATAATATGAATCTTAGAAGATATTTTATTTTTTTCTTCCTGGGCAAATGGGTTAGCGGATAAATCATGGTATAATCTTTGGATTTGATTTATAGTAACATGTGTTTCACTTAATAAATGTTTTATTTTCCTACATGTCTCATCTTTAAAGTATAATGTTTTTAAATCAAAATAGTTATTAAATTCTTCGCAACTCTGTAAAACTTGCTCTCGATTATCATCACTAAATATATCAAAATAATTTTTAAGATCTTCCCCCATTTTTCTTGACTTTAGATATAGTACTTCAATTGCTTCAGCTTGTTTTTCATGTAATTTACTAAATCTAATTTGATACTCGATAGAATTTTTCTTTAAATCTTCTTTATGCTTTTCGAGTTCTAATAATAATTTATTCTTATGATTTTCAATATTGATTGTTAAATACCTATCAAATAATACTTTAGAAAGCCATGATAATGCACCAACTGCAATAGTAAAGTAGCTTGTATTTTGAATAAAAACAAACCAATCCATAGGTACCACTTCTAATTTTCCCTTCCTTCATCGTGAATTAATTCCGGTTTTAATTCGCTTTTTTGCTGATCAGCAAAAAAAGCAGTCCACCAATTTGGAACTTTTAATGTCCTTTCAAATTTCTGTTCAAAATCAATACGGATTCTGTTTAGGGAATATATATATCTTGGGTTGAAAGGTCTACTTAAAGCACTAGACCAAATTTTATCAAAGATTTCTGTTTCCGAAATAAAGATACTTGTCTGACGTTTTGTCAGATACTCAGAAATTAGAATAAGTTCTACCAAATTATCTTGTATAATTCGATTTTCTCTTGCTCTATTCAAGATGTTTAAAAAATTTCCTAAATTTGGTTCTTTCCAGAAACAACTCTCTTTTCTAAAAAAAACATATTCATAAATTGGATTACTCATAAATCTAAATCTTTGTATACCATTTTCTTCTTCAAACTTTTGTAAAAGGTGATTTACTGTTTTGGGTTCTAAAATATTTGAAAGTTCATCTATCATCTGCTTTCTTAATTCCATCCCTTCTATTTCTGGAGGATATAACTCCCACGGCTTTATTTTATTAAGCATTTTAACAGGTGATAAAGTTGCTTCCCTTACCAATATTTGAATAAATAATTTTTCGTCATTTCTTATCTTGATATAATTATCAGAGTCATCAAATTGAACCCATTTTAATATCATCTTTAAAACTAAATCAAAATCCTCAACATCCAAATTAGTTTTTCCTATAAAACCTTCTAACTCATATGACATAATAGAAATTAAACTGAGGTTCTTTTCTGCTTGTTCAAGATGGGCATTTAAATTTTCAATAGCTATTGCATCTGCTGCCATATTAAGTATATTCTCTCTAAAATCAATCAGTTTTTTAAATAATGATTTAAAAACAAGATTCCAAGAATAATCATGTTTTTTTGAGAACTCGACTATCCATGACTCTACATTGGTGTATGTAAAGTCATCACCTATTGATGCTAAAAACAAATCAAATTCTTTTCCTGTAATTATTGGAGACTGCTCTCCCAAATAGGCATGGAAAATGAGTGTTTCGTTACTCATGGATAAAGGAATATGTTTCCCTATCTCTAGAATAAGGTTTGTTAATTCAATTTTTAAGGGTTCATCAATTTGAAGTTTTGAATAAATATGCGATAAAATTTTTTCAACTTCTCCAATTTCCCTTTCATCTAATCTTATTGAAGTAATTTTTTCCACCAAAGGTTTATTATCTAGTAATTCTTTTATTAATTCATGTTTTAAAAGTTTTAGTATAACAAATAAAAATAAAACCTCCCATTGTATTTCTGATTCATCAAACCGAGAAATATAAGGTTTAAGACTCCAAATTTGTCTTAAAAACATTCGTAAAGTTCGTGGGTTTTCCGGTAAAAATTCAAATATATTAGCTAATGCTTCTCGGTTAATAAAAGAACAATATTTATCGATATCTGCATTAATAAGTAACCAAAGATTTTCTTTAGATGGAACGGGGACCCATTTTGGAAAATCTATTATTTTTTCCAAAAACTTAATCCCATCTCCCCAGCCAGAATGAAACTCCTTTAAAGCTTGACCCACTGATTCTGGATCAAATGACATAATGAAAATAAATCCTGGTAAATCAAGTAATTCCTTAACAGAATAAAGTAATTCTGGAATAAGTTTTGGATGTGTTCTATCTAAATCATCAATAAAAATGAATATTTTTTTATTATTAATAGTTTTACTTAATTTTTGAAGGTCCTTTTGACCAAATTCAACAAACCTACTTATAACAGAATACCCTGCATCAGTAATAGCTCCTGATACTTCATGTACTTTAGATAACGATTTAATAAATTCAGTAGAGTTAGAAAGTAAAGCTTTAAATTCTTTTTTGAAACTAAATCTCTTCAAATTCGAATCATAATTTTTTAAAGAACGGTGTAAAATTAAAACAAATTCTTTCCACATTATATTAGTATTATTATATTTCCAAGGATTAAACCTAATAATAATATGGTTTTCAGAATTAGCAATTTGTTCAATTAGGTATAGAATGGATGTCTTCCCGGAGCCCCACTTTCCATAAATACCTATTCGAACAGGCCATTCATCAGGGCTATTCATAGCAATTTGAAATATTTCATTTGCAAAACCCCACCTACCTAAGTAATCCTCATCACGTTTTTGAATAGGATTATCATAACCTTGACTCATTTCTTTACTACCTCTTTTTCTTGACTATTATTACTCTGACTATTCTCCAGTAAAACTATTGTAGATTACTTATTATCCTTTTTTAAAGATTCATTTTTCTTCTTCTTCTGGATATAGTACTTTTATCGCTGAGTTCCATCTTTCACGCTCAGGTGCGTTTTCGAAATTCATAATTCGCCCTGATTTTGTTTTCATTTAATACCCATCTATATTCACAATCATTACATTTCCAAGTCCCTTTAAGAAACAATATCGGAACGCCAAATATCAAAAAACCTCCTAATAGCAACCAACCGGATATTCTTTTAAATTTTAAATTATTTGAATCACAGTTAGGGCATTTATCTTCCTCAACAGGTTTTTGGTCCACGATCTCCAACGTTTTTTCAACATCTTTTGAATTTATGTATAGTTTCACTCCCCAAACCGCATAAGAATATAACTAATTTAAACTGATAATGTTATCATCAAAAATATAGCAACTTACTCCCTCTGCTTCCAATCTCATTTTTAATAAATAGGCATCAATCGGCCAAATAAATGTAGCTAGTTTTATTAATTCTTCTTGCATTTCATCTCTCCAAATTAATGCACCTAAAAATTACATTATTCTTAATTCTTCCTAATTACAAATATATCCTCCAAATTTCCATAAATTTATCCCCATCACTTTTCCCCCGAGTTTCCCTTATTAAAACTTTTTCTCCCTATGTTTTATCTTCACAAAAAAGCCGTAGATAAAAATAACCACAGAGAACACGGGGAACACCAGAGGAATCCTTTAAACCAAAGATTTGAGAGATTTTACTCTGTGCCTATGCTTACTGTGGTTTGATTTATGTTGAATAATTGTTTTACTCTTCAATCATAAACTGGCCTTATTTTAATACTTTTAACCTTTTTATTTGAGGAATCCAACTCGAAAATAATAGCTTGCCAACGATTAACTCCATCACTTGTTTTATACATTACTTGATATTCAACCGAGTTATTATCGCCTGGTTCTGAATATCCATAAGCTAAATATATTTTTTCAACACTATCACCAACTGTTAAACCTCTAAAGGTAGAATATTTATATGTGTCTATCTTTAAGTGATCTGCAATATAAAACCTATCTTCATCTTTGTAGAATTGCATCGAAATACCATCGTACATATAATTTTTATATTCAATATTCCCTTCGAAATAATGATCCATGTTTCCTTTTTCATTTTGTAAAGGTTGCCCCAATAACTTTATAGTTTCATCTTCTGAATCACCAATTTTTAATCCACCTAATATAAAATCTTTATAATATTTTTGATACCCATACCCAATTCCTTTAATGAAATCTCGGTTATTCTCATTTAAAACTTGGTCTACCTTTTCTTTAGCTTCCATAAAAAGTTTATCAGCCATTTCCTGCTCGTTATTGTCCGCACTTATTACAGCAAGATTATATATTGCCTTTAATTCATCAGGTGTTCCACTATAAGACTTCCTAGTTAAATCTAGCATTTTCTTAGCCAAATCTAATGCTTGGGAATATTGACCTTGTTGATATAATTGGGCCAAAGTATCATTTAATTCATCTAATTCACTTTTTGGTTTTTCTTCTTCATATGTATTACTTGAATCGAGGCTGTTATTGGATTGTATTTGCTTTTTATCTATTTTAAAGTCAAATTTCCATAGTAATAGTACACTCATAATAAATATTGAGATACATATAATTACAAGCAGATTCTTTTTTTTCATATTTTACACTCCTCATTATTTATTCATTGTCCTCCACCGATCAACTGAAATAATATTACCCGAAATTACATCATCCACAAGAATTTTAGTTAAATCCGGTTCACTTAAACAGTTTGCCATCTGACTGTATGATCCGGATGGTTCTCTCCTTCATAAATGCAATAATAATCATGATATTCATCATTACTATATTTATCCTGAACTCCATCTAATCCCATCATTACATTTACTTTACCATTACTAGCCTTTCTAACCTCTTCCCGAAATTCGGCTAGTTCAGGCACGTTTTTCTCCAAATAATCCATTGCCTGATCACAGTTCTTCTCCATTATTTCGTTATAATCAAGCATTTCCTTGAGCAAACCTCTATACGAGGGATAGGGTTGCCTTTAGTCCCTCGACATTTATCCTGCCATTCCAGTTATCGGTTACCAATTGGAAAAACTTAGGCAAAAGATGATTATACGTAGCTAGTTACACGTAAAACTCAGCTTGACTTATCCCTGTTTTAACCCCCTGTACAAAGAACACAAAAACAAAGGAAGATCCAAAATAGCCCCCAAAGCATGGTGGTTACCCTGTTTCAAAGTGCAAAGTGCCACCTTCCAAACCAACGCCGGAATTTACTGAAATGGGAGATACAAATTTGATGCCGTAACATGTTATTGGTTATAATTTTATCTTCTGGAAATATTATAAAGCAAAACTTGCTTCAATAATTATTCCATATTAAAATGGAGGTGAGGAAGTGGTTACCATGAGTATTTTATGGGATGAGAAAACAGATCTGCAAAAAAGACTATCAGAGATCATCGCGGACTATCAAAAACAAATCACGTCTTGTTCTGATGTGGCATCGGTCTTTGTCGGCCTGGCAACCGGATCGGATAAAGAACTGTTACATCTTTTAATCAACCTGCCCTCGGAGATTCGTTCAGAATTACTGGAGTATATTCAAAATTACGTTATTGAAGAAGATATCCCAGAGAAACGACACTTAGACAACTTCTTCTTACCTCTCCCCATAAAGACTTGGAAATTCCTATCTATCGTTCCACAACCATTTCGGCTATTACCTGACTTATCCCCTTTGGAACTATGCTTTTCATAACCAAGATGCTCGTTCATTTCGGCTTCGAATACTTCCTGAAGGGTGTCTTTGAATATCTCTTTGAGTTTGTCAGAAATATCATCCATGGTCCGGCACTGCTTTGCTAGGT